>JAADIJ010000082.1 GCA_013151335.1 Alphaproteobacteria bacterium | reverse complement strand
TGGAAGTGGCCGCTGGCAGCGCATCGACGGAAACTCTGTCTGGGGCTGTGAAGCAGCGCCCACGGATACACGTCTGCTGGCGGCTTTGCTGGTGTTGGCGGCGCTGGGGATTTTTCTTACACAAGTATCTGAAACTTCTGCACAATTCAGCCGATTTGCCACGGCACTTGCGCGCAGAGGTCGCATTGGTGGGCCGGATATTTTTGCCGAGGAAGGCCCAAACGAGCTGCGCGAGATCGTCAGGACGGTCAATAATTATCAAGAGATAGAGCGGGATCGTTTGCAAAAACGCATGCTGATCCTGTCGGGCGTCAGCCATGATCTGGGCACACCCGCGACCCGGCTGCGCTTGCGAACCGCGCTGATTGAGGATGACGAGCTGCGCTGCAAACTGGAAACCGACATCGATCAAATGACCGGCATGATCCAAAGCGTTCTGACCTATACCCGCTCGGAAATGGACGTTGAGGTGCCACGGCAAATATCACTGACCTCGCTGGTTGATTCCGTTGTCGCCGATTACGCCGATACCGGCATGCCGGTGCGGCTATGTGCGAGCCAAATCACCGAATTTGACAAAAGCCGGTCGGTGTTCAGTGGCCGCAGCGGTCAGGCGACCTTGCCGTTCGAGGAGGCGCGACGAATTCTGGTGTTGGCGCGGCCGATCTCGTTGCAGCGCGCAATTTCCAACCTGATCGACAATGCCCTCAAATACGGGCGGCGCGCCGAGGTGTCGATCAAGGCCAACTCGACCACCGCCTCGATTGTGATCGAGGATGAAGGCACCAACATGACTGAAGAAACCCTTAACGCGCTCAAGGGCCCGTTTCTGCGTGGCGAAAACTCGGGGTTTACCGAAGGGGTTGGCCTTGGACTGACGATTGTGTCGACCATCGCCAGTCAACATGGTGGCCGGTTGAAATTTGAGAGGCTCTCGTCAGGCTTGCGAGCGATACTGGAGATCAGCAGGCGCTAAAGGCCAGTCTATTTTCGCTTTTCCCAAGCGGCACGAACCTGATCAGACAGGGTCACCGGATCGAAAGGCTTGGTAATGACCTCAATCGCGCCCGAGCCTTTGAACGCGTCGATTTCCTCGCGGTGAGCCTTGGCGGTCATGAATATCACCGGAGTGTTGGCAAAGCGCGGGATTTTCCGCAAGGCTTCCTGCGTTTCGATGCCGGACATGCCGGGCATCATCACGTCGAGCAAGAACAAATCCGGCGTAAACTCCTGCACTTTTTGCACCGCTTCCTGGCCGCTACTGCATTGTACCACGTTAAACCCGCCGATCGCTTGCAGCGCCATCAGGGCGATGGACCGGATGTCCTCGTCGTCTTCAACATGTAATATATTATTTAACATGATCCAATTTCACTTTGTTTGTCATTCCGCCGCCGCGCGGTTGCCGTGTTTGGCCTGAGCAATAACTGTATCAATCATGCCTAACAGGTCTTCGTTTGAAACGCGTGATTTAACCATCACCGCCTCGACCCCCGCGACAATACGACTATCAGCCTCTTGTGCCGAAAAAACAAGCACCGGCGTGGCATTTTGTGGCGATTTATGCAGCAATGGTAGCAGTTCCTGCCCGTCTCCGTCTGGCAATGACAGATCAAGGATGACCAGATCATACCGGGTTTTAGACAGCATTTTCTTGGCGGAGGCCACTGAGGTGGCGCTGATGATCTCGGCGTGATCGCCCACAATGGTTTTGACGATTTCGCGCACACTGCCTTCATCCTCCACATGAAGGATTTTCGGGGTAACCGAGGGCGTATTGCGCACGGCGCGCTCCATAAGCGATTTCAGCGTTTTGGAATTGACCGGCTTTTGCACCCAATCAAAAATATTAACGCCGTCCGCCTTGAGGTCAGAATTTTTGTCCGGCGCACTTGCGGACACCACCACAACCGGCAGATTTTCCAGCGCCGGTTGGGCGCGCATGTCGCGCAACAGCGACAGTCCGTCCTGATCTGGCAGGCCAAGATCAAGCGTCATTGCGTCGTATTCGGTCGTCGCCAACAGCTCTTTTGCTTGCGCTGCAGTGTTGGCGATATCGACCTGATAGCCGGTGCTGGTCAGCATGATTTTCAGCAGATCAGCGATGTCCTCATCATCCTCGCAGACCAGCAAACGGGCCGATGCTTGAACGGCTATAGGCTTGATGGGCAAGACTTTTTCGTCTTTTTCAAGTAAATCGATTTCAAAGAAGAACGTTGTCCCCTTGCCGGGTTTGCTTTTGAAATGGACCGAGCTGTCATGGGCCTCGACCATCATTTTTACGATGTTGAGCCCCAGCCCCGTGCCACCTTTGGCCCGTTGATCAGAGGAATCCGCCTGCGTGAATTTGTCAAAGATCGTCGCCTGCGCCTTGATCGGGATGCCGGAGCCTGTGTCCTTGACCGAGATGCGCGCCTTGCCGTTTCGCTTTGTCAGCGCAATTTTGACCGTCGCACCGCTGTCAGAGAACTTGGCGGCATTTGACATCAGGTTGGCCATGACCTGCATCAACCGATCCTTGTCGCCGTTGATGGTCACAGGATTTGCGATGCCACTGGCCTCAAACGTCACCCCGCGCGTCACCCCGTAGTTCTTGTTAGCCTCGACAGCTTGGCGAACCAGATCGGCCATATCCATTGGTTCCAAATGGAACTCCATGCGTCCGGCCTCGAATTTCTCTATGTCGAGAATATCGTTAATCAGACGCACCAGACGGTCGCTGTTGTTAAGCGCCATTGTTACCAGCGAGTCCGATTTTTCGTTCATCTCGCCTGCAGCGCCCGCTTTTAGCAGCCCCAAGGCCCCTTTGATCGAGGTTAACGGCGTGCGCAATTCATGGCTGACGGTCGAAATAAACTCGGATTTGGCCCGTTCCGTGGCTTTGCGTTCGCTTATGTCGCGGGTGATGGCCACAAACCGCGCGGTCTGGTCTTGCGGTTTCAGTAACTGAAGCGAGACCTCTATGGGGCGATCATTCTTACCTATCTTCTCGTAAACAATGGATTTTTTCTCGCCATTCAACAGCGGAGCGGTGATTTCGCGGAACTCCTTTGGATCGAAGTTTTTGTTGTTATCCATCAGGGTCTTGGTGATGTATTCCTCACAACTCCAACCCGACAGCCGCCTGGCCGCGTCGTTCAGATAGATGTATTTCAAACTATCGGGCCAGAACATGTAAATCTCGTCCTGACTGAGATCGAGTGTTTTCTTAAATTGCAGGATGTTCTTTTCGGCCTCTTTTCGCTCGGAGATGTCGCGACACGTCAGCACAAACCGGGTTTCGGCGGTGTGGTCCTCGTCAAAAAGCTCCAAAATAAACTCGGACGGTTTGAAGTTCAGCCCAATGCTTTCAATGGTAACCGAGGTTTGGGTGCCATAAACTAGGGGCGCTGCCATTTTGCGAAAGCGTTCCTCGCTGAAAACTGGATTGATGTCGCCCGGGGTTTTGCCAATATGCTCGCTATTATTCCAACCGACCTGTTTGCGCGCCGTGTTGTTGATGTAGATAAACTCAAGGCTGTCGGGGCGAAACATGAATATCGCGTCCTCGGTGGCGTCCAGCGTCGCCTTGAACTTGTTGATCTCGCGATCGGCCTGTTTACGCTTGGTGATATCGGTGACGAAAACCACGAACCGGGCGGGCTGATCCGCGGGCTTAATCAGCTGAACGACAACCTCCTCGGGGATTTCTCGCCCATCCGGCTCAAACTGAACCGTTTCAAACGAGATCGTTTTCTCGGTTCCATCAATCAGCGGCTGCAAATGGGCGCGGAACTGTTGTTCGGAGATGGTCGGGTCCAGATCCATCGGCGTCAGATGATAGATATCTGGCGAAATCTGCTCGGAGCGCTTTCTGGCGGAGCGGTTGGAATAGATCATTTTCAGGGTGTCAGGATCAAACATATAGACCTTGCCGTCCACCCGATCCAGCGTTGACTTAAACTGGCGTATCTCCATTTCAGAGGCGAGGCGGCGGCTTATGTCACGAGCAACGAAGATCGCGCCGGAGCGGCTCTTATCCTCGCTGTGGATCAGGCCGCCCGACACGCTGACGGGTATTTTTCGACCGTCCGTCGTCAACATGAACTGAACCGTGTCAACCTCGGACGAGCTGGTATGCAGCAGGCGCAGCACGCGTGGATCCATCTCGAATCCGGTGAAGAGACGGCCAAATTCGGTGTTGCCTATTTCCGCAAATGTCGGGTCGATATTTTTGCGTCGTAACACCCCCAAAATGCAGTTTTTTCCGTTGAGATTGAGGGGCATGAGACCGACCATCACATCCATTTCCTCGCCCGCTTTGTTTTGCGCGCCCAGAGCGATGCCGCCCGCCATCGTGCGCGGTTCGATTTCATGTGAATAGGTGGTCACGTGTTGCGTATGGCTGGTTCGCTTAGAAGCAGGCAATAAATCCTCGACCCGCAAGCCCGTCATCTCGTTGGGCGCATATCCAAACGCCATATGTGCAATTTTGTTGGCGAAGATGATTTTCGCACCATCCGACGTCAAAATCAGCGGGAGCGGAGCGTCAGCGATCAAACCCTGAAAACCGACGGGGTTGGTCATATGCTTTTTTTCCAGACTGCTTTGGATCAGTTTCAGCGTCGTGTAATCTTTTGAGGCATTCTCGTCCTCGGACACAAACTCCGCCAGATCGAGACCCTTCAGGCCATTTTTCTGGGCACCTAGCAGGCGCTCTCCGGCGGGGTTGGAGCGAATGATTTTACCGTCCGCATCCACCTCAAACAGCGCCTCGCTCATGGAGTTGATGATGTTTTCAGTATGCAACTTGGCCTGCTGCAACTCCTTTACCCCTTCAGCACGTTTGCGCGCGGTATCGCGAAACACCAGCACCGCTCGCGCCATGTCGCCTATTTCGTTGGTGTTCTCGATGGCGGGAATATCGAGCTGTGTCTCCCCGCGGGCCAGTCGCTTCATCGTGTCGGCCATCTCTTTTATGGGACCGCGAATTCCCGAGGCAATCACCCGCGCCGCAACAAACACGAATGTACCGATCAAAATTGTCGCAATCACCAGATATCTAAAATAGCCAACGCCAATCGCGTAATTGGCGCGCGCGGTATCAATGACCTCGTCCGAACTGGTTTTGAAAACAGAATTGATCGAGTTCAAAAGGCCCTTGGACATCCCGTCCGTAAGTGCCGTATCTTTAGCAAGATCGGTATAATGGTTGCGTAAGGTATTGAATGAGTTGATATAAAGCGATAATGATTGCGTCACCGATGACTTGTCCGCGCGGTCCATAAGTTGGATCGCAATATCCTGTTCCAGCAGAGTGACCGACTTCTGCCACGATGCGAAATAGCTGGCGTCCCGCCGGATGATATAGTCTTTTTCGTGGCGCCGAACTTGCAATAAATCGCGATAAATAGTCCCGCCCATCGTAGCGATTTTACGTTCAACGATGTGAATTGCGTTGCGCATAGTGCCACGAACTCCCTGCGATTCAGACAGTCCGATAGAGTTAAGTTCCCGCGACATATCCGAGAACTGATCCCCGTAGGCGACCAGTTGTTCCTCCCATACCCGCAGTTTTATTTCCTCGGCCCCCGCCAGTTCGAACTTTCGCAGCGCATCCACTGACGCTTTGACCCGGTTTAGCTGCTGGTAAAACTGCCACAGCGCGACGTCCTGCTGACTGGCCAAATAGTCCTTTTCATTGAGCCGGGCCGTGGATAAGCCGTGCTGAATGTCGCGAATTATTGATAGTTCTTGCAGTTCTGTAACGACACGTTCGCTGTTCTTCGTGATGGCGTTTGAGCTTTGAAACTCCATTCCTAAAATCACCAGAAAGCCGACAAACGCGGTGAATGCGATGGCGGATATCTGGTTGCCGATTTTTACATCAGTGCGGAACTTCATGGATTTAGTCCTTTTACCCGAAATAGCCCGCTGAAAATTGTAGCGATTGCGCGGCTGCAACCGTTAGTGGCGCAGATGAATGGCAATTTTAGGGCAATTTGACAGTATTTTTTGACCTGTTCGCGCAAAATGGCTTTGCCGTCAGCGCAACTGCGACATACGATCTGGCGTATGACAATACTCGACATCAGAGAGACCTACCTGGTGAAAGGCGGGGTAGGCGACGGTCGTACTATAGGTAACATCGTGATCTTTAACGATAAACCAGACAAATATTTGGTCATAGCAAGCGATAAAAGTGATAATTCGCCCTCGATAAGGTCGCTCGGACAGAACGCTCGCTCTCCTTGTTGCGAGCGTCGCTGGAAAAGCATCAATCATCGCCCTGAGGTTGTGATTATCGCCCAAAACTAGGTGTTTTGGGCATAACTGGCGCGGATCGTTTCCGTATCTCGCCAAAATTGTCACAAATCTACCTATTGTTTTCCATAAATGCGTCACGCTTTCGCCACGATTGGCGAACAAGGTCAACCCAAGGCGGAAGATAACAACGCCAATTATGCAGGCCAGATTTAATGGTGACGTTGATAACAACGCAAAAAAAATGAACCGACTTGAAAGCGGGGCAGTCAGATGAAAATTCTTGCAGTAGATGACGACGAAATCATCCTTGAGTTGCTTAAAGAAACGGTGGCGTGCAGCGGATTTGAAGACGTAACACTTGCCTCGTCGGGGCAGGAAGCCTTGCAGTATATTAAAACCTCGCCAGTTCCGTTTGATTGCTTTTTACTTGATATTCAGATGCCCCATATGGACGGGGTTGAGCTTTGCTCGCGCATTCGCGCCATACACGCCTATAAAAAATCGCCGATCCTGATGATCACCGCCATGTCCGACAAACAATATGTGGACCGCGCCTTTGCCGCAGGTGCTAGCGATTATGTGACCAAACCGTTTGATGTGCTCGAGCTGGGCACCCGCGTCACCATCGCCAGCCGTCTGGTTGACGAGTTGAAACAAGCCGAGCAGGCAAAGTTCGAAAACGTCACGCTCAAAGAGCGGCTGGAGCACCGAACCCGCCATGAGGTCAGCGACCCCTTACCGATCGAGGACGTGGACGGGTTTTTGGACTATACCGCATTTGAGAATTACCTGCTGTTACAAAGTCGTCAGGGTCATTTCACCTCTGGGCTGATTGCGCTGGAGATCGAAAATATCGGTGAGATTTATTCCCGCACGCCAGCCGAGGATTTCTATTATCTTCTCACTGATATTGGCGAAGCGATCAGTGACACGTTCCGGGGGAAATTCGACTTTTTGTCCTATCGGGGCGACGGAATTTATGTCTGCGCCTTCAACCGAGGACGCTCGCCCTTCAGCGATGAAACCGCCTCTGATCTTAGGCTGGCCATCGCCGAGCTTTACCTGATCTACGGCAGCGGAGAGCCGATGAACGTCACCATCAATATCGGCGAGCAGGTCGCGCCGGGCATTTTCTCGTCGCCGGGCTCGCTAAAGAACCTGTTCAAGGCAATAGACAACCTGCACCACATCCAAACAACCCAGAAAATCGACGTCGCAACTTTGTTGAAACCGCGACGCAAACAGATGCCGTGGCGGTCAAAAATACTAAAAAACGTGGGCCGCGCGTCGTAATCAAGTGACTACCTAGTTAGTAGCGTAAACCAAGTGTTAAGAGGGAGGCTGGATCATGCAGCAAACACTGGAAAGTAAAATTAGTACCATCAGGCAGAAATTTATTGGCATCCTGCGCGAACGACTACGCGAGTTCCAAATTCTGCGCGAAAAAATTCAAACCGGTCGGGAAGCGACCGAAGCTTTGAAAGAGTTACAGTTTTCAAGCCACAAGATCCGTGGTGTCGCCGCGACGCTTGGTTTCGGGCATCTCGGTGATCTGGCCGCGATCTCTGAACAGGACGTGACAACGGTTCTGGCATCCCCGGACTGGCATGAAGGCACCAGCAGAATTGCGACGTCCTTGAGCAATATGATTGCCGAGATCGCAAATATTTTAGAAGGTCAGCAAGGCAAGCCCTGCTGATCCCCTTATCTTACGCACCAATTTGGCCCTATTTGCGTTTCTTGTCAGCAATGGCCATCACGAGTGTCAGGAGTATGAACACCACCGCTCCGGCACCCCAAACGCGGTAGCTGGGGGGCATTAGAATGGCCGGCACGGTGGCATACATCACGGCAAGCAAGGTCCAAACCAGAGCGACGATACCAATTAAGATTGTGTCTAGTCGTATCATGATATTCTACTTCCCTTTGCCATGTCAGTGCCCTGCACCGCGTGTTATAATCGATACGCTGTCAAGTATCTGAAAACTGAGGATGGTAAAAAAGTACATACCAGACACCATCACCCCAATCGCCAACGGCCCGACCCATGCGCTTTGACGCCCGACAATGGTTCCGCCCCAATCGACCACGCGCAGCTTGGTGACATCAATGCCGATCCTTGCGTTGGTTGAGAACAGCATCCTGAACAAAGCGTAGACATAGATGAACATGACGGTCGCCATCACCAACGAGCCTGCGCCGACAAACCCCATTAATGCTCCCCAGATAAACGGCGGGTCCACATGCTCAATCGCGTCGTCAACGTGATAGCCAAGGTTGAACACCCGCCGCGGGATGCCGTGGTAGCCAGCCGCAATACCTCCAATACCAAACAGCGCAAGGCCGGTGGTCAGGAATTTGGGCAGCAGCGCCAAAATACGCGGTCGCCAGACCTGATTGCCGGTCAAGGACGGGATCACATAGATCAGCATGGCGATAAAGGTCAGCGATACCCCGCCCACGGTGAGAAAGTGAAAATACCCCGGCACATAGAACGTATCACTGAGCAAAACCGCCAGCTTGTTCTGAATAAGCACCATCGAAAACACCCCGCCAAGCGAGAGGTTAACCGTGGCCATGCCAAGGGCTGCCATCACCGGGTTTTTCCACGGCAACATCTTGATCCAGCCAAACAAACCGCGCCCACCGCGAGCGCGTGCATAGCTTTCAAGCGAGGCGACGATGACCACAAACACCAGAATTGTCGGCACCGCAATGAACAGCGACAGCAACGAGCCGACGGCCAGAACGCTTTCGGACATGCCCGGTTCCAAAAACAGATGGTAGAGCGAGGTTGGCGGCACGAAAATCATGTAAATGGCGAACACCACCTTGGAAAAACCCTGGCCAAACACCGATTTAACCCCGGTAAGGTTCTCCATCAGAATGTACCACAGCACCACGGTTGCCATCAGCGGAAGATAATGCACGTTGTGAAACAGCACGCTCCAACTCATGGCATACCCGACCACCGGCGCGCCCCATCCAAGGGTCCACATTAACGGAGGGTAGAACGCGTTGGCACCGGCAACCGCACTAACCAGCAGCAACCCGCTCCAGGCCACGACGGCGAATGTGATCGGTGTCCACTCTTTGCCAAGGCCGAGGATTTTGGGCCGCAGCGCCGTTGCCAGCGCCGGTGTGCCGACCAAAAGTAATCCCGCACTTAGCATCACATAGCCCAAGTAAAAGAACGTGCCATCCCCGGGCGCGTCGATTAGCAAGCTGGGATTGCCATCATAAAGGAGGATGGTGTCGCTGGTGATCAGCCCGTACTCGCTAATGATAATACCCGCGAGCATGGCCAAAAACCCGAGCCACGCCAGAGGGCGCAAGAATATCGAGCCAGCGCCATCCGTGTAAACCGCCGCCAGTAGCAAAACAAACCCCGCCTGGACGAAATAGAGCCAGTAAAAGAAAATGGTGACGCCATGCATGCCGAGCAAACGATAGGCAATATTGTTATCAAGCGAGATTATTCCGGCGCGACCAGCAGCGGTCAGAACCCCGAATGTGATGCCAAAACCAAGGGCAATCGCTGCCACAGTAAAAAACGACAGCAGCAGCTTTTTGTCGCCGGAACCAAGCCGTTTGATTCTGGCGGTTAAGTTGCTATCGGAACCGAATTCCTCAGCTGTTTGAGCATTATTCGACAATGATCTTCCCCCTCATTTGGTCGTGACCCACACCACAATAAACGGTGCAGTACATCATGAATTCTCCGGTTTCGGTAAACGTCATCACGGTCTCGGTCAGCACGCGCGCCGGACGGCGCATGATATGCCCCGCTGTCGCCGTGCGAATTGCCGCGCCGTGATTGACATCAAGCGCCATCATTAAAAAGCGGTAAGGCACGCCTTTTCTCAGCCGCAGCACTCCCGGCTCATAGCCAAAGCGCTGCACAATGACGTAGACGTCAATCGGCTCATTGGCGATCGCCTCTGCGTCCTGCTTGGGCATCTCCATGCCTGCGGGCATCTCAGCCAGCTTTCGGGCTTGGGTCCATTCGCGTGTCGGGCGCACGGTGCCGTCCTCAAGCGTGAGGTCGTCGATAAACTGGTAAGTGATCTCGGAGAACTGATCCGGGGTCATCCCCCCATCGCCCTCCATCGACATGCCTTCCATCGACGCCGTTTTGATGTCGACCCCCTCCATCGGCATCGGCGGCAGATCTTCGGTCAGCTTGTCGCTGGAAAAGCTGATGCCCGTAGGTGCAGCCCCCATGAGCGCCCAGACAAAGTAAAGCGTAAGCACAAACGCCCCGACCGCGAGCGTAAAAGCCGGTCGCAGCGTGAAATGACGCGTGACGGTTTCTTCTGACATAGAGACTTCCCTTTTATTGGCCTTCTTGTTGGCGAAATGGCTGTTTTCAACCCGGCGATTTTAGCGCCAGATCGGACCTGCGATGTTGCCAGTTTTTGCATCTGAACTTTGCACAGGAGGCCAATTGATGATCTTTCAGTCGCCGTTTCTAGCATTATAATTCACAAAATCGGGGACAATATTGTAACGCTTTGTAACCACCTATGCGCGAAAGAGCTGAAAACTTCTCTTTAACATATTGATATAAAGGCTAATTTATTGACCTAAAAATGCCAAAAATAACTTAAACCAGTCCCTGAATGGCTGTGAAAAACGCGCCGGGCTGCCCTCTAAGAGACGGGTAGCCTGCGTCCTCAGTTGCCTTCTTGCGGCGGCGTAACCCCGGTTTTTTGGCGCACGCGCGGTGATGTTTACGTCGCCCTTACAATTGCGCTTGCAACGCCTCGTTGAACAGCGAAAACACGACCGAAGTTCGATCGTCGGGCTTAAAACTACCTTCGCTTGGCAGATGGATCAGCGCAAGTTTCCGGCATCTTTGATGCAAAGCTGTCCCCATCAACAAAACCGCTGAGATAGACCAAACTACCCGTGAAACCACGGCACAGTTTTCCAACTATTTTTTCGTGCGAACCGCCGTTGCTATTGAACCCGACAGCGATTCCGTGACACATATGGGCGATTAAAACCCGATGAGACCAGATAGGGTGCCAAACTGGAACGCTGCGATAGACAGCCAGACCACACCAACAGGCAGCCTATACTGAAAAGGCTCTCAGGTTTTCAGCATGAAAAAGGCGCGACTATGGCGATGCCCGAATATGAACCGGAGTTTGATGCCTCGCGGCTGGAGTTGATGATCGACAACGCTTTGTCGGCGGCTGATTTTCTAAAAGCGCTAGCGCATGAAGGTCGGCTAATGATTTTGTGCCATCTTGCCTCGGGCGAGAAATCCGTGTCCGATCTGGAGGCGCTGCTCCATTCCCGTCAGGCAGCGGTTTCCCAGCAACTCGCCCGTTTACGTCTTGAAGGCTTGGTTAAATATCGGCGCGAAGGGAAAGTGATCTATTACACGCTGAACGATGCAAAATCCGCACGCGTGATCGACCTGCTTTATGATCTTTTTTGCAACCTCGATGACGGGGGCGCCAAGCCGGGCGACGCTCCGACAAAGTGAGGCGGCCCTTAGGTCATATTTGCGCGTTAAATAAATATTAGACTGCACCGAAATCCCGCTCAAAGTCGGGCAAGTGCATCATCCATCGCCGGTTTGGGAGGACCTCATGGAACTAATGTCAGTAGGATTTCTGACGGCTTTGGTCGGTTTGCTCACCGGCGTGGTATTGAGGTTGGTAGCTTGGCTTGGCGATTTTATGCATGCTCGGTGCAACCGAATCCGCGATTCTGGCGGGTTAAAGTTTGGCTATGGCATGGCCTGTGCTGGCCCTGGCGGCTGGTGGCGGGGTTTCAGCCGGAATGACATCTGGCCTTTTGTGACCTTATATACGTAGTGTCTGCATATAAGTAGTGTCTGCGCGAGCGTTACGCCCCCCGAAATAAGGACCGACCATGAAAGCTGCCGTTTGTTACGAGTTCGGAAAACCATTGGTGATCCAAGAAGTCGCCCTGCGCACGCCCAAACTCGGTGAAGTAGAAGTCACGTTGAAAGCCTGCGCGATCTGCCACTCCGATATTTCATACGCCCAAGGCGCATGGGGGGGCGCGTTGCCCGCCATTTATGGCCACGAGGCGGCGGGAATTATCACCGCTCTGGGCGAAAACGTCGCGGGTTACGACATCGGCGACACGGTTTTGGTGACACTGCTGCGCGCATGCGGTCGTTGCGTAAGTTGCTCAGGCGGCCACCCCGCGCAATGCGAAACCCGCGTCAGAGAGAGCGATTCGCCCCTGCGCACGACTGACGACCAGCCTGTCCAACAAGGTCTAAAAACCGGTGCTTTCGCCGAAAAGGCGGTGGTTGATCAAAGCCAGATCGCCAAAATTCCGGCCGATATGCCACTTGATGCGGCAAGCCTTTTGTCTTGCGGCGTGATCACCGGGGTCGGGGCCGCGACCAATTCAGCCAAGGTCCGCCCCGGCTCCAGCGTGGTGGTGATCGGCGCAGGCGGGGTTGGTTTGAACGCAATACAAGGTGCTGCAATTTGCGGAGCCGCAACAATTATCGCCATTGATACGCTGCCCGAAAAGCTGGCGACGGCGATGGATTTTGGCGCAACCCACGGTATTCTCGCCACATCAGAGAAGCCTCACCGGCAAGTGAAACGCCTGACCGGCGGGCGCGGCGCGGACACGGTTCTGGTCGGTGCCACCCAAGCCTATCAAACCGCCCCTCAATATTTGTGCGTGGGCGGCACGATGGTGATGGTCGGCATGCCGCCATCGGGCGAGAAAGTCACCTACGAGCCGGTAATGGTCGCCGCAAGCAGCCACAAAATGATCGGCTCCAACATGGGCGACACCATGCTGTCGCGCGACATTCCCTATTTGATCGAGCTATATAAACAAGGCCGGTTGAAGCTCGACGAACTGGTAAGCCGCCGCTATGCGCTTGAAGACATCAACGAAGCCATCGCTGACACGCTCGCAGGAAACGCGCGGCGCAATGTGATCGTGTTTGAGTAAGGTCAGGACTGGCCGCAAATTCCCGATAAAAACACAGCTTCGGTCTGCGCCAAATGATGTAGAATCCGCCAACCCAAAACGACGGTCAAAATGAAGAAGTGGAGCACGCACGAACAGATCATTCAGATGCTCAAGGAATGGAACACTGGCGAGAAGACGTCCGGTAAGTTGGTGTGCGAGGCCGAAGATCGGAGCATGAAGGCCCACCACAAAGTGCCGATCGAGGAGCTACCGCTTGACAGTTTCACGCCGATCACAAAATCGTGATGGTTTGCGCCACCTGCCATAGCGTCCTCCACTCGGCGAAAGCCCAGCCTCATGATCGAACAGGTCCGCGCGCTGATCGCGGACAACGCTCTGTGAGGCGTCTAGGGTACACAGTGGCTGACGATATGACGGCGGGAGCAGTCGCAGCAAAGGCAATCCGAAGGTTGCCGTCAGAAGAAACCAGCCGCACAAGAAAGGAAGCTGACCTTGGCTCCTGTTCACAACCATCGCCTTGAGGTTGCCCACGGGGCGGTATGGTGAAACACTGGCAAATAGCGGGGCCGTCTTCCCGCTCAACGACAGACAGCAAGGGGGGCGTAATGCCTGTGCAAAATGACACCACGATCGTCGGAGCTGGCCCGTCCGGGCTGGCTTGTGCGATCGTTTTGGCGCAGGCGGGACGGCGCGTGATCGTGCGCGAATGGCATGCCGAAGTCGGGCATCGCTTTCACGATGATTTTCAGGGGTTGGAGAACTGGACCCGCGACCAGGATGTGCTGGAGGAATTTGCCAGCGCCGGTATTGCGGCGGATTTCGAGCGGCATGCCGTTTCCGCGGGGACCGTCTTCGACCCATCCGGCCGCCGTCACCAGATGACGGGCAGACGTCCGCTGTTCTATCTGCTGCGGCGTGGTCCGTCTGAAGGTACGCTCGACCGCGCGCTGTTGGATCAGGCTCTGGCCGCCGGAGCCGAGGTGCAGTTTAACGACCGTGTGCGCAAATTCGATGGCGCGGGCGTTCTGGCCGCCGGTCCGCGTCAGGTCAGCGTGATCGCCGCCGGGTATCTGTTCGAGACCGACATGGCGGACGGTGCTTGGCTGGCGCTCGGCCACGCCGTCGCTCCGGGCGGATATGCCTATCTATTGGTGCAAGGCGGGCGCGGTACGGTCGCCAGTTGCATGTTCACCAGCTTTCGCGAGCAGGCCAAACATGTCGCACAGGCCGTAGCGTTCTTTCGCGACAATGCCGGGCTTGAAATGCGTGACCCGCGCGCCTTTGGCGGCTATGGCAATATGCGGCTGTCGACCACTGCCATGCAGGGCGGGCATCCGGTGGTCGGTGAACACGCTGGATTTCAGGACGCACTGGCGGGATTTGGCATCCGCTATGCGATCCGTTCGGGCGTGCTGGCGGCGCAAAGTATCCTCGATGGCGGTGACTATACCGCCCGCTGGCAGGCCGAGCTTGGCCCTTGGCTGAAGGCCGGAGTGGTCAACCGGCGGGTCTTCAGCCTGGCTGGCGAGCCGGGGATGAAACTTGCAATCGGGCAGCTGGCGCGGGTTGATGCCGGGGGGCTGTTGAAACGCGCCTATGGCTTGTCGCCGCTAAAGCGGCTCCTGTTGCCGCTTGCGCGCTGGCGGTATCAAGCGCCGCTGGCCGATCCGAGCTGCGACCACACCGATTGCAACTGTGTCTGGTGCCAGCACGGTGATCACGCACAGGCACCGCAGTCGGCAGGTACATGAAAGCCGGAATATTGGAAAAGGAGAGAAACAATGCAAGTCAAAGATATCATGACACGCGACGTGGTCACGGTCAGCGGTAAAACCTCGGTCGAGGAGATCGCAAAATTGCTGCTGGCTCGCCATGTAAGCGCGGTTCCGGTGGTGGACGAATCTGGTGCCGTTCTGGGGCTGGTCAGCGAGGGAGATCTGATGCGGCGGGTGGCCGATCCCGACAAACAGCGTCGGTCCTGGTGGCTGGAGCTTTTCTCGGACCCACATGCCAGTGCCGCCGATTATATCAAGACGCACGGGCGGATCGCCGCCGACGTCATGACCCGTGAAATTATCACGGTCACGGAAGACATGAGGGTGGGCGAAGTGGCACATATCCTGGAAACAGCGCGGATCAAGCGGGTTCCGGTGCTGCGCGATGGTGAACTAGTGGGGATCGTCAGCCGCGCCAATTTGCTGCAAGCGCTGGCCTTGACCCCGCCGCCTGAACCGGGAACGGGTGTCGAGGACCGTCTGTTGCGCGAGCGCATCCTTCTGGAGCTCGCCGGGGTGCCGGGTATTCAGGTGTCGATGGTCAACGTGATCGTTCGCGACGGCATCGCCAGCGTCTGGGGTACGGTTGACAGCGACATTGAGCAAGAAGCCGTCCGACTGGCCGTCGAATCTGTCGTCGGCGAGGGCAACGCCAAACTGCAGTTGGGGCGGATCCAAGCCTGGAGCTATCGCTATTCGATATGACGCGCGCGTCCCGAGTCCGGCGCAAACCGAATTTTTGACAGGGCTATGGGACGAGCCATGCCGTGACTAATCGCGGCAACACCGAACCCGCTGCGGGGCCTTCGGCTTCGCGCCGTCGGTCGTGTTCAAATAGGTACTGGTTCCCGATGGGTGCCGGAACGGGCGCTGGGCGCGTTCATCCGCCGGGGCACATTACAGCATCACCCACTGGACCCGACCACCCGGTGTTTTGGGCGGGGTGGTCCCGAAGTCGCCGTCGCGATTAGGGATTGGCGGCGCCTGCGCCGGGGCGCGCTGAACCCTGATCTGGCGGTTGGCAAAGCCGGGATGGACGGGAGCCTCACTGTCTCGCGCAATGATATCTACGGCTTCCTCGGACGCGGCCTTTGCGATAGTTAACTGCGGTCGGCCAGGTGGGCTATCTCTCGTCGGCATCCCTCCTTCCCGCAACTCTCGCCACCGCATCTTGTTGTTGGGCAGCAGCATATACAAAGTGCTGGTCAGCGGCTCGCTTTTGCATGAGAGTCTGAGAATGTCATAAGATAAGCGGATAACATCCCTGACCGTGGCGGGCACGAGGCTCGATGATCAGGGTAGACTCATTACCCACATCAACATCCTGATCTTTTCAGAATAAGGCGAAGCCTCGCAATGAGGCCGGATAAGTCCCGTCATCGGCTTGCCCTACTTCAGCAACGCAAGGATATGTCGCGCTGTGTCCGCGGAAGAGGCCGGGTTTTGGCCGGTGACAAGCTTGCCGTCACGCAGAACGAAACTGCTCCAGTCGGCGCCTTTCGCATAGCGGCCGCCCTTGGCCTTCAGCATGTCCTCGACAAGGAAGGGCACGATGTTGGTCAGACCCACGGCGGCTTCTTCGCTATTGGTAAACCCGGTGACGCGGCGGCCCGAAACCAGCGGCTTGCCGTCGGGGCCAACCGCGTGGCGAAACACGGCGGGGGCGTGACAGACCGCGCCGATGGGGCGGTCGGCGCAGGCAAAGGCCTCGATCAGGCGCTTGCTGTCTGGGTCTTTGGCCAGATCCCACAGGGGACCGTGCCCGCCGGGATAGAAGATCGCGTCAAACCCGTCCGCGGTCAAATCGGACAGTTTCAGCGTTGTCGCGAGGCGGTTTTGTGCATCGCAATCGCCCTTGAAGCGGCGGGGATCGTCAGTTTGCGCGCTATCATCGTCGCTGGACGGGTCAATCGGCGGCTGCCCGCCCTTGGGCGAGGCCAGCGTGATCTCCGCGCCGGCCTCCTTGAAAACGTAGTAGGGGGCGGCGAATTCCTCCAGCCAGAAGCCGGTTTTCTTGCCGGTGTCTCCCAGCTGGTCATGCGAAGTCAGAACCATCAAAATCTTCATCGTTTGCCTTTCAGTCACTATGCTGGGCCCACGCGAATGACGCGCTTGCCGAAGTTTTCGCCTTTCAGCAGGCCGATGAAGGCCTCTGGCGCCGCTTCCAGCCCGTCGATGATCTCTTCGCGATATTTGATCTTGCCGTTGGCGATCCAGCCGCCCATTTCCTTGGCAAATTCTGGATAGAGATGGGCGAAATCGTCAAAGATGATAAAGCCCTGCATCTTGATCTTTTTGCGCAGAATCTGGCCCATCAGCCAGTTCATCCGGTCGGGTGCATCGGGCAGGGCGGTGGCGTTATATTGCGAGACGATGCCGCAGACCGGCACCCGCGCGTTCGGGTTCAGACGCGGGAGGACGGCGTCCAGCACCTTGCCGCCGACATTTTCAAAGTAGACGTCAATGCCATCGGGAGCCGCTGCCTTCAGCAGTTTGGCAAACCCCTCGGCCTTGTGGTCGATGCAGGCGTCAAACCCCTGCTCGTCAACGGCGTAGGCACATTTTTCAGGACCGCCCGCGATACCGACCACGCGGCACCCCAGCAGTTTGCCAATCTGACCGACAGTGGCCCCGACCGGACCAGTGGCAGCAGCGACCACGATGGTTTCGCCGGGTTTTGGCGCGCCGATCTGGGTCAGGCCCGCCCAAGCGGTAAAGCCCGGCATTCCCATGATGCCAAGCGCCCATGTTGGATGGTTAGGGTTTTGGCCCAGATTGGTCACGCCCGCGCCATCCGACACCGCATAGTCCTGCCAGCCATTGAACGAGAGCACCCAGTCGCGCGGCGCAAAGCCCGCGATGTTGGAGGTCACGACCTGCGCAACCGTGCCCCCGACCATCACGCCACCGATCTCGACCGGGGCGGCATAGGAGGGCGCATCGCTCATCCGGCCCCGCATGTAGGGATCAAGCGAGAGATACTCTGTGCGCAACAGCATCTGCTCATCACCAGCGACGGGGATCGCGCCCTCGACAAGCTTCAACGTGTCTTTTGTCGGCGCGCCCTTGGGCCGTTCAGCTAGTACTTGCTGGCGGTTGGTGGTGTCGGTCTGTGTCATGTTCATTGGCTCCTGAACGGTGGTTTTAGAATGCGGCGAGCATCGCCTGAGATATGTGTGGGCTTCGAATGGGCCGTGTCGCTGGAAACGGTGATCGTGTGTCCGATCATGTAGCTGGTCTGCCACGATTTCTGAGAGGATCACCCGGGCCGGATAAGCGCTTCTGTCACCTGCATGGCAGATTTCAGTGGGGCGTCACTATGCGTGAGGCTCGCCACAAGGCTGGCCCCCAACCACAGATGATAGATCGTCTGCGCCATGGTGCGGGGATCGTCGAACGGGGCGATGGTGCCTTGGGCAATGCCCTGCTCCAACGTTTCCGCCAGACGCGCGACGACGGCGGTGACTCCTTGCTGAAGAATTTTGCTCATGCCCTCGGACAGATCGGCCACTTCCGCCGATAATCTGACGACGAGGCAGCGGTCTTCGGGGGTGGCGCTGATTTGTTTTTGATGCCAGTCGTTGAAATAGGCAAGGAGCCGCGAACGTGCATCCAACGTCGGATGAGTAAGGGAGTTGCCAAGCCTCTCTCGATATTCCTCGATGAAATCCTCCAGCAGGGCGCATCCATATGCCTCTTTTGACGCGAAATAGTGATAGAATGAGCCCTTCGGAACACTTGCCTCTTTCAGCAACTCGCTAAGGCCCACCCCGGTATAACCTTGCTGAGCTGTCAAACGGCGGCCTGTCGCCAGAATATGGCTTCGTGTATTATGCTCAGGATTGCTCATGGTCGCTACATAGGTCCCATTAGACCAGTCGTCTAGTGGGGTGCGGAAAAAATCGTACGATCTGCTTGTCTGCTATCAATTGGAGTAGATCAGGGCCGATGTTTGCTGCTAAAATCTGATGAAAATGCCCCCAATAAATATTCCAGAAAACTTTCGCCTTCAGCCCCTCCACCCCTTGTGCTCGATATGTCGATGGACGGGTTGCCTTCACGCTCATCTTGCGAAAACCTCACTTTGCGTTCAGGCAGCCGGAAATGGCCCGTCATGAGTTACGTTTTCCGCTGGTTGCAGCGGCAAACCGTCGGCGACGAGATGTTGAAAACGAGGCCCAAAAAAACTTGGCTGGCATAGGTGCGATAATAGATCAGGCACAGCAAAAGTTGCGCGTCGAAGGGCAGCTTAAGCGACAATCCTGGGTTTCGCAAAATGGCTTCGGAAGTTCTCACTCTTTCTCATAGGGCGATTTATCTTAACAACTGGCCCGAATTTCCGCGACCGCCTTTCCATTGCCACGCGCCCCCTATTTGGTGATAAGTTCCGGCCCCATCACGGCGTTTGGCAGTACGGTTGAAAGCCACGGGATATAGGTGATCATGATCAGGAACACGAACAGCACCGCGAGGAATGGCAGGGAGGCACGCACCACCGACATCATTGGCATGCCCGCCACCCCAGAGGTCACGAACAGGTTGAGGCCGACCGGCGGGGTGATCATGCCGATCTCCATGTTGACCACCATGATAATGCCAAGGTGAATGGGGTCGATGCCGAGCTTCATGGCGATGGGGAAGACCAAGGGGGCGACGATGACCAACAGGCCTGAGGGCTCCATGAATTGGCCACCGATCAGCAGGATCACGTTAACCACGATCAGGAACATGATCGGCCCCATTCCGGCGCTGAGCAGAGTGTTGGCGACTTGCTGCGGGATCTGCTCTTCGGTCAGAACTTGCTTTAGGATCAGGGCGTTGGCGATCACGAACATCAGCATAACGGTGAGCTTGCCCGCCTCAAACAGCGTGCGTCTGGTGTCAGGATGCACGAACGCCGTCAGCAGGGCTTGTGGGCGCTTCAACAGCGAGATTTTTTGGCGGCCGTCGCGCGCGGCCAGTGGTCCCATGTCGCGATAGATGAAGGTCGCGACCAGAAAGGCATAGATCGCGGCCACGGCGGCGGCTTCGGTCGGGGTGAAGATCGCGCCGGTCAGGCCGGGGATGCCGTAAATGCCGACCATGATGATGACGATCAGCATCAGGCCCCAAAACGCGTCGGTGAACGAGCGGGCGACCTCGCCCCAGCCCTTCCATTCGCCCTTGGGCATATTCTTGACGCGGGCCATGACATAGATCGCGATCATCAGCATCACGCCTGCCAGAATGCCGGGGATGACGCCGGCCAGGAACATCCGCCCGACGGATACCTCGACCGCAGCCGCATAGACCACCATGACGATGGAGGGCGGGATCAGGATACCCAGTGTACCGGCGTTACAGATCACTCCGGCGGCGAATTCCTTGGAATATCCGGCCTGACGCATGGCTTTAATGACAATGCCGCCAATGGCGACAACGGTTGCGGGGGACGAGCCGGACAGGGCGGCAAACATCATGCAGGCAAACACGCCGGAGATGGCCAGGCCGCCACGAAAATGGCCAACCACGGCGATAGAAAAGCGGATGATCCGTTTGGCCACACCGCCGGTTGACATGAAGCTCGAGGCCAGCACGAAAAACGGGATCGCCAGCAAGGTTGCGTGGCCCTCAAAGGCGGAAAATAGCGTTTGGGCCACGGCTGCAAGCGAGGTGCCGGAATAGATCAGCAAGAACAGGATTGATGACATGCCCAGCGAAACCGCGATTGGTACGCCGATCATCATCATGCCGACGACGAGGGCGAACAGGAAAACAACGCTCATCTTGACGCTCCCTCTTCAGTTTGGCCGGTTTGTTCGGCAATTTCGGCGATTTCGTCCTCAACTTCGTGGCTGGCAACAATCCGGTCGATCTCGCCGCGCCACACGCGCATTCCAGCCTGAACAAAGCGCAAAACCAGCAGCGCCATCGAAAACGGCAGTACCGAATAAGGGATCAGGCGCGGAATTTTCTCGTAAGCCTCGCCATCGTTGAAAACATCTTTCATCCAGGCCAAAACCGCGGGCATTGGGATGTCGTTGACCTCATACCAGCCCTTGGCGCGAAAGGTTTCTTGAAAGCCGGTCGGAAACCAGCGGCCCTCGGTGCCGGGCAGATTGGCGAAATTGGCCCAGTAATCCCAGGCGCCCTTAAGCAACAACAGCGAGAATATTATGCAGATCGTCACGGCGACCAGCGCCATCAAACGGCGGGTCTTGCGTGAAAAGAGGTTGATCAGGGCATCGACCCCGAGATGGGCGTTTTTCTTAACCAGATAGGAGGCGCCGAGCAGGACCAGCCACGCGAATAAAAACACCGTAGCCTCAAGTCCCCAAAGCAGGCCCGAAGCGAAAAACTTGCGTAAAATCACGTTGGTAAACGTAATCATCGTCATCAGGCCAAGAATAAGGGCCATCAGGTTTTCTTCGATACGGTCGATAAAGCTTTCGCCGGCGCGCGGATGCATTGGCTTGTCCCCCCTCGTGGATGCGTGCAGGGAGGGCCGTTTGGCCCGTCCCCTTTATCTGCGGGCGGTGGCTCTGACGGCCACCTGACCCGGTTACATCGAGTCGTTGATGGCTTGTGCCGCGTCGATATTTTTCTGACCCACATCGCCCGAGAACTCGGTCCAGACCGGCTTCATTGCGTCAACCCACTCTTGGCGCTGCTCTGGTGTCAACTCGCGAATGATACCACCGGCGGCGATGATCGACTGTTTGGCGGCCTCGTTCACGGCAAAGGCTTCTTTGTTGCGCGTCGCAGTCACTTCGGCGAGAATTTTGGTGAACTGATCGCGCACAGCCGGGTCAAGGCTGTTGAGCCAGTCAACGCTTGTCACCACCAGATAGTCGATGATGCCGTGATTGGTCTCGGTCACGCCGTCCTGCACCTCAAAGAACTTCTTGCCATAGATGTTGGACCAGGTGTTTTCCTGCCCATCAACAACGCCCTGCTGGAGCGCGCCATAAACCTCAGAGAACGCCATCTTCTGCGGAATGCCGCCGATTGCCTTCATCTGTGCGACCAGAACGTCAGAGCTTTGCACCCGGAATTTCAGGCCCTTGGCATCGGACGGATGGATCAGCGGCTTGTTGGCGGACATCTGCTTCATGCCATTGTGCCAAAATGCCAGCCCCTGAAGGCCACGCTTTTGCATGGAGTTAAGCAAGGCCTGACCAGCCGGGCCGTTTTGAAACTCGTCCACCGCGTCGATGTTTTTGAACATGAACGGTAGATCAAACAGACGGAACTGTTTGGTGAATTTCTCGAATTTCGACAGGCTCGGAGCCGCCAGTTGAACGTCGCCCTGAAGCACGGCTTCAAGCACTTTATTGTCGTTATAAAGCGTCGAGTTCGGGAACACCTGCATACAGGCGATGCCGTCCATTTCAGCGTTCACACGCTTTTGCAGCAAGGAGGCCGCGATGCCTTTTGGGTGCTTGTCGGTGTTGGTCACATGGCTGAATTTGATAACGATCTCGCCGTCATCACAGCCTAGGGGATTGGCAAATGCGCTCCCGGCGCTGAGCGCCAATGCGGCACCGGTAACTGTGCCAAGAATTGTTGTTGTCAGGAATTTCATATCTCTTTCCTCCCAGCGGAAAATCATGGTCGCCCGCCTTGGGAGACCCTGCCGCGACCAGAACATCCGCCCAATACCTTGGCAAGCGGCAGGAGGAAAAATCAATTCATCGCCGTTAATATGGCCCTTTACCAAAGGCTTATCACGAAATGGCCTAAACTTTGCCTGCGGCGGCAGACTTGTTTGCGCGGTTTCCCACACAGGCAATTTTTCGGAGTGCGCGTAAATCCACACAAGTATCGTTCGCCCACTCCTGGCGTCCGGAAGCTCAGGAAAGGATGGCGGGACCTATCTCACTGCGCGCTTTTTGATGCGCCGGCTTGGCGAGGTGTGCGGTGGATCGGCATCACAACCTCGCGCCCGGTGATGGAAAATCGCCCGTCTTTGGCAAGACGCCCCATCAGCCGCGACAGGGTCTCTGACTGGACCCCGATCAGATCGGCAAGATCGGAACGCGATAGCGGCAGGCGCATCTGGTAGGTGTCTCCAACCTGCGCGCCATGCGCATCCATCAGTCGCTGCAAAAGAGAGGCCAGACGCGCTTTGTTGGGCAGAGAGGCGGTTGCGATAATACGTTCATGGTTTCGGTCAATTTCATCAATGCAGCGGATTGCAAGGCGCGACAGAACGCTCGGGTTTTCGCGCACAACTCTGGTTGCCCGGTTGCGCGCGACCACACAGACCCGAGATGGCAAAAGGGCCGTCGCCTCGGTTTGATGCGCGCGTCCGGTCAAGAACGAGCGAATGCCGATGATCTCGCCCGGATAGGCCAGCCGAAGCAAGGTTGACCTCCCGTCGGGGCGCAGGCTGCGCAAAGCAATCAACCCTTTAGAGACGCAGGTAACCCCCGAGTTTTCGCCGCCCTGATCCCACAGGGTCTGACCCTTGGGCAGGTCTCTGCGCTTGAATTGCTGTGCCAATGCTGCAATCGCGCTCTCGCCCACAGGCTCCCAAACGCTTTGGGTGTAAAAGGCGCAATTTGCGCAAGGATGCGGGTTTTGAACGGTGTCTGGCATGGTCACTTTTCTGGGTTACCCATCAAGAGCACAGCTGGCGCGGGGTTTCCAGACCTTACGGTGACCTTTGCAGTACGGTTTCGCAACGGTTTTCTGACGATCGTCAGAGACGTGGTCTGTATTTCCCACTAGGGCTGACAAAAAGCGATGAAAACAACCCCGGCCCTCCGGGACCGAGAGGTCTATTTTGCGTGACAAAACTGATGGCGCGTTGCCTGATTTACCGCCAAAACCTGCGGCACGGCGTGGCGAGGTCAGTATTTGGACCTATTTCAAGTTGTTCAAAAAGGACATTTTGTCGGCTCAGCCCGCGCGACTATATCGCGCCTGGATGGCGGAAATGCGTACGCCGTTCTTTCGATCCTATCTGTGCAACGACCCCAAACTGGTCGATCTGGTCCTGAAACAAAGGCCCATGGACTTCCCCAAATCCGAGCGCATGCGCGTTGGGCTGAAGCCGCTGCTGGGTGAGAGCGTTTTCATTTCAAACGGGGAAACATGGGCGCATCAACGGCGCATTATTGACCCGGCATTTGAGGGAGGGCGCCTGCGCATTGTTTTTCCCGCGATGTGGGACAGTGGTGTGGCGGCGGTTGAGCGGCTGCAAAAACTGGCAAGCAGTGGCCCGGTCGAGGTCGAGGCCCAGACCAGCCATCTGGCCATGGATGTGATCTTTCGCACGCTGTTCTCGGTCCCGATCGAAAACGAGATCGCCGCCGCCGCCTTTGCCACCTTTCGCGAGCACCAGAACGCGCAACCTATCGCCAATATCACCGCCGTTTTGCCCCTGCCCAAATGGTTCCCGCGGTTTCATTCCCGCGCGACCCGTAAAACGGCGCGGATAATCCGCGACTTGATTGGGCAACTCACTGATCAGCGCGCAGCAGAGATCAAGGCAGGCACGGCACCCGACGATCTGGCGACCAAGATCATGACCACGCCGGACCCGGAAACCGGCAAGGTTTTTGAACGTGACGAGATGATAGATCAGGTCGCGATCTTTTTCTTGGCCGGGCATGAAACCTCTGCCGCCGCCCTTGCCTGGGCGCTTTACCTTTTGGCGCGTTATCCGGATTGGCAAGAAAAGCTGGCAGAAGAGGCCCAGACTGCGTTTCACCCCGACAAGATCTATTTTTCCACCCTGTCCAAACTGAAAACCTCCCGCGCCGTGTTTCGCGAGGCCATGCGCCTTTATCCGCCGGTGCCGATGTTCGTGCGCGAGGCCGCCTGCCCGGAAACCTTTCGCGAACGCGAGGTCAGACCGGGCAGCCAAGTGATAATCAGCCCGTGGCACCTGCATCGCCATGAGTTGCTGTGGGAACGGCCGGACGAATTTGATCCGGGGCGGTTTAAAACCCCCAACGGTAAAGAATGTCTGCGCAACGCCTATATCCCGTTCTCGGCCGGAGCGCGGGTTTGCCCCGGTTCGGCCTTTGCCATGGCCGAGGGCACGTTGCTGTTGGCGATGCTGGTTCGGGCCTTTCGTTTTGAGCGCGTAGACGGGCGCGACCCAATGCCGGTGGCGCATTTGACGGTGCGTGCGGCCGATGGAATTTATCTGCGCCTGACCCCGCGCGCGCAAATGCCTAAAAAGGAAGTAGAACGATGAACGAGACCCTTGAAGCCGCTCGCCTCAGGGCGTGGCCTTACTGGATGACCATGACCTTTGTGCCACTGGTGGTGTTGGCGGTGATGCGCGGCGGCTGGTTTATCCTGCTTATCCCGTTTTACGGTTGGGTTTTGATGCCTCTTTTGGACATGGTGCTGGGCAAAAATCTGCGAAACCCTGACCCGAATACGCCGGACAAAAAGCTGTTCTGGTTCCGGCTTTTGACCTGGGTATGGCTCCCTATTCAGCTCGGCCTTGTGTACGGCACGCTTTATTACCTCAGCCATATCGCCAGCTATACTTGGTATGAAACCCTTGGCATCATGTTTGGTATCGGGGTAACGACTGGCGTTGTCGGCATTGTTTATTCCCATGAACTCATGCATAAGGCCAGCCGCTTTGAGCGCAATCTGGGCGATCTTTTGCTGGCGCTTGTACTTTACGGCCACTTTCGCACCGAGCATCTTTTGGTGCATCACCCCTGGGTCGGCACCCCGCGCGACACTGTGACTGCGCGCTATAATGAAGGGTTCCACCGCGCGTTTTTCCGCGTCCTTCGGCAGGGGCCGGGCTCTGCCTGGAGGGCGGAGAAGGCGATGCTGGCCCGGCGCAAACGCTCGGCTTTTCATCTGTCCAATCCGATCTGGAAATATCTGGTGTTGGCTGCAATTATGCTGGCGCTGGCATTCGCAATCGGTGGCTGGTTCGCGGTCGGGCTGTTTGTCTTTCAGGCCTTCATTGCGGTCTGGCAGCTTGAGCTGACC
>JAADIJ010000013.1 GCA_013151335.1 Alphaproteobacteria bacterium | reverse complement strand
AATATGCCTCCAGTGTGGGGTTTTCCGTGCGCAAAGAGAACAGCCCTTCGAGTGTGGATTTCCTCGGTGGGCTTTCGGGCATTTCTTCGGGCGGGGCCTCGGATACCGATATCCTTTACGAGTACATCCAAGGCCAGAAACTGGTCGAGCTGGTGGATGCGCGTCTCAACCTGCGCCGGATCTTCTCCAAGCCCAAAAACGACCCGATCTTCACCTTTTCCAACCCCGGCTCGATCGAGGACTTGCTGGCTTACTGGCAACGGATGGTGAAAATATTTTACAACGCTTCGACCGGATTAATCGAAATCAGGGTCACCGCTTTTGATCCTAATGATGCCCAGAATATCGCCCGCGCGATTTTTCAGGAAAGCTCGGTGATGATCAACAATCTCAGCGCGATTGCCCGCAATGACACCACGCGCTATGCCAAAAAAGATCTCGACGTGGCCGTGGCGCGTCTGAAAATCGCGAGGCAAGCCATCACCAAGTTTCGCAACAAATACCAGATCGTTGACCCCAAGGCCGATATTCAGGGCAAAATGGGGCTGTTGAACATTCTCAACCAACAACTGGCCGAGGCGATGATTGGTCAGGATCTGCTGCGCGAAACCGCCAACTCGACCGATCCGAGGATCGAAAGCACCGGACGCAAGATCGCCGTGATCAAGGCGCGCATTGCCGCCGAGCGTAAAAACTTTGGGGCGGCAGGCGGCAAGGACAGCTCTTATTCGATCATTATCACCAAATATGAGGGCCTGTCGGTAGAGCGCGAATTCGCCGAACGCTCCTATCTTTCTGCGCTCAGCGCCTTTGACACCGCCCGCGCCGAGGCCCAACGTCAAAGCCGCTATCTCGCCGCCTATATCGAACCAACCTTGGCCGAGACCGCCCTTTTCCCCAAGCGCCTCTCGATCATCGGGCTGGTGGCCGGGTTTTTATTTCTGATCTGGTCAATTCTGGCACTGATCGCCTACAGCATTAAGGACCGGCGCTAAGGCGATGATAAAGCTGGAGAATATCTCGAAAACCTTTGTGATGAAAGGCAAGCGAAAAGTGGTGGCCGACAATATCAACATCACCTTTCCCTCGGGCGTCAGCGTGGCCTTGCTGGGGAGGAACGGGGCCGGCAAGACCAGTATGCTCAACATGATCTCGGGATTTCTCAGCCCTGACAGCGGCAAAATAACCTCGACCGGCACCATCTCGTGGCCGGTGGGGTTCGGCGGCAGCTTTCATCGCGACCTGACCGGCGCCCAAAACGTGCGCTTTGTGGCGCGAGTTTACGGGGTCGACACCGACGATCTGGTCGATTTCGTCGCCGACTTCGCCGAGCTGGGCGAGCATTTCCATCTGCCATTTCGCACCTACTCCTCAGGCATGCGCTCGCGACTGGCGTTCGGCTTGTCCATGGGCGTTCGGTTTGACACCTACCTCGTGGACGAAGTGACCTCGGCCGGAGACGCCGCCTTCAAGATCAAGGCCAACATGGTTTTTCAAGAGAGAATGCACAACAGCGGCGCGATCGTAATCAGCCACTCCACCCAAATGCTGCGCCGCCTCTGCACGGCTGGAGCAGTGCTGGAGCACGGCATCCTCACCTATTACAACGACCTCAACGATGCCATCGCCCACCACGACCGCAACATCGGCCCTGATCCGGATGCGGGTTAGGGCCTTGACCTCTTTTTTGACCGAAAGCTAAATAGCACTATTTTCTAGTCACGGCTTTTAATGCTTCACCAAAGCTCTTGGATAAGGAATTCATCATTTTTTCAACAGTTAAAATGTCGATGCCGCTCTTTAGGTTGTCATCGGCAACTCGGTCCTGCCCAAATAGACGCTCGCTGAGTTGCTTCTTCAACTCTTGCTGCATTTCAACCGGCAGCGATGAAATGAATGGATCAATTGCCTTCACTTCCAATGAAAACCACCTCATGCGCTGTTCATTGACGCGATGTAATCGGGACTGACCAGATGCAAATTGTGCGGCAACAAAGATGACAGCGGTAATCGACACTGTTGTCACCATGACGGGCCAATCAAGCCCCCCTCCGTTTGCAATGCCAAAGCCTAATCTTCCTTTGAACATGACCCAACCAAGAATCACGCACGCCATCGAAACTACGCTCCAGTTGAACGCAGCACTTTTTGCATCGTCAGCCCCTTTTTTATATCCACCTGCCACACCATCAGCCGCCACTAATTCGTAAATTTCCAAAATCTTCTTGTGTTTTTCTTCAATGTCACCGGTTTTGGAATTTACATCCGTGCCAAAACTGTCGAAGGCGGTCTTAAACGCTTCATTGTGCTTTTTTGTCGTTTCAATAAGTTTTGTGCTGGCCTTCGCCCTAATTTCACGGACCGCCTCGCCAAATTCCTCGCCTCGCTCTATCTTAGCTAAAGAATATTCTTCTGCGCGGCTTGTCTGAGCGTCGGTAAACTCGGACTGCCATCCACTAAGAGAAGTTCCCGTGCTTGATGTTAGCGCTTCATGTTCTTGCTGAAGCCTTTCTGCACTTTGTTTCAACGCATTCAAACGGTCATCATTCTCCGCCAAACGGCCTTCAAAGGTAACCGCCCCATTGCTGCCGCCTACCTGATTTCGGCCTGATGACCTAAGGTACGTGTTTAACGACGTGTCTTAGGTGGGGATTGTAATGCGCGGTGAAATTCTTGGGTTTGAGCGTCGGCGTCGATGGAGCGACGAGGAGAAAATCAGGGTTGTCATGTCGGTTGGAATTGATGGCGCATCGGTGACGCAGGTCGCGCAGCGGTATGAGGTGACGCGCCAACAGGTTTATGCTTGGCGGCATGATTTGAAGAAGAAGGGGCTTTGGTCATCGGATAATGGGTCGCTTTTCATCCCAATGGACGTTCCGTTTTCACCCGGCATTCCAGCCATCCCTGATCTTGCTCGCGACGTAGCCGTGCGGACCCAGGTTGAGCTGCGTCTTCAGGGTGGTCGCTGTCTACATTTTGACAGCACGATTGATGCGGCCCAACTGACGCAACTGATCCGCGCGGTGGAAATCGTATGATTGGCCCAGGCACTGGTGTTCGGGTTTATCTGGCTTGTGGTGTAACAGACATGCGCAAAGGAATTGGGGGTCTAGCGGCGCTCACGCAGGACGTCTTGCGGCAAAAGCCTACCGGCGGCGCAGTGTTTGCCTTTCGTGGTAGGCGAGGTGATCGGATCAAGCTCTTATTTTGGGATGGCCAAGGCTTTTGCCTTTATTACAAGGTCCTTGAGCGGGGCCGCTTTCCTTGGCCAACGGCGACAGAAGGTGCGGCGCGGCTGACCTCCGCGCAACTGGCTATGTTGTGGGAGGGTATGGATTGGCGCAGGCCGAATTGGGGTGCGCCTCCGGCCCGGGTTGGGTGAATTACCCGCCTAATTAGCGTTGTTTTTATAGCGTTTAGACCTGCGCTATGGTAGTCAGGCGCATGTCAAACCATGCTGTAAATCTTCCCGACGACCCCGCCATTTTGAAGGCGATGATCACTACTTTGCAGGCGGAAAACGCCAAGATATCGGCCACGCTGCGTGTCCATGATCAGCTGGTTCAGGCGCTGCGTTTGCGGATTGCAAAGCTGCAGAAACTGGCCTTTGGCAAGTCATCCGAGAAGATCGAGCGCGAGATCGAACAGTTAGAACTGGCACTGGAAGA
>JAADIJ010000075.1 GCA_013151335.1 Alphaproteobacteria bacterium | reverse complement strand
GACCGGAGGCTTTTGGCGATTGTTCAGCGGCAGAAAATCAAACAAGCGGCGCACCTCGGATAGCGCCTCGATATCATTTTCATAGGCACCGTCCGCCACCGACGATTTAGAGGTATGTGTTTTGGCCCCGCCCAGCTCCTCCGCTGTAACCACTTCATTTGTAACGGTTTTTACGACATCTGGACCGGTCACAAACATATATGAACTATCTTTAACCATGTAAATAAAGTCGGTCATCGCGGGCGAATATACCGCGCCGCCAGCGCAGGGGCCCATGATTACGCTGATTTGCGGCACCACGCCACTAGCCATAATGTTTTTTTGAAAAACATTGGCATAACCCGCAAGGCTAGCGACGCCTTCCTGAATACGCGCGCCACCGCTGTCGTTCAGACCTATAACCGGCGCGCCGTTTTTCATCGCCATGTCCATGATCTTACAGATTTTTTCTGCATGAGTTTCCGACAGAGAGCCGCCAAACACAGTGAAATCCTGACTGAACACATAAACCATCCGACCGTTGATGGTCCCCCAACCGGTGATGACACCGTCGCCGGGGTGGCTGGTTTTTTCCATGCCAAAATCTGTACAGCGATGAGCCTTGAACATGTCAAACTCCTCAAACGAGTCCTCATCCAGCAAGACCTCGATCCGTTCGCGCGCCGTCAGCTTTCCTTTTAGGTGTTGAACCTCGATCCGTCGCGCGCCCCCACCCAATCGCGCCGCGCATCGGCGGGCCTCCAGCTCTGTCAGGATATGCTTCATCTGCGCGCCTTTTTTCGGACTATTTGGCCATCCGCGCGACTGTACCCCCCGGCGACTATAAGCGAAAGCAAAACACTGCATATTTGCTAATGCATTTGCAAATCATGCTGGGTAATTGCAAATCAGCAAATCTCACCCATGCCCAAGCCGCGTCAAACCTATTGCATCGACGCGTTGATCACCATGGTTGACATCAACAAAACAAAGATTGAAACAGTGACCGCACCCAGCGCAAAAGCCACTGCCCGGTTGGGTTTTTCAACCTTGATCCAAAGCTCCTCCTCGGTTTGCGGGTGTTGCAAAGCAGACATATTGGAAGATATCCAGCCATCACGCGACGAAAACTGCGCAGTCTCGGTTCGATTCCACGCATAAATTGTTAGCAAAATTGCGATGATAAGCATCATTGAACCCGGCACCCAAATAACAAATCCGCCGATTTGCTCATCCATTAATCCCGTTTGCGCAAACAAACGACCATGAATATCATAGGCTGAATACCACTCCTCACTTTTTAAAGCGGTTACCGCACCAAGAAAAATAGTACTCATCACAGCTGCAATCAACATCACTTGTCGATAGCCAAACCCGAGCGAGGCCGGAGGAAGTCGGCGATCAAAAATAACCCGGAAAAATATTACTCCGGCAAAAATCATCGTCACATGCATGGTGTAGTGAAGGACAGGGTCAGTCAAAGCCGCATCGTGAATCGACGGTATCTGCCAAAAGTAAATTGACCAAACAAACACCACAAACACCACCAGGGGATGGCTGAAAAAATGCGCCACGTGACGCAAACCTGTGCTGGAAGCCAACGGCTTGATCACAAAGCGCCGCATAACGCCGGGTAACCCAGCCGTCAAAACGCCATCGGGCACAGCCAGCGCAATCAACATCGGTCCAACCATCCGCAGCAGCAAATGCTGAATCTGATGCACCCAAAAAGATCGCTCCGCAATAGCGTCAATCGGCGATTGGAGCGCTACAAACAGCACCAAAACTCCAACCACAAATACCAAATGCCGCCACCAGACGGGAGCATTGCGCCCTTTTCCACGACGCAAGATACCGATACCGTAAACCAGCAGCACCAACAACGTGACAGTCACAATGTCGAATTTCAACGACCAGTACATCAACGCATTCACCTTGGTCAAGGCCTCGCCTCCATGGGCCAGAGCAGGTGACACCCCAACTGCGAAAGTTGCGCTTGCAGCAAGAATTCCGGCGCAGAAACTACGCATGTTCGGCATGATCAAACTTCCCCTCCACGCCGACTTATTCTGCCTGCCCACATGAGACAAGGGTACAGGTTGCCTCACCGGCCCAACCGCTGCCCGGATAATATTTGGCTTTTGTGATAACTCCCATCAATAATTATTATTGCAGTTGCAATGGACAACCACCGTACGCTTTCTTAGACCTGCCGGATGGCCGATTACCCGCAAACCCGTTTTCTCGACAGAACCACCCCGCCACACATCCTTACTCTGGTGGTTCTGGCTGGATTATCTGCGCTTTCTATGAATATTTTCTTACCATCGCTACCAAATATGGCGGAATATTTTCACACCAACTATGCCACTATGCAGCTTTCGGTTTCTCTATATCTGGGGATGACGGGCGTGCTACAATTGGTAATCGGCCCACTTTCCGACCGTTTTGGTCGACGCCCGGTCATTTTGTTCGGATTATCGCTATTCCTGCTTGCGACCGTCGGCTGTTTGCTCGCGCAAAACATTGAGACATTTTTGCTGTTTCGTATGGTTCAGACCGCGACCGCCACCGGCCTCGTTCTGTCGCGTGCCATCGTGCGCGACATGGTTCCCGCCGATCAATCGGCAAGCCTGATCGGCTATGTCACAATGGGCATGGCAGTGGTGCCAATGGCCGCCCCTGCGCTCGGTGGATATCTGGACCAGCTATTCGGTTGGCAGGCGAATTTTAGCATTCTTCTCGTCATGGGGGCGCTGGTGCTGGCGATAGTCTGGGCCGATCTTGGAGAGACGAATCGTTATAAATCAGATAGTTTCATGGCTCAATTGCGCGATTACCCCGAACTGTTCACCTCGCGTCGGTTCTGGGGATACGCGCTTACCGCCGCCTTCGCCAGCGGCTCGTTCTTCGCGTTTCTCGGCGGCGCCCCGTTTATTGCAACCAATTATTTCGGCCTTAGCTCCTCGCAACTCGGGATATATTTCGGGATTGTGTCGCTGGGATATATTGGAGGAAACTATATTTCCGGCCGATATTCGACCCGTTTGGGCATCAATCAGATGGTCTTACTTGGCACATTGATAACTCTAACCGGCTTGATTTTGTCTTTTATATTTCTCGCCAGCGGCGTCACCCATCCACTCAGTTTTTTTGGGTTCATGCTTACGGTCGGGATCGGAAACGGCATGGTGTTACCAAACTCCAACGCAGGAATGTTGTCGGTTCGCCCTCAACTAGCAGGTAGCGCCTCTGGGTTGGGTGGCTCAATCATGCTGGGCGGCGGAGCGTCGCTTGCCGCATTTACCGGCGCGATCTTAACGCCGGAATCCGGCCCGTATCCATTACTTGTGTTGATGATCGTTACCTCAGTTTTTGCAGTCGCTACTATCCTTTATGTCATACGCGTGGCGCATCAGGCCGGACCTCTTGGAGGCACAGATAGCGCCGATACCACCACTTGATTTGCACATTAGCAGAATTTAGTCTTACTAATAGCTAAGTCGCAAATAATCGAGATCACATGGTTACTCAAAAACTCTACGCCGGCGTGAAACTGCGCGAAACCCGGACCAGTCTGGGCCTCACCCAAAAGGATTTTGCCGCCAAACTGGGGGTGTCCTTGCCTTATCTCAACCAGATGGAAAATAACCGGCGTCCAATTTCGACCGGCGTCGTGTTGGCGATGGCGCAAGAGTTCGGCTTTGACGTGACCGAACTTTCCACCAGCGACACCGAGCGCATTGTCGCCGACATGCGCGAGGCTCTTGCCGATCCAGTTTTCAGCGAGATAGCACCACAACTGGCCGACTTGCGCCTTACCGCATCCAACGCCCCCTCTCTCGCCCGCGCGTTTCTGGCTCTGCACCGCGCCTACAAACAAACGAACGAGCGTCTGGCCTCGCTCGACGAAATCCTCGGGCTCGATGCAAAGCGAAATACACTTTCCCCTTGGGAAGAGGTGCGCGATTTCTTTCATTACTGCAACAACTACATCGACGCCGTGGACCGCGCGGCTGAACATTTTTCTCACTCCATCGGCCTTACCTCCAACAACATCAGCGCGGTTGTCGACCATCTCGCCAAGCGCGGCATTACCACCCAAATCGAAGATCTACCTGAACTGCGCCGGTTTGATCCCGCCTCTGGCTCACTCAAACTTTCAAACCGTGCCGGGGCGGCCACACAGATGTTTCAGGCGATCCACCAATGCGCATTAGTCGATCAAAACGACTTGCTCGAAGCAACACTTGACCTTGCCCGCTTTCAATCCCCGCAAGCGCGCGACATCTGCAAAATCGGGCTGGCCAACTATTTCGCCGGAGCGGCCATGCTGCCATATGGTGCCTTCCTTGAGTTTGCCCACGAGACCCGCCACGATCTGGAGCGCATTGCCGATCGGTTCGGCGCATCCCTTGAACAAGTCGCCCATCGTCTCAGCACCCTGCAAAGGCCCCAAAACAAGGGCGTTCCGTTCTTCTTCGTCCGGGTTGACCAAGCCGGAACCATCACCAAACGTCACTCGGCCACACGCCTGCAATTCGCCCGCTTTGGCGGAGCCTGCCCGCTTTGGAACGTCCATCAAGCGTTCGAGACCCCGGGCCGCTTCTTGCGCCAACTGGCCGAAACGCCGGATGGCGTACGCTATTTCTGCCTGGCGCGCGACGTCTCCAAATCCGGCGGCTCGTTTCATGCTCCGCTACGCCGTTTCGCCATCGGTCTCGGCTGCGAAATTGCCCACGCACCCGCACTGGTCTATGCCGACGACATGGATATCAAAAACGCTGCAGCGTTTGAGCCTATCGGCATTTCCTGCCGAATTTGCGACCGCAAACACTGCCATCAACGCTCGGTTCCGCCTATCGAGCGCGCGATTTCAGTCGATCACGACCACCGGGGAATCCTGCCTTATTCCATCGGTTAGGACCAACAAAACCACAACAAACTTTCCATTTGGTTAAAATATCCGCGCCGCAGGCAAAAAAACTGCCTCAAGCCAACATTGCCCCAACAAATGCCTCCCCGCGCGTCAAAATAGCCGCGTAATTTTTGACATCTATATTAGCCCCACACACAACAATCCCGGTTTTCTTACCAAAAATCTTTGCGCGCAACGGTCCCAACGCCCCCGCCAGCGCCGCCCCAGCCGCCGGTTCGACCGCCAGTTTCGCCTCTTCCTGAAACAGCACCACCCCGGCGCAAATCTGATCGTCGTCAACTGTCACGATCTCGTCAACAAACTGCTGACATACGCGGGTCGAAAACGGTTTTGCCGTCGGTGCCCCCAAACTATCCGCCAGCGTATTTATCCCATCAAGCGCCACCGGATAGCCCGCAGCCAAGCTCTGCTGCATCGACGAGGCCCCCACCGGCTCGACCCCGTAAACCTTGCAATCAGAGTTGATTTGCTTGATCGCCGCCGCGACGCCGCTGATCAACCCACCGCCGCCAACAGCCACCACGACCGCCTCCAGTCCCGGCACTTGGCTGGCCATTTCCAGCCCAACCCCGCTCGTTCCCAACGTGGTAAACGGCCCATCGAAAGGATGAATATAAACGCGCCCCTCCTCACGCTCCAAACGTTCGGCCTCGGCCATCGCTTCGGCAGCACCCTTGATGATAATCAGCTCAGCCCCCAAGGCCCGTGCGCGCGCAATCCTAAATGGATTTGCAGTGTCAATCATCACCACTTTGGCCGAAGCCCCGATATGTTTCGCCGCCCAAGCCGCCGCAATCGCATGGTTCCCGGCGCTGGCCGCCGTGATCCCGTTTTTTCTATTTTCTTCAGTAATATCAAGCGCTACTGATAGCGCACCTCGTGGCTTGAAAGTGCCGGTTTTTTGCAAATTCTCGAGTTTCAGATGCAACGAGCCCCCGCCCAGAACCGCATCAATTCGCGCCGATTGCAACGCCACGCTCGGGGTTTCCACCACAAATGGCTCCAGTAATTTGGCCCGCGCACGGATCGCATCAAGCGAGATCGCAGACATCGGAATATCAGAATAATCAGCCATGATCGGTCCTCGAAAATAGTTAATTTCTGGCCGAAATCCCGGCCTTGCGTCACGTTACGCCAGAAAAATCCAGACCGCCAGTTCATTCACCCACCAACGATTTTACCGCTGGTGGGTGCGCCAATTTGGGGCAATCCAAGGCTCCGCATTAGAGCGTGCCAACGCCACGCGGCCCAAAATATGATCGCTCGCTTTTTCGCCAACCATGATCGACGGCCCGTTGAGATTGCCGTTGGTGATACGCGGAAAAATTGAGCTGTCGGCCACCCGCAACCCCTCAACCCCGATCACCCGACACTCCGGATCGACCACCGCCATTGGATCGTCTGCATCGCCCATTTTACACGTCCCGCAGGGGTGAAACGCGCTCTCGGCCTCGGCGCGCACAAACGCGTCAAGCTCCGCGTCACTTTGCACGGCCTCGCCCGGCTGAATTTCAGGGCCCGCAAATGGCTTAAACGCCTCTTGGGCAAAAATCTCGCGCGTCAGCCTGATTGCAGTGCGAAAATCGCGCCAATCACTGTCATGGCTCATATAGTTAAAGCGGATTTTTGGCCCCTCGCGTGGGTCATTCGACGCCAGCGTGATCGCCCCGCGCGAGGCCGAGCGCATCGGTCCAACATGGGCCTGAAACCCATGCCCTTCGGCAGCGGCCTGACCGTCATATCGCACCGCCATCGGCAGAAAATGATACTGAATATCGGGGTATTCAACGCCTGTGCGCGAGCGAATAAATCCAGCACTTTCAAACTGGTTAGAGGCCCCCATACCGGTTTTGGTGAACAACCACTGCGCACCGATCATCGCCTTGGACCACAGGTTCCAGTACTTATAAAGCGTGATCGGCTGCAAGCTGATCATCTGGATATAAAGCTCCAGATGGTCTTGCAAATTCTGCCCCACACCGGGGCGATCAGCCACCAGATCGATGCCGTGCTCCGCCAAATGCGCGCCGGGTCCGATCCCCGACAGCATCAACAGCTTGGGCGAGTTGATCGCACTCGCCGCCACAATCACCTCGCGCGCCGCTTTGAAAACCTCGACTTTGCTGCCACGCATCACCTCGACACCGGTCGCGCGCCCGTCGATAATTTCGATTTTGCGCGCCAGCCCTCTAATCAGTTCCACATTGCTGCGCTCCAGCGCCGGACGCAAATAAGCATTGGCCGCAGACCAACGCCGACCGCGCCAAACTGTCTGCTCCATCGGCCCGAAACCTTCCTGTTTCTCGCCATTATAATCATCCGTCAGCTCATACCCCGCCTGCCCGCCAGCATCGACAAACGCTTGAAATAAAGGGTTTTTTCGCGGTCCTCGCGTGATATGCAACGGCCCATTTTGCCCGCGCCATGATGCGTCTCCCCCATGCCCGCCATCATGCCAGTTTTCCATCCGTTTGAAATATGGCAACACATCGCGATACGCCCAACCCTGCGCGCCACTCTCGGCCCAATGGTCAAAATCGCGCGCATGCCCGCGCACATAAACCATGCCATTGATCGAGGACGACCCCCCGATCACCTTGCCACGCGGCGTAACCAAACTGCGCCCGCCAAGATGCGGCTCAGGCTCCGAGCAAAACCCCCAATCATAGGTTTTCATGTTCATCGGATAGCTCAGCGCCGCTGGCATCTGAATAAACGGCCCCATATCAGAGCCGCCATGCTCAATCACCAGCACCGAATATCGCCCATCCTCCGACAGGCGATACGCCATCGCACAACCGGCCGAACCAGCGCCAATAATGATAAAATCCGCCTCAGCCATTCTGCACCCCATCGCCCCGATCCCGTTCTTGTGCCAATTTCAAATCCAGATAATCCCACACCAAACCCATCGACTGAAACCGATCCAGCGGGTTCTCCCCCAGCGCCTGACGCACATAAAGCCCGTCAATCAGCGCCGCCAGTCCAGCCGCGATCAGATGCGCATTGGCCTCGTTGGTCAGGCGTTTCAAACTGAACACCAGATTGCTGTGCAGCCGCCCCGTATAAACCCGCAACAAGCGCCGCGCACCCGCCACATTTTGCGCCTGCACATAAAACGACAGCCAGGACGAGATCACTTCCGGCGCGAACTCCTCCTCGTCAAAACTGGCGGCAATGATCGCGTTAAGCCGGTCGCGAGGGGTTCGTGCCTCGCGCAGTTCTGCCCGCGCCCGCGCCCCAAATCCGCCAAGAATATGACGCATCGCCGCCAGAAAAATCTGCTCCTTGCTGCCAAAATAATGATGCACCAACGCGCTGGAGACCCCGGCCCGACGCGCAATCGAGCCTACAGTCACATCAAGCGATCCGGCAATACCGATCTCGGTGATCGTCGCCCTAACCAACGCGCTTCGTCGTATCGGCTCCATTCCTATTTTTGGCACGAGTCCCTCAATTCTTTTCTTGCTTTTCCTTTCTGGATCATTTTTAATTGACTAGTCAATCAATAAAAATGGCAACAAAAACCGCACCAAAAAAAACACCACAATCGGGAGACCTCCAACATGAACAAACTGAAACTTACGGTCGCGACTGCGGCCATCACCGCCGTGCTGTCAACGGCTGCCTTTGCGGGCTGCGAGACGGTCACATTCTCTGACGTAGGCTGGACCGACATCACTGCAACAACGGCTGTCACCAACACGGTCCTGACCGCGCTCGGCTATGATGTGAACGTGAAAGTTCTTTCCGTTCCAGTGACTTACGCATCAATGGCCAAAGGCAAGGTCGACATTTTCCTCGGCAACTGGATGCCCACAATGGAGGCCGATATTGGCCCCTACCGCGACGCAGGCACCGTCGATACCGTGGGCGCAAACCTTGACGGGGCCAAGTATACACTGGCCGTGAACAAGGCCGGCGCCGATCTTGGCATCAAGGATTTCTCCGACATCGCCGCCAATAAGGCAGCGCTTGAAGGCAAGGTCTACGGCATCGAGCCCGGCAATGACGGCAACCGCCTAATCCTGGATATGATCAGCTCCGACGCCTTTGGCCTCAAAGGGTTCAAGGTGGTCGAAAGCTCTGAACAAGGCATGTTGGCACAGGTCGCGCGCAACACCAAAAGGGACAAACCGATCGTGTTTTTGGGCTGGGAACCGCACCCCATGAACTCTAATTTCGACATGTCCTACCTCACCGGCGGCGACAAATATTTCGGCCCGAACCTCGGCGGCGCAACCGTCTACACCAACACCCGCGCCGGCTATTCGGCAGAATGCCCGAATGTGGGTGCCCTGCTTGCTAACCTCAAATTCAGCCTCGCGATGGAGAACGAGATCATGGGCGCGATCCTTGACGATGGCACCGAGCCGAACAAGGCCGCGAGCGCATGGCTCAAAGCCAATCCCGACACGCTGACCGGCTGGCTCAAAGGGGTTAAAACCCTTGATGGCGGCAATGGTCTTGCAGCGGTGAAAACCTCGCTCGGTCTCTAAGATACGCATGATTTCAAAGGCCCTGCTGCACCGATGCGGGGCCTTTGTTTATCCGTGAAAGGGGGAGTTCATGGACTGGATAACAAGTACCAAAATACCTGTCGGCAAGACCGCCAAGCTCGGTTTTGACTGGCTTCAAAATAACGCAGAGTGGTTTTTTGACACGCTGTCCGTGGCGCTCGAGCGCCTGATCAACGCCATTCTCTGGGTGCTGCAAACCCCCAGCCCGTTCGTGATCATCGCCGCTTTCGTCATCCTCACATGGGTTTTGCAACGCTCATGGAAAACCTGCCTGCTGGTGCTGGTCGGCTTTTTATTCATCCTAAATCAGGGCTATTGGGAGGAAACAACCCAGAGCCTGACCCTGGTTTTGTCCGCCTGCGTGGTCTGCATGGCGGTCGGGGTTCCCATCGGTATCGCCATGGCCCACCGCCCCCGACTTTACGCCTATACCCGCCCCGTGCTCGATCTGATGCAAACCCTGCCAACCTTCGTCTACCTCATCCCGGCCATCGTATTTTTTGGCATCGGCTTGGTCCCGGGACTAATGGCCACGGTGATTTTCGTGCTGCCCGCACCGATCCGCCTGACCCATCTCGGCGTCTCCTCAACCCCGACCGCGCTGTTAGAGGCCGCCGAGGCATTTGGCGCAACGCCGCGCCAAAAACTCTGGAAAGTCGAGCTGCCCTACGCGCTGCCGCAAATCATGACCGGCCTCAACCAAACCATCATGCTCTCGCTCTCGATGGTGGTGATCGCTGCCCTTGTCGGGGCCGATGGCCTCGGCGTACCAGTGGTGCGCGCGCTCAATTCCGTCAACACCGCCCTTGGGTTTGAGAGCGGTTTCATCATCGTCGTGGTGGCGATTATTCTGGACAGAATGCTGCGCCTCAAAGGGGATAACGAATGAACACGGCGGTTGAATTTGACGCCGTAAATATCATTTTCGGCAATGCTCCAAAAGTGGCCCTCCCCCTGATGGACGAGGGCCAAACCCGCGAGGAGATTCAGGCCGCGACCGGTCAAATCCTCGGCGTGCACGACTGTTCACTCACGGTCAAAACCGGCGAAATCCTTGTTTTAATGGGGCTTTCCGGCTCAGGCAAATCAACCCTCTTGCGCGCTGTCAACGGCCTCAACCCGGTCGCGCGCGGCACGGTACGCGTTAATGACGGCAACTCGATGATCGACGTTTCCCACGCCTCCAAGGCGCAATTGCGCGACTTACGCCTCAACCGCGTCTCGATGGTGTTCCAACAATTCGGCCTGCTGCCATGGCGAAATGTACGCGATAACGTTGGCCTCGGCTTGGAACTTGCCGGTCAAAACGCCCAAACGCGCCGCGCCCAAGTCGACCGCCAACTCGCTCTGGTCGGCCTGAGCGACTGGGCCGAGCGCAAAGTCGGCGAGCTTTCCGGCGGCATGCAACAACGCGTCGGACTGGCGCGCGCCTTCACCACCGAGGCCCCGATCCTGCTAATGGACGAGCCATTCTCCGCGCTTGATCCACTCATCCGCACCCGCCTCCAAGACGAGCTGCTTGATCTGCAAACCCAACTCAAACGCACGATCATTTTCGTTAGCCACGACCTCGATGAGGCCTTCAAACTCGGCGACCGCATCGCCATTATGGAAGGCGGACGCATCGTGCAATCGGGCACTCCACGCGATATCTTCACCAATCCCGCCAATGATTACGTGGCCGATTTCGTCGCCCATATGAACCCGCTCGGCGTTCTCTGTGCGCGCGACGTGATGCTGGTAACGGGCAATAAACCGCAAAAAACCATCGACGCAGATGACTGGATTCAGGCGGCAATGACCGAGTTTGAACACGGCACATCAAGCGTCGGCGTCACCAAAAACGGCAAACTAATCGGTGAGATCACCCCCGCTTCGCTTCTGGCACGCCTTAATGATCGGGCGCGCTAGTCGCGACGCCTAAAGCTGCGCCATCACCTCGTCGGAAATATCGAAATTCGCCGTAACATGCTGCACATCATCGTCATCTTCCAACGCCGCGATCAGCTTCATCAGCTTTTCCGCCCCGTTCAGATCAAGCGGCGTGGTAATATTCGGCTTCCAGATCAATTTCGAGGTGTCGCTCTCGCCAAGAGCCGCCTCCAGCGCGCCGGAAACCTCGTGCAAATCACCGCTGTCGCAGTAAATCTCGTGACCGTCATCCGAGCTTTCCACATCCTCGGCCCCCGCCTCGATCGCCGCCTCAAAAATCGTGTCCGCATCCCCCGCACTCAACGGATAGGCCACAAAGCCCTTGCGATCAAACATGAATGAGACCGCCCCGGTTTCTGCCAGATTTCCGCCGGATTTGGTGAAAATCGAGCGCACAGAGCTGGCGGTGCGGTTGCGATTATCGGTCATCGCCTCGACAATCACCGCCACACCTTCAGGCCCATAGCCCTCATAGCGCACCTCGTCGTAATTCTCAGCGTCGCCACCAACGGCCTTGTTGATCGCGCGATCGATCACGTCCTTGGGCACCGAAACCGACTTGGCCTCTTTCACCGCCAAGCGCAGGCGCGGGTTCTTTTCGGGGTCCGGCTCGCCCATCCTGGCAGCAACGGTGATTTCCTTGGCCAGTTTGGAGAATAATTTTGAGCGCACAGCATCCTGACGCCCTTTGCGATGCTGGATATTTGCCCATTTTGAATGGCCTGCCATGGTGAACTCCGTCCTTATATCCCTGTTTTGCTGCCTCTATAATGCAGGCCACATGCGGGGTTCAAGGCCAGAGGCGCGTTGCATCGCGCGCGAAAATACGCTTGGCTGAACAAAACCCAGCGCCGAGGCCTTCATGACCAGCCCCCAAATCATCCTGTTCGCGATTTTCGCCGGCGTTTTCGCGCTTTTGCTCTGGGGGCGCTGGCGCTATGATCTGATCGCATTTGCTGCCCTTCTGATGGGCGTGCTCACCGGCGTCGTCCCCACAAAAGCGGCGTTTTCGGGTTTTGGCCATCCGGCAACGCTGGTGGTGGCACTGGTCCTGATCATCTCGGCTGGCTTGGTTAACTCCGGCGCAGTCGGCCTCATCACCCGCTCGCTCATCGACAGCAGCCGCGCGCTTGGCAAACACATCGCCATCATGGGAGCGGTCGGGGCCATTCTGTCGGCGTTCATGAACAATGTCGCCGCACTGGCCTTGCTCATGCCGGTCGATCTGCAAACCGCCCGCAAGGCCAAACGCGACCCCGGTCTCAGCCTGATGCCGCTGTCATTTGCCACCATTCTCGGCGGCATGGTGACCATGATCGGCACCCCGCCCAACATCATCATCGCCAGCATCCGCGCCGACGCGTTTGGCACCCCGTTTGGCATGTTTGACTTCGCGCCAGTCGGGCTGATCGCCGCCACGGCGGGGCTGTTATTCGTGGCCACAATCGGCTGGCGGCTGATCCCGAGGCAGCAAGGCGATACCCAATCGGGCAGCCTGCTGGAGCTGGCCTCTTATGTGGCCGAGTTGACCATCCCTCAGGGCAGCAAACATATCGGCCAACACCTAAAGCAGCTTCACGACGAGGCGGAAAAGGCCGATGTGGCGATCCTCGGGTTGATCCGCGACGGCAAACGTCTTTACGGCACCTCGCGTAACCGGATTTTGCGCGCAGGCGACACGCTGGTACTGGAGGCCA
>JAADIJ010000018.1 GCA_013151335.1 Alphaproteobacteria bacterium | reverse complement strand
GGGCGGCCTTCTCTGATCTCGGTGACCATATCCAGCCACCATTGCAGGCGCATTTCGGCGATCATCGGCTCGCTGGTGACCCAAGCGGCGCGCGCGATTTCAAGGTTGAAAGCGTAGAGCACCATCAAGCGGCCGCGCAGGTGCGGTGGTGCGGTCATGGCCGACATAAACCGGTCGGGATCGCCGCGTTGAACGAGGGCGGCGCAGGCGTCAACGCTCATGATCTCGTCGCTTGCCCGTCGCGGATCAGCTTCCATGTGATGGCGTCCAGCAGCGCCTGAAAAGAGGCGTCAACGATGTTGGCGGAGACCCCGACCGTGGACCAGCGCCGCCCCTGCTCGTCCTCGCTGTCGATGATAACGCGGGTCACAGCCTCGGTGCCGCCATTGGTGATACGGACGCGAAAATCCACCAGCTTCATGTCGTCAATGCAGGCCTGATAGGGGCCGAGATCCTTGGCCAGCGCCGTGGCCAGCGCGTTGACGGGGCCAGAGTCGCGACCATGCTCATCAAGGCTTTCGCTCACGGAAAGTTTCTTTTGACCGCCGATTTTGACCACCACCACGGCCTCGGACACGGTGACCATCTCGTTATATTTATTCTTGCGCCGCTCGACCGTGACGCGGTAGCGCTTGACCTCGAAAAACTGCGGCAACTGGCCAAGTTCGCGGCGCGCAATCAGCTCAAACGACGCCTGCGCGCTGTCATAAGCAAAGCCCCGATCCTCACGCAATTTCACCTCGTCAAGGATCGCACTGAGGCGCGGGTCGGCCTTGTCAACCTCCAGCCCGGCCTCTGCCAAGCGCTTGCGAAGATTGGATAATCCGGCCTGATTGGACATGGGGATTACGCGTAAATTACCGACCAGCGAAGGCTCAATATGCTCGTAAGTGCTGGGATCTTTGGCGATCGCAGAGGCGTGCAGCCCCGCCTTATGGGTGAAGGCCGAGGCCCCCACATAGGGCTGCGCGCGTGCGGGCAAGTGGTTGAGAATGTCGTCAAGCAGGCGCGAAATTTTGGTGAGCGAGGCCAGGCCATCGCCGTTAACGCCAATTTCATAGGTTGAGGCGTAGGGTTCTTTCAACAACAAGGTCGGGATCAGACTGATGAGGTTGGCGTTGCCGCAGCGCTCGCCCAGACCGTTAAGCGTGCCTTGAATTTGCCGCGCCCCAGCTCGCACCGCTGCGAGCGAGTTGGCGACCGCGTGGCCGGTGTCGTCATGGGTGTGAATGCCAAGATTCTCACCAGCAATACCGCTGTCGATCACCGCGGCAGTAATCCGCTCGATCTCGGGCGGAAGTGTGCCGCCGTTGGTATCGCATAAAACGATCCAGCGCGCGCCAGCCTCATGGGCGGCGTGCAGACATTTGAGCGCGTAATCGGGATTGGCCTTGTAGCCGTCAAAAAAATGCTCAGCGTCAAACAGGGCTTCGCGCGATTTCGTGTGCAGATGCTCAAATGATTGTGTAATGTTTTCAAGGTTTTGCTCTAAGCTGACCCCGAGCGCTGTGGTAACGTGAAAGTCATGGGTCTTGCCCACCAGACAAACCGCTGGCGTGTTTGCATTAAGAACCGCCGCCAGCACATCGTCGTTTTCCGCCGAGCGGCCAAGGCGTTTGGTCATGCCAAAAGCGGTGAAAGTCGCGTGCTTCAGACTCGGGGCCGCGTTGAAAAAGTCGTTGTCAGTGGGGTTGGCACCGGGCCAACCACCCTCGACGTAATCAATGCCAAGCTGATCGAGCGCCAACGCGATACGGGTTTTGTCCTCGGCCGAGAAATCCACACCTTGGGTTTGCTGACCATCGCGCAGGGTAGTGTCAAACAGGGAAAGCCGGATGCGGGTCATTGGCAAAGCCTCCGAGCAGAACGACCTGAAAATGATTTGCACAGCAAATCATAGGCCCACCTCCTGCGGGGGGTGCGGGGTGGGCCTTTTGGGAGATTTAGGCGGGTGTGAATGCTCATTTGAGGGCATCCAGTTTTTCGGGATCAATTTCGTTGCTTTCTAGTTTTGCTGAACCACCATTAATTCCGTTTGGAGAACGCACAGCCATAAGAGACATACCTAGTTCTCTTGCATGTTCTTTCAAACCATCGGCTGCGGCCCAATCCTTATTCCTTCTATAAGCAAGCCATCGGTGAACCAAGTTTAGGGAAGCATCCCTCAAGCCATCCGAAATAGGACCCCAGCCAATCACCGACGCCGATGGATTATAATCGACACCTTCTTTTAACACGCCCCCAGTTGGCGTCTCATACGTAAAAGGTCTCGCCCAATCTGATTCAGCAATTTTAGCAAAGTCAAAGCCCAGCAATTTCGCTGACGATAGCAGCAGATCCCTATCGTCAGCTTTATACAATTCCTCCAGTCGATGAATCGCCGCGCTGGTATTGAGATCATCCATTAGCGCCGCAACAACCTCAGCATCTGGTTTCACGTCGATGTTCTTACCTTCAACGGTACACCACTTCCTCAACGTCGCCTCCGCCTCGCGCGCTTTCTTCTCAGTCCAATCCATCGGCTTGCGATAATGGGTGCTGAGATACACAAACCGGATCACCTCGCCAGAGATGCCTTTGTCCAAAAGCTCGCGCACCGAAAAGAAATTGCCAAGGCTCTTGGACATTTTCTTGCCCTCGACCTGCAACATCTCGTTGTGCATCCAAACTTGCGCAAAACTGTCCTCGCCCGCCGTGCAGCAGCTTTGCGCCTTTTCGTTCTCGTGATGCGGAAACGCCAGATCAAGCCCGCCGCCGTGGATATCGAACTGCTCGCCAAACAGCGCGCGGGTCATGGCCGAGCACTCGATATGCCAGCCGGGACGACCATATCCCCAGTCACTTTGCCAGCCGGGAGTCTCGCTATCTGACGGTTTCCAAAGCACAAAATCCATCGGATTGCGTTTGTAAGGTGCGATTTCAACCCGCGCTCCGGCGATCATATCGTCAAGCGAACGGCCGGAAAGCGAGCCATATTTCTCATAAGAATTCACGTCAAACAGCACATGCCCCTCGGCGGCGTAAGCGTGGCCCTTGGCAATCAGGGCGGCGATCATCGCTTTCATTTCGTCAATATATTCGGTCGCGCGCGGAGCCTGATTGGGCCGCAACGCCCCAAGCGCGTCCATATCCTCTAAAAACCAGCCGATAGTTTCGTCGGTAATCTCGCGGATAGAGCGGCCAGTATTCGCCGCGCGCGCGTTGATTTTATCGTCAACATCGGTGAAATTGCGCGCATAAGTGACGTGATCGGCCCCGTACACATGGCGGAGCAATCGGTAAAGCACATCAAACACAATCACGGGGCGCGCATTGCCGATATGGGCGCGATCATAGACGGTCGGGCCGCACACATACATGCGCACGTTTGCCTCATCGAGCGGCGAAAACGGCTCTTTTTGGCGGGTTTTGGTGTTGTAAAGCTTGATTTCGGTCATCATTCTGTCTCGTGAAATGCGCGTCACCGCGACCTAACATCTAACGCGGCGATTGAAAACAAAAACCGCGCGCCACCTCTGTCGCGCCTCTGTAGTCGCTCCAATTTCGCAACTTGGCTTGCGCATTCACAAACCTCGTGCCACTGCTTTCAAATGGATAAAAGCGACTTCACCAAATGGTCAAACCGCGCCACCGACTGGGGCCAGACCTATCTTGATACTTTGCGCGAGCGACCCGTGCGCGCGCAGGTCTCCCCCGGCGAAATCATGGCAAAACTTCCGCCCCAAGCCCCCGAACAGCCCGAGGATATGGAGGAGATATTCAACGATTTTGCCAACATCGTGCCCGACGGCATGACCCATTGGCAGCACCCGCGCTTTTTCGCCTATTTCCCCGCCAACGCCGCGCCCGCCTCGATGATTGCTGAGCAACTGGCCAACACTATGGCCGCGCAATGTATGCTGTGGCAAACCTCGCCCGCCGCCACCGAGATTGAGACGCGGATGGTCGAGTGGCTGCGCGACGCCTTGGGTCTCGCCCCTCATTTCAGTGGCGTTATTCAGGACAGCGCCACCTCCTCCACCCTGTCGGCAATCTTGACCATGCGCGAGCGGGCTTTGAGCTGGCGCGGCAATAAATCCGGTCTTTCGGGCGAAAAACCGGTGCGGATTTATGCCTCGGCCCAGACCCATTCCTCGATTGACAAGGCGTGCTGGATTGCCGGGATCGGGCAACAAAACCTTGTAAAAATCCCCACTGACGCACACTATTCCATGAGCACGCAGGCGTTACGAGCTGCCATTCGTGCTGATCGCAAAGCCGGTTTTTTACCCGCAGGCATCGTGATTTGCGTTGGCGGCACCTCAATTGGCGCGACCGATGATGTGGCGGCAATCATAGAGGTCGCCAAGGACGAAAACCTGTACACCCATGTGGACGCTGCGTGGGCTGGCTCTGCGATGATCTGCCCTGAGTTTCGTCCTCTGTGGCACGGGGTGGACGGGGCTGACAGCATCGTTTTCAACCCGCATAAATGGCTCGGGGCGCAGTTTGATTGCTCGGTTCAGTTTCTCGCCGAGCCAAGTGCACAAATCCGAACATTGGGGCTGAGGCCGGAATATCTCAAAACCCAAGGGGCGGGCGAGATCACCAATTATAACGAATGGACCGTGCCGCTGGGGCGGCGTTTTCGCGCCCTGAAGCTGTGGTTTTTGCTGCGCGCATATGGGCTGGAGGGGCTGCGCACGCGTATTCGCAACCATGTGGCTTGGGTGAAGGAACTTGAGGGTAAACTGGCGGCGCATCCCGATTTTACCATCATAACCGAGCTGCGGTTTTCGCTGTTTACCTTTCAATATACCCCAAAAGACGGTGATGCGAACGCCTTAACGGCGGCATTATTGGCGAAAATTAACGATGACGGGCGGATTTATCTGACCCAAACCCAACATGAGGGCAAGTTCGTGATCCGCATGACGGCGGGCCAATTTGATTGCACCCGTGACGACGTGATGGCGGTTTATGACGTCTTGGTCGCGTTGAGCGCGCGCCTGTCACCGCAAGCCCATCCCTAAAAACGACACCCTTGCCGCAAACAAGCAAGACCCGATGCACAATATTCGGCGAGGGTTTATCATCGCTGTTGTGCAGGTGTCAAAATGCCAAGCTCTGACTGGAAAATCTCGCTGATAATGCGCACCATCGGTGCCGCACGCGGTAGTGCGGCGCGCGGAGGGCCGGTTGGGGGTTAGCTCGCCCAAACCCCTGCCCTCGTTGAAAGATATAGCCATGACCGCACCCAAAACCCGCCGCTCCGGAGGCCGCGCCGCGCGCCAAGCCTTGCGCGCAGCCCCCCTTGCCGACGATATTCGCCCGATCCGAGCCGGGCTTGAAGGCGGGCGTTATAACCCCCTCAGCCAGCTTCAGATGGAGGAAATCCACGAGGCCGCCCTCACCGCAATGGAGGAAATCGGCTTTGCTGACGCACCGCCATCGGGCGTTGATATCCTGACCCGCGCAGGCGCTATTTTGGGCAAGGACGACCGCATCCGCATCCCGCGCTCTCTGGTCACAGAGATGCTCAAGAAGGCCGCCAAAGACATCACCTTATGCGCCCGGAGCGCGAATTTCGACCTCTACCTCACCGGCAACCGCGTCCATTACGGCACGGCGGGCGCGGCCGTTCATGTGGTCGATGTGAACGCCAACGCCTATCGCGAAAGTACGGTGCAAGACCTGTATGACGCTGCCAAAATCGTTAACACGCTGGATAATATACATTTTTTCCAACGTCCGATGGTGTGTCGCGATATTGCCGACAATTTGGAGATGGACCTCAACACCATCTATGCATCCTGTGCGGGCACCAATAAACATGTGGGCATCAGCATTTCCGAGCCGGATTTCGTGCCTACCTGTTTTGATCTGATCCACCAGATCGCGGGCGGCGAGGCGGCGTGGCGCGCGCGCCCTTTCATCTCGACCTCGATCTGTTTTGTCATTCCGCCGATGAAATTTGCCACCGAGGCTTGCCAAACCATGGAGGCCTGTATTCGCCAAGGCATGCCGGTTTTGCTGTTGTCGGCGGGGCAAGCGGGTGCCACCGCTCCGGCCTCGCTCGCCGGGGCAATTGTGCAGGCCGTGGCCGAATGTCTGGCCGGAATGGTCTATGTCAACGCCCTGAAGCCGGGCCATCCGGCGATTTTCGGCACTTGGCCGTTTGTGTCGGATTTGCGCACTGGTGCCATGTCGGGTGGGTCGGGAGAGCAGGCATTACTGACGGCGGGATGCGCGCAAATGCACCGTTTTTACGGCCTTCCGGGGGGCTCGGCGGCGGGAATTGCCGACGCCAAAATGCCCGACATGCAGGCCGGATACGAGCAGGCCCATTCCAATGTCATGGCCGGTTTATCGGGGCTGAACATGGTCTATGAGGCGGCGGGAATGCACGCGTCTTTGCTGGGATTTTGTCTGGAAAGCCTGATCATCGGCGACGATCTTTTGGGCCAATCCTTGCGCTGTGTGCGCGGCATCGAGGTCACAAAAGCCAGCCTGTCGCTTGATACCATGCGCGAGGTTTGCCTTGAGGGGCCGGGCCATTATCTCGGCTCGAACCAGACGCTCGATTTGATGCAAACCGACTATGTTTACCCGCGACTTGGGGATCGAAGCTCGCCTAAAGAGTGGCAGGAAAACCATAAACCCAATCTTTTGACGCGAGCAACCGCCCTGAAGGAAGAGATATTGTCAAAGCCGACCCGAGCCGCGTTTTCGCCCGCAACCGATGCAAAAATTCGCGCAGGTTTCAACATCCATCTTCCGCGACAGGTGGCTTGAGTCGGAGGGGCTGGTAAGGCGCGCCGCGTCTCAGAAGTTTGGCGGTGTTTGCAATAATTCTTTATACTTAAAATATTTATACTTGAACTAATATCCAGTTAATGCCAGCCTTGGCTCATTAACGACTCAGAAGATTGGGAGTATTTATGAAAGTTATGTGTCTGGGAGGGGGGCCTGCGGGCCTCTATTTTGCCATCAGCATGAAGCTCAGAAATCCCGACCACGAGGTGACGGTGATCGAGCGCAACAAGCCCGACGACACCTTCGGCTGGGGCGTGGTTCTGTCCGATGATGCGCTTGAAAACATGCAGCAAAACGACCCCGCCAGCACCGAGCTTATCCGCGAGAATTTCGCCTATTGGGACGATATTGCGGTCCATTATCAGGGGCAGCGCATGGTCTCGAGTGGGCATGGTTTCGCGGGCATCGGGCGCAAGAAAATGCTGATGATTTTGCAGGATCGCGCGCGCGAACTCGGGGTGGAGTTGTTGTTTTCGACCCTGTTTACCACCGCCCGCGACTTTATGGGTCATTACGATCTGGTGGTGGCCACCGACGGCATCAACTCGTCGGTGCGCGCCGAATTTGCCGACGCGTTCCAACCCGATATCAACACCCGCCTGTGCAAATTCATCTGGCTTGGCACCAAGCAAAAATTCAACGATGCGTTCACATTCATCTTTGAGAAAACCGAACAAGGTTGGCTGTGGATTCACGCCTATCAGTTTGACGCCGACACCGCGACAGTGATCGTGGAATGCTCAAACGAGACATGGGATAATATCGGTTTTGAGGCCATGTCAAAGGCCGAAACCATCGCCAAATGCGAGGAGATTTTCGTCAAGCATCTGGGCGGACACAGCCTGATTTCCAACGCCGACCACTTGCGCGGCTCTGCGGTGTGGATGAATTTTCCACGCGTGAACTGCGCCAAGTGGCATCATAAAAACGTTGTTTTATTGGGAGATGCTTCGGCCACGGCGCATTTTTCAATCGGCTCGGGTTCGCGGCTGGCATTTGACAGCGCGATCTCGCTGGCGAGCCTTGTTCATAGTGAGCCGTCGATGGAGGCCGCGTTTGACCGCTATCAGGACGAGCGGCGTTTAGAGGTTTTGCGCCTGCAATCGGCGGCACGAAACTCGCTTGAATGGTTCGAGGATGTGGAGCGGTATCTCGGCCTCGATCCCGTACAATTCACCTATTCACTGCTGACGCGGAGCCAGCGCATCAGCCACGAAAACCTGCGCCTGCGCGACCCTGTTTGGCTCGGAAATGCCGAGCGTTGGTTTAACGAGCAGGCCGGTCACAAAAGCGCACGCGCGCCGATGTTTGCGCCGTTCAAACTGCGCGATCTGACGCTTAAAAACCGCATCGTGGTCTCGCCAATGGCACAATATAAGGCAACTGACGGCTGTGTCACCGACTGGCATCTGGTCCATCTCGGCGAGCGCGCAATAGGTGGCGCGGGTCTGGTTTACACCGAGATGACCTGCGTGTCGCCCGACGGGCGCATCACCCCCGGCTGCCCCGGACTTTATGCGCCAGAACACGAGGTCGCATGGCGGCGTATCGTTGATTTTATCCACCAAGAGACCAACGCCAAGACCTGCTGCCAGATCGGCCATGCCGGACGCAAAGCCTCGACACAACTTGGCTGGGAGGACGCTGAGAAACCGCTAAAATCCGGTAATTGGCCGCTTTTAGCGGCGTCCGATATTGCGTGGTCCAGCGACAACGCGACCCCCAAACCCATGGACCGCGCCGACATGGATCAGGTCGTGGGCCAGTTTGTTAACGCGACCGAAATGGCCGCACGCGCGGGCTTTGACATGATCGAACTTCACGCCGCCCACGGCTATTTGCTGTCGTCATTCATCACGCCGGTCTCCAACAATCGCAGCGACGAGTATGGCGGCTCACTTGAAAACCGGCTGCGCTTTCCACTGGAGGTTTTCGCCGCCATGCGCGCGGCCTGGCCCAAAGAAAAGCCGATCTCGGTGCGGATTTCGGCCAATGACTGGGTCGGAAATGAGGGCATCACGCCGCAAGACGCCGTCGACATCGCGCGCGCATTTTCAGCCGCCGGAGCCGACATAATCGACGTGTCGGCCGGGCAAACCACGCCCAAAGCCGAGCCGGTTTACGGGCGCATGTTCCAGACCCCGTTTTCCGATCGCATCCGCAACGAGGCGCAAATTGCCACCATGGCCGTGGGCAATATCTACGAGCCGGATCACGCAAATTCGATCCTGATGGCCGGTCGCGCCGATCTGGTTTGCCTCGCGAGACCCCATCTCAGCGACCCTTACTGGACCCTGCACGCGGCTGCCGAGCTTGGCGACGAAGCCGAGATCTGGCCTGATCCCTATCTGGCCGGACGCGACCAATTGCTGCGTCTGAAACAACGTGAAAGAGAGATCAGAGTATGAGCATTCATCAAGGACGACACGCGCTGATCACCGGCGGCGGAACCGGAATTGGCGAAGCGATTGCCTTGGCGCTGGCCGCCCAAGGGGCCGAAATCACTATCGCGGGACGCCGAATTGACGCGCTGAACGCAACCTGCGCCAAATCGGACAAAATTCACGCAGTGGTGATGGACGTTACCGACGAGGCCAGCGTGGTTAACGCAACCAAAGCCGCGATCAAGGTGCGTGGGCCGGTCGACATCCATGTGGCCAACGCGGGCATCGCCGAAACCTCGGCTTTTGCCAAGACACCGCTCGATTTCTGGCGCAAGATCATGACCACCAATCTTGACGGCGCGTTTTTGACCTGCCGCGAGGTGGTGCCGGGCATGTTGAAAAGCGGCTGGGGACGGATCATCACCATCTCGTCAATCGCCGGACTGCGCGGCCTCAAATACGGCGCGGCATATTCGGCCAGCAAACACGGTGTGATCGGCATGACCCGCGTGATCAGCGAGGAGTATATGGGCCGCGGTCTCACCGCCAACGCGATTTGCCCGGGCTATGTGCGCACACCGATCGTTACGCGCAACGCTGAGTTGATTTCCAAACGCTCAAACCTCAGCTTAGCAGAGGCCGAGGCCACCATGAGTTCAGAAAACCGTCACCAAAAACTGGTTGAGGTAGACGAGGTCGCCGCGGCCGTTTTGTGGATTTGCGGCCCAGGTTCAGGTTCGATCAACGGCCAAACAATCGAAATCGCGGGTGGGCAAGTCTGATGGTTGCGCGCACCCGCCTTGCCAGCCAAGACGACAGCAAAGCCCGGCTGCGATTTTGGCTGCACCTCTTGAAGGCAACCCGACATATGGAAGCCGAAATAAAGGACCGCTTGCGACTGGAATTTGACACTACCCTGCCCCGATTTGACGTGATGGCGGCGCTTGAGAAATCGGGCGCGGGTCTTAAGATGTCGCAACTTTCAAAGCAATTAATGGTCTCCAACGGCAATGTTACCGGTATTGTCGACCGTCTGGTTACCGACGGTTTGGTGGTGCGCGTATCCATAAAAGGCGACCGCCGCGCAACCCTTGTGCGCCTGACATTGAAGGGAGAAACACGGTTTTCCCATATGGCCCGCGCGCATCAAGACTGGGTCGCCGAACTGTTAAGGCGCGTCGACGACACCGAGATTTCATTGGCGTCAGAGGTTTTCTGCAAGATACGGGATATAACATCATGAGCAAGATGGTCGCAAATAAACCTAAACATTTTCAATGGGCTATGGATGGACCCGTTGCGGTGATCCGGCTGAATAATCCCGCGCGCAAGAACCCGCTAACCTTTGAAAGCTACGCCGAGTTGCGCGACACGTTCCGTAATCTGGTCTATGCCGAAGACGTCCACGCGGTGGTGTTCGCCCCCAATGGCGGCAATTTCTGCTCGGGTGGCGATGTGCATGATATCATCGGCCCGCTGGTGGCGATGGAGATGGTGGACCTGCTCAAATTCACCCGCATGACCGGCGATCTGGTGCGCGCAATGCTGGCCTGCGGCAAACCGATCATCTCCGCAGTTGACGGGGTCGCCGTGGGGGCAGGCGCGATCATCACCATGGCCAGCGATCTGCGGCTTGCGGCACCCGAGGCCAAATGTGCATTCCTGTTCAACCGCGTCGGTTTGGCGGGATGCGACATGGGCGCTTGTGCGATTTTACCGCGCATTATCGGTCAGGGCCGGGCTGCTGAATTGCTCTATCTCGGGCGCAGCATGTCGGCGGACGAAGGGTATGCGTGGGGCTATTACAACGCGCTTCACCCCGCCGAAACGCTGGAGGCCGAAGCCCTGAAACTGGCTCATCGGATCGCTTCTGGTCCCACTTTTGCCAACGGAATTACCAAAACACAACTCAACCATGAGTGGAACATGACGCCGGATCAAGCGATTGAAGCCGAGGCCCAAGCGCAGGCGATTTGCATGCAAACCGAGGATTTCGTTCGCGCCTATGAGGCGTTTGTCGCGCGCGAAAAACCGGTATTTGAAGGAAACTGATATGGCCGATAAGACCTTTCTTAATTGGCCGTTTTTTGAGGATAGGCACCGCAGTTTGGCGACTGAAATCGAGGCGTGGAGCGACGCCAATCTGCCGGTTGATCACACCGACACTGATCTGGCCTGTAAATCATTGGTCAATGCCTTGGGAGCGGCCGGATTTTTGCGACATTCCGGTGGCGAGTCGCTTGACGTTCGCACCCTTTGCCTGTTGCGCGAAACTCTCGCGCGTCATGACGGCCTCGCCGATTTTTCCTTTGCAATGCAAGGACTTGGCATGGGAGCGGTGAGCTTGTTTGGCTCGGCCCAACAGCGAAAATGGCTCGACAAAACCCGTGAGGGTGACGCCATTTCCGCGTTTGCGCTGACCGAACCTGCATCTGGCTCTGACGTGGCCAATATAGCCACAACCGCCGAGGTTTCGGGTGATGATTTCGTGCTCAACGGCGAGAAAACATGGATTTCAAACGGCGGAATTGCCGACATATATGTCGTATTCGCACGTACCGGCGAGGGCGCAGGCGCGCGCGGCCTCTCGGCATTTCTGGTGCCCGCCAACACCCAGGGGTTGGAGGTTGTCGAGCGGCTCGAAACCATCGCCCCGCACCCGCTGGCGCGGCTAAAATTCAACGACATGCGCCTGCCCGAAACAGCCCTGATCGGCGCGCGCGGAGACGGGTTTAAAATCGCCATATCGGTACTAGATGTATTTCGCGCAACTGTTGGAGCTGCCGCCCTCGGCCTCGCCCGCCGCGCGTTGGACGAGACGTTGAAACGAGCGCGCGAACGGCAAATATTCGGCGCTCCGCTTGGTGATTTGCAGATGGTTCAGGGGCATATCGCCGAGATGGCGGTCGATATTGACGCCGCTGCATTGCTGGTTTACCGCGCCGCCTGGACCAAGGATATGGGGGCCGCACGGATCACGCGCGAGGCGGCGATGGCCAAGCTTTACGCCACGGACCGCGCCCAATCGGTGATCGACAAGGCCGTGCAAATTCACGGAGGCGACGGGGTCAGAAAGGGCAGCGTGGTTGAGCGTCTTTACCGCGAAATTCGTGCGCTACGCATCTATGAAGGTGCGTCGGACGTGCAAAAGATCATCATCGCACGACAGGTTTCAGGAGGAACATGATGCAGCTCGGACCAACCGCTCATGAGGACACATTCACGCGGGACAACCTGCCGGATGGTGACGCGCAACCTGATTTCCTGCTCGAGGATTTCCCCTATCCCGAGTACCTGAATGTCGGGGTCGCGCTGACCGATGCGATGGTCGAAAAGGGCTTTGGCGACCACACGGCGCTGATCGGCAACGGGCGGCAGCGCACCTATAAGGAGCTGGCCGACTGGACCAACCGCTTGGCCCATGCATTGGTTAACGACTACGGCGTTTGCCCCGGCAATCGGGTGCTAATCCGCAGCGCCAACAACCCGGCGATGGTCGCCTGCTGGCTGGCCGCGAACAAGATCGGCGCGGTGGCCGTCAACACCATGCCCCTGTTACGCGCAGGCGAGCTTAAGGATATCATTGATATCGCCGAGATCAAATTCGCGCTCTGCGACAGCCGAATGATGGACGAGATCGTAGCGTGCGGAAAGTCCTCCAAGTTCTTGAAAACAATTATATCATTTGATGGAACCGCCAATCACGATGCCGAACTGGATCGCGCTGCCTTGTCAAAACCCGTGCAGTTTCAAGCCGTTCGTACAGGGCGAGACGACGTGGCGTTGCTGGGCTTTACCTCGGGAACCACGGGCAAACCCAAGGCGACGATGCATCCGAAGCGCAATTAGTGACTGACGAAACGGCACAAAACTTAATTCGCCTGTTTTTTCTTCAAGAAAGAATGA
>JAADIJ010000055.1:23348-36449 GCA_013151335.1 Alphaproteobacteria bacterium | reverse complement strand
GCTTTTCGCGATCGGCCTGACACTCGGCGCCACCGCTCAAACCCAGGCGGGCAGCGCGCAAGACGCCATCATCGCTGCGCTCGCCGCACAAGCGGGCGGGGCCACTTTCTCAGCCGCCAAAGGCAAGGCCTTTTTTGAGGCCACGCGTTCGGGCGGCAAACCGGCCACCCCGTCATGCTCCACTTGTCATACCAAAAACCCACGCGCCATGGGCAAGACGCGGGTCGGCAAGCTGATCCAGCCGATGGCGTTATCGCTCACCCCTGACCGCTTCAGCGATCCGGCAAAAGTGGCAAAATGGTTCCGGCGCAATTGCAAATCCGTACTGGGACGCGAATGCTCGCCCACCGAAAAAGGTAATTTTTTGACATACTTAACCAACCTGTAACATTGATTGGAGCGTAACATGCCCCCCCAAATGAAACTCGCCCTGCTGGCTATCGCCACCGCTATCGCGATGGCTCCCGGCGCATTGTTCGCGGCAAGCACAAGCTCACCTGCGGCATTGACCAAACAGGAATGTTCGGCCTGCCATTTGCAATACCCGTCCTTCCTACTGCCTAAACGCTCATGGGGCGCGATCATGGGGGATTTGTCGAACCACTTTGGCGAAGACGCCAGCCTTGACGATGCCGCGCGCGCCAAGATAGAGGCGTATCTCAAGTCCACCGCCGCAGATAGTAACGGCCAAAGTCCCAACTGGTTGCGGGCCATTCCCGCGTCCGAAATTCCGCTGCGCATCTCCGGGCTACCGTGGTTTCAGTACCAGCACGGAAGCCGGGTCAAGAACTGGATTAAGTCTCATCCTGAAGTTGGCACCATTTCAAACTGCACCGCCTGTCATAGGGGGGCTGAGAAAGGGTATTTTGACGATGAATAACTTCGTCGCGTAACAAGTTTACCCATTCGTTCCTCTGGAGCCTGACCCTAAGCAATCAAGGGTCAGGCTCGGTTTTTTGCGGTCGTACAATTTTGTATAATCGCCGGCGGTAGCAAAAATATATAATCGTCTTGCTTTATCCACGGCATCTGATAACTTTCGAACAAACCACGAACATAAGGCGCCGCTGTGAGACACCCTAACTTTATTGGCGTTGGATTGGTGGTGGTTTCGGCAATTGTTTTTTCATCGGCTGGGTTATTTGTAAAATCCGTCACCGCTGGCAGTTGGGAGGTAATTTTCTGGCGCGGGATTTTCGCGATTGCTTTCTCGCTTGTCTTTGTCATTCTCAGGCGCTCGTTTCGGCGAGAGATACTCCTCATGGGCAAACCCGGATTGGCCGTGGCCTTGGTGGGCGCGCTTGGCACGGGGGCGTTTGTGCCCGCATTCAAGCTCACAACCGTGGCCAATGTGTCGCTGATCTACGCCGCCGCCCCGATTATCGCCGCGTTGCTGGCGCGATTTTTCATCGGCGAGAAAATTACCCGGCAGACGCTCATAGCAATCGGGCTGGCCTTTGTCGGCGTGGCTATTATCTTTTCGGGCTCACTTGGGCAACTGCATCTGCGCGGCGATTTACTGGCACTGTTCATGACTGTAATGATGGCCTCGATGTTCGTCATCTACCGCGCCTTTCCCGCAACACCCGCGGTTGGCCCTGCGATCCTGTCTTCGGTATTGCTGCTGGTGCCGGGGGTCGCGCTGGGCAACCCGTTCGAAGTTGCGGGAGACGAGATCGCAATACTGGCCGCATTTGGCGGGTTATTCGCCATTGCGTCCATCACATTGGGAGAGGGCGCGCGGCGCATTCCCGCATCGCAAACCGCCTTGTTAAGCGCCCTTGAAACCCCGCTGGCCCCGGTGTTGGCTTGGCTGTTTTTGGCCGAGAAACCGGCATTTGCCACCTATATCGGCGGCGCGTTGGTTCTGGCGGCGATCGTCTGGGCGCAACTGGGTGCGACGAAAGACGCGCGCCTTAATCCGCCGTCCAGCCCCCGTCGATCATCAAAGCCGATCCGGTCACCATCGCCGAGGCCTCCGACGCCAGATAAACCACCGCCCCCATAATGTCCGCAACCTCGCCCGCGCGGCCAAGTTTGATCTTGTCCAATATCCACGCGCGCTTGTCCGGGTCGTCAAATGTCGTCTGCGTCAACGGGGTTTTGACGAAGGTCGGGCAGATGGTGTTGACGCGGATATTATGCGCGCCCCAGTCTATCGCCATCGCCTTGGTAAAGCCCTCGACCGCGAATTTCGAGGCGCAATAAACTGCCCGATCCATTCCACCAACATGGCCCATCTGCGAAGATATATTGATCAGCGAGCCACCCCGCTTGGCCGCAATCAACCCCTTGGCCACCGCTTGCGTGACGAAATACGCACCCCTAAGGTTCACGGCCATCACCGCATCAAAATCCGCCTCGCAAGTGTCTTGAGCGGGCGCATGGCGCGCCAATCCGGCGCTGTTAACAAGCACATCAAACGGCCCGTGCGCAGCGATGATTGCGGCGGTTTTGACCGTGTCGGTGATATCAAGCTCGACAATTTCGACCGGCCAACCTCGCGCGTGCATCAACGCCTGAACCTCCGCCAGCCGCGCGCGATCTCGAGCCGCCAAAGTGACCCTCGCACCAGCGTCGGCCAGCGCAACGGCAGCCCCTAATCCCAAGCCCGAGCTGCCTCCCACCACCAGCGCCGATTTACCAATTAGTTGAAATCCGATTGGGTGTGGCAGGCGGCTCATAAGCGCTCCTCAAGACAAAAATGACCAGCGGATCTTATGCGAGGCGCGAAAAACTGGCAAGCCAGCCAGCAATTTGAGCGAGCGCGCCCAATTCGCCCCTTGAACGCATCCGCCCACTGGCTATAACCACGACAATTTGCAACTCAACACCAACCCTCCCTGCCCCGCGCCAAACACGCAGGGGCCGCGCCCGCAGGACCGATCATGCCCAAAAGAGACGACATCAAATCCATCATGATTATTGGCGCAGGTCCGATCATCATCGGACAGGCTTGCGAGTTTGATTATTCCGGGGCGCAGGCCTGCAAAGCCTTGCGCGAAGAGGGCTATCGGGTGATCCTCGTCAACTCCAACCCCGCGACGATCATGACCGATCCCGGCATGGCCGACGCCACTTATATCGAGCCGATCACCCCGGAAATCGTCACCAAAATCATCGCCGCCGAGCTCCCCGACGCGCTGTTGCCAACCATGGGCGGGCAAACCGGCCTCAATACCGCGCTGGCGCTGGATGATCTCGGGGTCTTGGAAAAATACAATGTCGAGCTGATCGGCGCGGATCGCAAAGCCATCGAAATGGCCGAAGACCGCAAACTGTTTCGCGAGGCGATGGACCGTCTGGGCATCGAAAACCCCCGCGCCTGCATCGCCGAAACCATTGAAGAGTGCATCGCCGCCCTGCCCGAGGTCGGCCTGCCCGCGATCATCCGTCCGGCCTTTACCATGGGCGGCACGGGCGGCGGCATCGCCTATAATCGCGAGGATTACGAGAAAATCTGCGCCACCGGACTGGCCGCCTCGCCCGTCAGCCAAATCCTGATCGACGAGAGCCTCCTTGGCTGGAAAGAGTTCGAGATGGAGGTGGTGCGCGACCGGGCCGACAACGCCATCATCATCTGCGCAATCGAAAATATCGACCCGATGGGGGTGCATACCGGCGACAGCATCACCGTCGCTCCGGCGCTGACGCTGACGGATAAAGAATACCAGATGATGCGGACCCATTCGATCAATGTGCTGCGTGAAATCGGGGTCGAAACCGGCGGCTCCAACGTGCAATGGGCGGTTAATCCGGCCGACGGGCGCATGGTGGTGATCGAGATGAACCCCCGCGTCAGCCGCTCCTCGGCGCTGGCCTCCAAGGCGACGGGCTTTCCGATCGCCAAGATCGCCGCCAAACTGGCGGTTGGCTACACGCTCGATGAGCTGGATAACGACATCACCAAAGTGACGCCCGCGAGTTTTGAGCCGACGATTGACTATGTTGTCACCAAAATCCCGCGCTTTGCGTTTGAGAAATTCAAGGGCGCCGAGGCCACCCTGACCACGGCGATGAAGTCGGTCGGCGAGGTGATGGCGATCGGGCGCACCATCCACGAGAGCCTGCAAAAAGCGCTGGCCTCGACCGAAACCGGCCTCAACGGGTTTGACGAGATCGACATTGAAGGTGCGCCTGACAAAGCCGCCGTGATCAAGGCGATTTCGGCGCAAACACCGGACCGGATGCGGCTGATCGCGCAGGCTATGCGTCACGGGCTGAAGGACGACGAGATCTTTCAGGCCACCAAATATGATCCGTGGTATCTGGCCCGCATTCGCGAAATCATCGACACCGAGGCCGAAATTCGCGCGTCCGGCCTGCCTGATACCGCCGCACCCTTGCGTCATTTGAAAATGATGGGCTTCACCGATGCCCGCCTCGCCGATCTGACCGGCAAAGGCGAGACCGAAATTCGCCGCACCCGCATCCGGCTTGGTGTGACTGCCAGCTTCAAACGCATCGACACCTGCGCCGCCGAATTTGAGGCCCAGACCCCCTATATGTACTCCACTTACGAGACCCCGGTGATGGGCGAGGTTGAGTGCGAGGCGAGGCCAACTGACCGCAAAAAAGTGGTCATTCTTGGCGGCGGTCCCAACCGGATTGGCCAGGGGATCGAGTTTGATTATTGCTGCTGTCACGCCTGTTACGCGCTGACCGATGCCGGTTATGAAACCATCATGATCAACTGCAATCCCGAGACGGTCTCGACCGATTACGACACCTCAGACCGCCTTTATTTTGAGCCGCTGACGCTTGAACATGTGCTGGAAATCCTGCGCAAAGAGCAGGAAAATGGCACCCTTCACGGGGTGATCGTGCAGTTTGGCGGGCAAACACCGCTCAAGCTGGCCAATGATCTGGAGGCCGAGGGCATTCCGATCCTTGGCACCACCCCTGACGCCATTGATCTGGCCGAGGATCGCGAGCGGTTTCAGCACCTTTTGAACGATCTCAACCTCAAGCAACCTTACAACGGCATCGCCTCCAGCCCGGAGCAAGCCTTTGAAATTGCAAAGGATGTTGGCTATCCTCTGGTCATTCGCCCATCATATGTTCTGGGCGGGCGCGCCATGGAAATCGTGCGCGATGATGCGCAGTTGACCCGCTATATCAACGAGGCCGTGACCGTTTCTGGTGACAGTCCGGTGCTGCTTGATCGCTATTTATCCGGCGCGGTGGAGGTTGATGTCGACGCGCTTTGCGATGGAAAAGACGTGCATGTGGCCGGGATCATGCAGCATATCGAAGAAGCCGGCGTTCACTCCGGCGACAGTGCCTGCTCTTTGCCGCCCTACACGCTGTCGCCCGAGATCATTGCCGAACTAAAGGTGCAGTCGCGCGCGCTGGCCTTGGGCCTCAATGTAGTGGGCCTGATGAACGTGCAATTCGCCATCAAAAACGATGAGATTTTCGTTCTCGAGGTCAATCCCCGCGCCAGTCGCACCGTGCCGTTCGTGGCCAAATCCACCGATAGCGCCATCGCGGCAATCGCGGCGCGCTTGATGGCGGGCGAGCCTCTGAGCAACTTCCCCCATCGCCCGCCTTACAAGGAAAACGCCCGCGACGACGAGCCTTTGCCCTTCGCCGATGCCATGACGCTGGCCGATCCAAACACGCCTTGGTACTCGGTCAAAGAGGCGGTATTGCCGTTCAACCGCTTTCCCGGTGTGGACACGCTGCTGGGGCCGGAAATGCGCTCGACCGGCGAGGTCATGGGCTGGGCGCGCACGTTTGAGCGGGCGTTTTTGAAATCGCAACTCGGCGCGGGCCATGTGATGCCCGAAGGCGGCGGCGTGTTTATCTCGATCAAGGACAGCGACAAAACTCCGCAGATGGCCGAGGCCGCGCAGATCATGTCCGGCCTCGGATTTGACATTCTGGCCACTCGGGGCACGGCCGAGTTTCTGGCCGAAAACGGGCTGGAGGCACGGGTGGTTAACAAAGTCTATGAGGGGCGGCCCAATGTGGTCGACATCCTCAAAAACAAAGAGATCAGCCTGATTTTCAACACCACAGAAGGCACGCAAGCCATTGAAGATAGCCGAGAAATTCGCGCTGTCGCCCTGTCAGACCAGATCGTTTATTACACCACGGCAGCAGGCAGTCACGCCGCTGCGGGCGCGCTGAAAAACGCCCGCGAAGGCGCGATTGGCGTTCGGCGTTTGCAAGGATAGCAGCCGCTTTACCGCGAGAAATGCGTGTAAAACCTCGCTATTGTGATAAAACATGTAATATCGTACTCTTATACGACATTACATGTTAGAATCACAAAGGCGCAACTGATCATGCAGAAAACTTTGACCAAAGGCGACCTGCTTACCCGGAAAATCAGTGTAGACCACGACCGCACCATCGGCTTTATGGGCGAGGAGTGCCGGGTTTATTCCACACCTGCCCTGCTGGAAGACATCGAAATGACCTGTCGCGACCTGATCCTCGCGGGCGTAGCGCAGGGGGAGGATTCGGTCGGGGTTACGGTCTCGCTGACCCATATGGCCCCGACATTGATGGGGATGGAGGTCACAATCACCGCCGAGGTGACCGAGATCGAGGGGCGCAAGGTCGTGCTTGAAGTGACCGCCGCCGACAGCCTTGAGCAGATTTGCACCTGCCGCCACCAAAGGTTCGTCGTCGATGTAGCAAAAACCAAACAACGCCTGATCGCCAAATCCGCCAAGGCGCACGCGTCGTGAAAGGCATGTGACATGCAAAAACCGACCCCGAAAATCTCTGAAAACGTCTGGTCCTATTGCTATCAATGCGTGGCCGGGCCGGATTTGCTTCGGGTCGATGTCAAGTTTGGCGTCCCCCATCAGATCGCCCCGAATTTCGACGCCGCCGACATTCATCCCGCCGGTGGGCGCGTCTGCGTCAAAGCCTTCGGGCTGATCCAGAAAACCCACAATCCCCACCGCATCACCACGCCGATGATGCGCACAAATCCAAAAAAAGGCCGCCGTGAGGATCCGGGGTTCAAGCCGGTCAGTTGGGACGAGGCGCTGGGTGCAATTGCCAAAAAGCTCAACAAGGCCCGCGCTGACGGGCTGAAAGACGAAAGCGGCTTTCCCCGAATTGCCGCCAGCTTTGGCGGCGGCGGCACCCCGACCGCCTATATGGGCACGTTCCCGGCGTTTTTGGCCGCTTGGGGTCCGGTCGATATGAGTTTTGGATCGGGTCAGGGGGTAAAATGCTATCATTCCGAGCATCTTTATGGCGAGCTTTGGCATCGGGCCTTCACGGTTTCTCCCGACACACCGCTGGCCGAGCTGATCGTCTCGTTCGGGGCCAATGTGGAGGCTTCGGGCGGGGTCTGCGGGGTCAAACGCCATGCGGATGCGCGCGCACGCGGCATCAAACGCATTCAGGTTGAGCCGCATTTGTCCATCACCGGGGCCTGCTCTGCAGAGTGGGTGCCAATCCGTCCCAAGACCGATTCCGCGTTCCTGTTCGCCATGGTCCACTATCTGCTGCACGAGGCTGACAGGGGCGAGCTTGACCTGCCATTCCTTAAAGAAATGACCTCGTCGCCCTATCTCATCGCACCCAACGGTTATTACCTGCGCGATCCCGCCAGCGATAAGCCATTGATTTGGGACAATAAAACCAACACCGCCCTTCCGTATGATACCGAGGGCGTGGACGCGGCTCTTGAGGGTGAGTTTTCGGTTTGTGGCAAAGAGATCGGCCCGGACGATCAGGAATGGGTCCACACGGAGGTCAGCACAACCACCGCTTTTTCCAAACTTGTCGCCCATATCAGATTTTATACCCCCGAATGGGCGGCAGAGATTTGTGACGTTCCCGCCAAAACCATCCGCTCGACCGCGCGCCAATTTGTCGACCACGCCCATGTAGGCGAAACCATCGAAATCGAGGGCCATGTTTTGCCGTTTCGTCCGGTGGCTATCTCGCTTGGCAAGACCGTTAATAACGGCTGGGGCGGCTATGAATGCGTGTGGGCGCGCACCTTGATGGCCTGTCTGATCGGTGGGTTGGAGGTTCCCGGCGGCACACTTGGCACCACCGTTCGCCTCAATCGCCCCGCCGATAATCGCTGGAGCAGCGTCACGCCGGGGCCGGACGGGTTCATGGATTACCCGATGAACCCCACGCGCAAGGGCGAGTGGCACGAACGTTCGACCACGCGGCACGCCCATCAAACCTTGGTGCCGCTGGCCGCAAACTCGCCGTGGTCGCAGGCGCTTGGGCCAACCCATCTGGCGTGGATGATGCAAAAAGAGGGATTTGACCATCTGCCAAAGCCGACCGCGCCGGACGTTTGGTTCGTTTATCGCACCAATCCCGCGATTTCGTTTTGGGACACTGACGCGGTCGAGGACGCGATGGCGAACTTCCCGTTCACCGTGTGTTTTGCCTATACGATGGACGAAACCAACCACACTGCAGATGTGCTTTTGCCGGAATGTACCGACCTTGAGGGGCTGCAACTGATCCGCATTGGTGGCTCGAAATATGTGGAGCAGTTTTGGGAGTATCAGGGGTTTGCCTTGCGCGATCCGGCCTCAAAACCTCAAGGTGAGGCGCGCGATTTCACCTGGATCGCCACCGAGTTGGCGCGACGGACCGACCTGCTGGAAAGCTATAACAAGGCGATCAACAAGGGGGCGGCGGGTGTGCGTTTGTTTGGCGAGGGGTTTGATTTCTCCCTTAAAGAACAAGAGATTCATGGGGTTGAGGAAATCTGGGACACCATATGCAAAGCCGCCAGCGCCGAGCTGACGGGCGGGCAAGAAACGCAAGGCCTTGATTATTTTCGCGAGCATGGCTTTCGGGTCAAGAAATTCCCCAAGGAGCAGTGGTATCTCTATCCGGCGCTTAAGAAGCAGGGCCTTAGATTTGAGATGCCTTATCAAGAACGACTGCTGCGCATTGGTGCGCAACTCAAGGCGCGACTGCATGAAAAAGGCATCCGGTGGTGGGATCGCCAGTTGAAGGAATACGAGGCGTTGCCCAACTGGCAAAATCTGCAAACCTTGTGGGAAACAGCGCTTGAGGACGCGTTCAAAGTGTCGATCGGCAACTATCCGTTCTGGCTGTTGACCGCGCGCTCGATGCAATATTCATGGGGCGGCAATGTGGGCCTGCAAATGATCCACGAGGTTGCCAAGAACATTGCCGGTCATGGCGGCGTGGTGATGAACCCGGCAGCGGCCAAGGCGTTGGGATTGGCCGAAGGCGACGTGATCGAACTGGCCTCGCCCAATGGCGGCACCACCAAAGGGGCGGTAATCCTCAGGCAAGGTATTCGCCCCGATACGCTGTTAACCATCGGGCAGTTTGACCATTGGAAAACCCCTTACGCCAAGGACCTCAAAACCCCGAGCATGAATGCGCTGATGCCGATGTTGCTGGATTTGACGGACTCGACCGGCTCGGGCGCTGATCTGGTCAAAGTCTCCATTCGCAAGATCGAGGGTGCGTCATGACCCGCTACGCGATTATCGCCGATCTTAACCGTTGCGTCGGCTGCCAGACCTGCACCTCGGCCTGCAAACACGCCAACGCGACCGCGCCAAATATCCAGTGGCGCAAGGTGCTGGACTTTGAGGTTGGCGAGTTTCCCGACGTAACCCGCGCCTTTCTGCCGGTCGGCTGCATGCATTGCGACGAGCCGCCCTGTTTGGATGTTTGCCCCTCTACCGCGACCCGCAAACGCGATGACGGGATCGTCACGATTGACTATGATATCTGCATCGGCTGCGCTTATTGCGCCATTGCCTGCCCCTATCAGGCGCGGTTTCGGGTTGATAAACCGGCCCATGCTTATAGCGGCAAAACCATGCGTCATGAGGCGTTGCGCGAGGACCCAAATCGCATCGGGGTGGCGCAGAAATGCACATTCTGTGTTGAGCAGATCGACGCCGGTTTGGCCGCAGGTCTGGTCCCCGGCATCGACGCCGAGGCGACCCCGGCTTGTGTCAACTCTTGCATAGCGGGCGCGCTGCATTTTGGCGATATCGAGGATCCTGACAGCAATGTCTCAAATTTGCTGCGCGAAAACCGCAACTTCAGGATGCATGAGGAGCTCGGTACCGGCCCCGGAATTTATTACCTTTACGAAGGCGATACCGGCGATAATGCGGCCATAGAACCGGCTCCGATGGTTCCTGATCCTGTGGGTCTGGCGCAGGTATCTCCGCAGCTTCAGACCAGCTGGGATTGGCGGGCGGCCGGCAATTTCATCTGCGGCGGCACCGGCACCGGCCTGTTCGTCGCGACCATATTGGCCGGAATGATGGCCCCGGTTTTCTGGCCCGCCCTGTTCATCGCCTTGGCCCTCGTCGGCACCGGATTGTTCTGTGTCTGGTTAGAAATCGGGCGACCGTGGCGCTTTTTGAACGTTTTTCGCCAACCGGCGCGCAGTTGGATGAGCCGCGAGGCGATTATCGCCCTGCCGTTTTTCGCGCTTGGCGGGCTGGCATGGCTGCTCCATTCACCACTTCTTGGCATACTTGCTGCCCTGCTCGCCCTGCTATTCGTCTATGCACAGGGGCGGATTTTGCGCGCGGCCAAGGGCATTCCCGCGTGGCGACAAAAAGAGATCGTGCCCGTGATTATCGCCACCGGCCTCACCGAAGGTGCGGGCCTGTTTGTGGTCATTGCGGTGCTGGCCGGATACTCCCGCCTCGATCTGCAACTTTTCGGGGCGGCATTATTTGTGCTGGTCGCCGCGCGGTTTGTTTTGTGGCGGCAATATCGCCGGGCTTTGGGGGCGGGCGGCGCACCTGCTGCAACGCTTTCGGTGCTTGATCGCCTGAATTTGGGATATTCGGGTGCCAGCCAAACGCTGCTGCTTGCCCTGACACTGACCTCGCTGGTCTCGCCACCATTGCTGATCGTTGCCGGGCTGATGGCGGTGGCAACTGGCTGGGGCTTTAAGTTCGCGCTGGTGACCAAGGCCGCGTTCAATCAGGGCTTTTCTATCGAGCGGATGCCCGCGCGCGGTGCAGGTATGAGCGCACCGGGGATCAAACCCGGTTGGACAGCACAATAATCTAAAACGGAGGGAAACATGACCGTAATGGAGAGCAAAACACAGCCGGACTTTATGTTTGACGCTAACGCTGAGACCATGTCGCGCCCCGATCTGAACGCGCTTCAGCTTGACAGGCTGCGCTGGTCGCTCGGGCAAGCTTATGACAACGTTCCCCATTATAAACGTGCTTTTGACGCGGCGGGTGTCTCCCCTAAGCATTTGAATAACCTCGATGATCTCCGCCATTTTCCGTTCACGGTGAAGGATGATCTGCGCGCGAATTACCCGTTCAAAATCTTTGCCAAACCCGTGGATCAACTGGCGCGCATCCACGCCTCAAGCGGCACAACCGGCAAGCCGACGGTGGTGGGATACTCCAAAGGCGACCTTGATCGCTGGGCTGATTTAATGGCGCGCTCACTGGCGGCAGCGGGCGCACGACCCGGCGATATCGTGCACAACGCCTATGGATATGGGCTGTTCACCGGCGGTCTTGGCGCCCATGCCGGGGCCGAGCGTCTGGGCTGCGTGGTGGTGCCGATCTCTGGCGGCGGAACCGAGCGGCAGGTCACGTTGCTGCGGGATTTCGGGCCCGCGATCCTGTGCGCGACCCCTTCTTATGCCCTTAACATCGCCGAGGTCGCGACCAGTCTTGGCGTCGACATCGCGGCCCTTCCGCTGCGACGCGGCCTTTTTGGCGCAGAGCCGTGGTCCGAGGAAATGCGCGCAGCGCTTGATAAGCGGCTTGGCCTCAAATCCGTCGATATTTACGGCCTGTCAGAGATCATGGGGCCGGGGGTTGCCTGCGAATGCGACAACGCGCGCGCCGGGCTTCACGGCTGGGAGGACCACTTTTTATTCGAGGTCATCGACCCCGAAACGCTGGAGCCGCTGCCCATGGGCGAAGCGGGCGAACTGGTCATCACCACCCTGACCAAAGAAGCGATGCCGATGATCCGCTACCGCACCCGCGACATCACCCGCCTCACCGACGAGCCGTGCATCTGCGGGCGCTCCCATGTGCGCATCCAGCGCGTCACCGGGCGCGACGACGACATGATTATCCTGCGCGGCGTTAACGTTTTCCCCAGCCAGATCGAGGCGGTTTTGGTCGGCCTTGAGGGACTGGCGCCGCATTACCAGATCGAGCTTTCCCGCGACGGGGTGCTGGACGCGATGGCGGTCGAGGTGGAGGTGCTGCCCGACATCGCACCAACTGCCGAGAGCCTTGCTGCGATCGCCAAAAATGTCGGCCATAACATCAAGTCGATCATCGGTGTGACCTGCGAAATTCGGGTAAAACTTGCGGGCGAAATACCCCGCTCTGAAGGAAAGGCCGTGCGGGTGCGCGATTTGCGCAAATGATTATAGCCGTCAATCGGGCACCGAAAACGCCAGAATTCGGCTGATCGTGGCATAGGCCTCGCCGCTCTCCTCATGCCAGATGTTGAACGCCTCCTGCAAGCTTGCCCGCGCGGATTTGGAGGTCGCAGCCCCGTCAATCACCCCGGCCATATTCAGCGCGGCCACTACTGCGCGCGACAAAATAAAGTTGTCATATCCCATAAACCGCAACGCATATTGCCCGGTCGTCCCGCCAAGCCGCGCGCCGCGAGATTTGAGCAAAGCGAACAGGCCGACCGTATCGTGAGGAGGCCAATTGCCGATATATGCGGCAGCCGAGCCATGCGCGCGCGCCAGATCAGAGAGGAAAATCGCGTTGTCGCGCACAGACAGAATTTTGGTGGCATGACGCACAATCGACGTGTCGCGCAGGTGGCGATCAAGGTCCTCATCGGACATCATCGCGTTGCGCCCGATCGCAAAACCGTCAAAGGCCGTTTCAAACCCCGGCCATTTATTTTCAACCACCGACCAATTGAAACCGGCCTGAAATACTCGTTTGGAAAACTCCGACAGAAGGCGGTCATCGGTTAACGAGGTAAGAGGGATATCGGTGCGCTCCGGCGCGCTCGCGGCAATAAAATCGGCCCCTTTGCGGGCCTCGGCCAGCGCACGAATTTCAGCAAAAGACTTCACAATGCATCCCCTTTTCTTCGTTGGCTTAGCAGAGATAAAAACCGCGATCTGGCCTC
>JAADIJ010000055.1:0-23300 GCA_013151335.1 Alphaproteobacteria bacterium | reverse complement strand
GTGGTTTTCAGCCCGTTCCTGATACCGACACTGCTCGTCAAATCAGGATATGGCAACAGTTTTTCCGCCCAGTCGCCGGCGGCGTCGCGACTGACTGCGCGACCGGTTTTGGGCGACACGAACGCCAAATCCTCGTCAAGTCCGGTCACGGCGCAGGTGCCGATATCAAGTCCGAAACCCAATGCAGACAGCAAAATAAGCTCCCATTGCAGATAGTCGCGCGCAAGTGTGTGGCTGTCGCTCAGCCCATCCAACAGCGCCTCGGTGGCGGCAAAAAGTCGGGGGTGGACCTCGCGTTCAGGCAGGGAAAACTTCAGCAAACCGCAGATCGCGTTAAGGGCCGCCAGCGCCGTTCTGTCGGCCAGAACCAGTGCCGCGCGACCCGATAATGGCTCTGGGCGAAAGGTGCCAAGATGCTCTTCAAGCCGCGCGTGCCATGTTACGTCAAGCAGGCTGCCCGGCTGTAATATGGGCCGCAATTTTCGCGAGGCCCCGCCACGCACAATTCCCGCATGCCGCCCGTGTTTTTCGGTGAAAACGTCAATGATAGCGGAGCTTTCGCCAAAGCGCTGAACCGTTAACAAAGAGCCTTGATCGCGCCATTCCATTCCTCAAACCTAGTCTGAAAATCCCGGCGCGTCGAGTAGATGTCGCCCTTGTTTATCCTCGACCTCGATGATCCAGATGTCAGGGTCAAAACCGCGTTGGCGCGCCAGACTAGCCTCGACCTCGGCGTCATCACCGGCGCATAAAGTCACCCAAATTCTCGCGCCTTCGCGATCATAACTCCGCTGAAACGCCTCGGCCTTGCCGTCCAACGTGTTGAGTTTAACCATGATATTGCCAGCGGTTTCATCGCCTTTGGCAACCACAAAAACCGGAATATTCGCCAGTCTCAAGCGGGTAAGATAAGCGTCTACCCAGAATTTTGAGGTCAGGCGCACCATGGTCTATTTCGGATTTCCGTCCTTGAAATTGAGACCCATTTCGGTGTAGCGCTCGGCGTCTTCCAGCCAGTTGGGCCGGACTTTAACCTGCAAAAACAAGTGCGCCTTGCGCCCGAGAAATTCCGAGATTTCCTGGCGTGCGGCCACGCCAATTGCCTTCATTGTTTCGCCTTTGGGACCAAGCGCGATGCCGCGATGCCCCTCGCGGGTTACATAGATCAACTGGTCGATTTTGACTGACCCATCTGGGCGTTCCTCCCAGTTTTCGGTCTCGACTGTGAGCTGATATGGCAGCTCCTGATGCAGGCGCAAAGTCAGCTTTTCGCGGGTGATTTCGGCGGCGAGCTGGCGCAGGGGCATGTCGGCGATCTGGTCCTCGGGATAGTGCCACGGCCCGTCAGGCACCTGATCGGCGAGCCATGTTTTCAGGGTTTCAACCCCGTGGCCTTTTTCTGCCGAGATCATGAAAGTTGCAGCAAATTCATGAGCTTGGTTGAGCTTCGTGGTCAGGGCAAGCAAGCTTTCGCTTTTGACACGGTCGATCTTGTTAATGGCCAGCGCCACCACCTGATCCTTGACGTGACGGTCTTTGAGCGTGTCGATAATCGCGCCAACCCCCTCGGTCATGCCGCGATGGGCCTCGATCAACAAGACCACCACATCGGCATCCGCAGCGCCGGACCAAGCGGCTGAAACCATGGCGCGATCAAGGCGGCGACGCGGGCGAAACAGGCCTGGCGTGTCGATGAAAACCAACTGGGCATCGCCCGACAGCGCCACGCCTCGGATGCGCGCGCGCGTGGTCTGAACCTTGTGGGTCACAATCGACACCTTGGCCCCGACCATGCGGTTCAGCAGCGTGGATTTACCGGCATTGGGCTCGCCGATCAGGGCTATGAAGCCACAGCGTCTCTCGCTCATGTTTTGTCCTCTAATTGCGCCAGTAATTTCGCGGCGGCACTTTGTTGCGCCTGTCGTTTAGACGCGGCTTTGGCGCTGGCTTCCTCGCCCGATTGCAGCCGGGCCAATATGGTGAAAACCGGGGCGTGATCCGGGCCGCTGCGCGCGGTTTCGATGTATTCAGGCGGCTGTTGCCCGCGCGCCTGCGCCCATTCCTGAAGCGCTGTTTTGGGGTCGGCATCGTCTTCGGCGGTAGCAATCCGCCCCTGCCACAGCCGCAGGATAAAGCGTCTGGCGGCGTCAAAACCGCCATCCATATAGACCGCCGCAATCACCGCCTCCATCGCGTCGCCAAGCAGCGCCTGCTTGCGCCGACCGCCCGAGATCATCTCTGATCGCCCGAGTTTTAGCGCATCGCCAAGACCAACACTTTGGGCCATGTCGGCGCAGGTTTCCTTGCGCACGAGCGCGTTATATCGCGGGGCCAACACACCTTCGGGGGCGGTTTGGTCGGCCTCCAGCAGAGCCTCGGAAATCACCAGACCGAGCACACGATCGCCAAGAAACTCCAGCCGTTGATTATCGGGTCTGGTGCGTGAACTTAACGACGAGTGGGTCAGCGCCTCGATCAGCAACTCCGGTCGCGCGAATTCATACCCGATCCGGTCGGCAAAAGCCTTGATCTCTTTTGACAGCTTCACTCGATCGCCTTGAAGAACCGGTCCTTGCGCCATGTCCAGAACGCCAGAATAGAGCTGCCCGCCGACGAGAAAATAATTCGGTCCGCGCGTCCGACCAGGTTTTCAAACGGCACGAAACCGACCCCGCCGATGCGGCGACTGAACCGGCTGTCCTCGGAATTATCGCGATTGTCGCCCATGAAGAAATATTGGCCCGCAGGCACGGTGAACACCTTGGTATTGTCGGCAAAACCGTTATCCGTGATGTTCAAAATATCGTGTGTGACCCCGTTTGGCAGCGTCTCGCGAAACAGCCCTTTGGAGCAAACGCCACCGGGATCAACCGGCTCGTTTTCGCAACTGGGGCGGCCGCGCATGGGGCCTTGGGGCAGCTTCAACTCGTTAAACTGACCGGCTGGCTCGACCTTTACTGGCGTACCGTTGATGTAAAGCAGGCCTTTTTTCACCTGAATTCGATCCCCCGGCAGGCCAATCAGTCGCTTGATGAAATCGACCTTGCTCACGGGATGTTTGAACACCACCACATCACCGCGTTCGGGCTGGCTAGCAAAAATCCGCCCCGAGAATGGACAGGCCGAGAACGGACAGGAATAGCGCGAATAGCCATAGGCCATCTTGTTGACGAACAGAAAATCGCCGATCAGCAGCGTGTCCTTCATCGAGCCTGACGGAATCCAGAACGGCTGAAAAAACAAAGTGCGAATAACGCCTGCGATAACAAGAGCATAAGCAAGCGTTTTGACCCATTCGGTCACGCTATTGTCGTTCTTAACTTTCTCAGTCATCGCATCCGGCCTGTTAGTTGAAGGGTCGCAGATGTCATGACCACTGGCCGGGATGAAGTCAAGCGGATCAGGGGGATTTTCGCCGCGCCTCGATCACCACAAACGCCTGCGCCCATGGGTGATCGTCGGTGAGGGTGACGTGGATATGGGCCTCATAGCCGTCGGGGGTCATCTCGGCTAAACGCTTGGCAGCCCAGCCCGAAACATGCATGCGGGGTTGGCCGGTGTAGAGGTTGGTCACGGCCATGTCCTTCCACGCGATGCCCATGCGCAGTCCGGTTCCGAGCGCCTTGGAGCAGGCCTCTTTCGCCGCCCAGCGCTTGGCATAAGTGGCGACAGTTTGTTGGCGGCGTTCGGCCACGCGCTGCTCAATCTCGGTGAAAACACGGTTGCGAAAGCGGTCGCCAAACCGCGCGAGCGTCGCCTCGATACGCTCGATATTGGCAAGATCAGTGCCAATACCAAGGATCACCGCAACCCCGCCCCGATCGCCCCGATTGACCGATCGACGGTGAGGTGGAGGCGGGCGGGTTTATTTTTTCCGGTCGATGCGACGAATATCTGCACCGGAATATCAAAGACCAGCCCGTATAGCGGATCATAGCTCGTTCCCATCCAGCTAAGCGTCACGCCGAAAAACCCGGCCTCCCGCTGATAGGAAATGATCCGACATAAGCGCTCACCCAAGGCATTGCGGGGCGGCGTAAGGATGAGGATACGGAACGCAGCGGTCTCAGACCCGGGGGTTTCAAGAACCGTAAGGCGTACGTCGCCATCGGCAAAACTGCGGCTATTGGCGCTCCATGGTTCGGCGATATTGGCGGCTTGCGCGCGCGCGTCGCATTTTGAAATCTGCTGCGCGCCGGACTGGGAGCCAAGGCTCGCGGCGACCAGCGTCAATGCGAGGAGTGTTATTTTCATGCAGCACCTCTTTCGGTTTTTTCGCTCCGTGCCTCGTCCATGAGTTGGCGCATCTGGCGCATGCTGGCCTCAAGCCCGACGAAAATCGCTTCGCCAATCAGGAAATGGCCGATATTAAGCTCGCGGATTTGCGGCAATGCGGCGATGGGTTTCACCGTTTCATAGGTCAGGCCGTGGCCTGCGTGGACCTCCAGTCCCAAGGAGTTCGCGAACACGGCCATGTCTTGCAGACGCTGGAATTCGGCGGCGCTGTCTTGCGTGCGCCCTTCGGCGAAAGCATCGCAATATGCGCCGGTGTGCAACTCGACCACCGGCGCGCCAATGCGCGCTGCCGCCTCGATCTGGCGACGGTCGGCGGCGATAAAGATCGACACCCGGCATCCGGCGTCTTGTAAGGGAGCGATAAAATGCGCCAGCCGGTTTTCCTCGCGCGCGACCTCAAGCCCGCCCTCGGTGGTGCGCTCCTCGCGCTTTTCGGGCACCAGACAAACCGCATGAGGCACATGGCGCAAGGCGATTTTCTGCATCTCGTCGGTGGCGGCCATCTCGAAATTCAAGGGCACGCTTAACGCGTCCATCAACGCCTCGATGTCGGTATCCGTGATGTGGCGGCGGTCTTCGCGCAGATGAGCGGTGATGCCGTCGGCTCCGGCCTTTTGGGCCATCAGGGCGGCACGCGCGGGATCGGGATAGGCCCCGCCGCGCGCGTTTCGCACAGTCGCCACATGGTCGATATTGACCCCAAGCCTGAGGGTGGAGGCGGGTGAATTGGCTAAATCCGTCATGACAAAATATCCTACCAGTGATTCTTCACCGCAGATTAGGCCCGTCAGGGGTCCTCGTCAGCCTTTTTTTGCAGTTTCTTGCTCTTGCGCCGGGGATGGTTGAGCCAACTGCGTTTGCGCCGTTTCTGATAGGCCGAAATCAGCGGCTGGCTAACGAAATATGACGTTATCGCCAAGATGATCCCCGGCCCCATCCCGCCGACGAGATAAGGCAGGAATACGTCGGACAAAAACAGCCGCATATCGGTCCAATTCGCCTGTGCTGGCGTGAAGAGCGCCTGAAAGTTGAACCAGAAATCGGCGGTCGCATATCTGAACATCTGGAAGATAGAGGCGTCCCCAACCACATAGCTGCCGTCGCCCAAAATCCAGTGCCCAAGCGACAGGCTGCCCGCGGCGATGAACGGAAATGTCAGCGGATTGCCAAAAAACGTCCCCAGCAGAGCCGCCGCCACATTGCCGCGCAGCATCAGGGCCAGCAGGGCTGCCAAAACGAAGTGGAGACCGAAAAACGGCGAGAAGCTAACCAACACGCCCGCCGCAATTCCGCGCGCGATTTTATGCGAGGAATCCGGCAGCCTGCGCAAACGATGTGCCACATAACTGGCCACACGCCGCCAACCGGCTTTTGGATAAACCGCTTCTAAAAACCAGCGTCCCCAGGACATTTTGTTGCGTCTTTTGAACACGTTCAAACACTCTTTAATCGGCGCGCCGCCGCACGCGGCAAACCCTCGTTTATCTTGCTAGACATCCTCGGGCGGTTTGCGGTGCCGCACGACTTGGGCCACGTCTGAATCCGCCTCAACGGCCGTAATTACATTGTGCAAATGCCCAACATCGCGCACCTGTATATCCAACAGCATTTTGTAGAAATCCGGTTTCTTGTCGGTAAAATGCATGTCCGAGATATTGGCATTCTGCTCACCAATCAAGGTGCAAATTCGCCCCAGCGCACCGGCGTCATTAGCCAGTGTCAATTCGAGCGGAGCGATATTGACGGCCGCGTGATCGCCCTCGCTCCAATGAAGATCAATCCAGCGGTCGGGCTGATCCTCGAGCTGGGTCAGAGCCTCGCAATCGATGGCGTGAACGCGCACACCTTTGCCGCGATAGGTGATGCCAACGATGCGCTCGCCGGGCACGGGCTGGCAGCAACTTGCCGGGGTGGCGGTCTGTTCGGCGCTGAGACCTACCATGGCTGGCGCCGGTTTTCCGCTGTCGACGGGCTGCTCGCGCAACAGTTCGGGATAGAGCACTTCGATCACTTCAGAGCCGGAAATCTCGGCATTGCCAAGCATGGCCAGCAAATCGCTGGCACTGGTGACGGCAAGTTGACGCGCGGCGGTCTGGAGTGCTTTTTCGCTGACCTTTTTGCCAACCCGTTCAAACGCCACCCGTGCCAATTCGCGCCCAAGCCGAACCGCGCCCGCGCGCCGTTCTTCGCGCAACGAGCGCCGAATGGCCGAGCGCGCGCGCCCCGTGACCGCGATATCCATCCATGTCGGTTGCGGGCGTTGACCCTCGGCGACGATAATCTCGACCGACTGGCCATTTCGCACCCGCGTCCACAAGGGCACACGCACGCCGTCAACCTTGGCCCCGACGCAGCTAGAGCCGATGCGGGTGTGGATCGCAAACGCGAAATCAATCGGCGTGGCCCCGCGCGGCAGCTTGATCACCTCACCTTTGGGGGTGAAGCAAAACACCTGATCGGAGAACATCTCAAGCTTGACATGCTCCATAAATTCCACGTGATCCTCGGACGGCTCGATGCGTTCAGAGAGACCGGCGAGCCATTTGAACGGGTCAACCGCAAACGGGTTTTCGACCCTTTGCCCGTCCTTATAGGACCAATGCGCGGCCACCCCGCCCTCGGCGACCTCGTGCATCTGACGGGTTCTGATTTGCACCTCGACCCGCTTGCCATCGCGCCCGGAAACCGTGGTGTGGATCGAGCGATAGCCGTTGGATTTCGGCTGACTGATATAGTCCTTGAACCGTCCCGGCACCGCCTTCCAGCGCTGGTGGATCGCACCAAGCACCCGGTAGCAATCCTCGATGTCATGGGTGACAATGCGAAAGCCGTAAATGTCGGAAAGGCGCGAGAACCCCTCTTTTTTTTCCTGCATTTTGCGCCAGACCGAGTGGGGTTTTTTCTCGCGGCCAAACACATCTGCGTCAACGCCTTGCTTTTCCAGCACGTCGCGAATGTCGTTGGTGATTTTCGGAATGAGGTCGCCATTTTGGCTGCGCAGGGTCAAAAACCGGCGAATAATCGACGTGCGCCCCTCGGCATTGAGGACGTGAAAGCTCAGATCCTCCAACTCTTCGCGCATGGACTGCATGCCCATCCGGCCAGCTAGCGGCGCGAAAATATCCATGGTTTCACGGGCTTTTTGCTGCTGTTTTTCCAGCGGTAAATGTTTGATCGTGCGCATGTTGTGCAAGCGATCCGCCAGCTTGACCAGCAACACGCGCAAGTCCTTGGACATGGCCAAAAGCAGCTTGCGAAAGTTCTCGGCCTGCCTGGTTTCGCTTGAATGCAGCTCTAGATTGGTGAGCTTGGTCACACCATCGACCAGTTGCGCCACCTCTTCGCCAAACCGCTCGGTGACCTCGCTATAGGTGGATTTTGTGTCCTCGATGGTGTCGTGCAACAGCGCGGTGATAATGGTAGAATCGTCCATCTGCTGTTCGGTCAGAATGGCGGCGACTTCGATCGGGTGGGTGAAATAAGGCTCGCCCGAAGAGCGCACCTGCCCGTCATGCATATCCTTGCCATAAGCGTAGGCCGCGCGGATCAGCTCGGCGTTGGTACCGGGATTATAGTTGCGGACCAGATCAACCAGATCTTCAACATCGATCATGGCTCACTGCTCCTTCAGCGGGCGGGGTGCCGACGATGCGGCACCTGTCCTTATTTCATTTCTTGGGCTTCCATCAGCGCGCGCAGCAGGTTTTCTTCGCTGGGGTCGTCATCGGGCGCGTCGTCGTCGGACGTGCCCATCAACAAGGCCATCTGGTCTTCTTCCGGCTCGTCAACCTCTATCTGGGTCTGGTTGCTTTGAATATAAGATTCGCGCAAACCGTCAGCCGTCAGGGTTTCCTCAGCGATTTCGCGCAAGGCGCAAACCGGATTTTTGTCATTGTCGCGATCAATCGTCAGCTCGACACCAGCGGCAAGTTCGCGCGCTCGGTGGGCGGCGAGCATCACCAGCTCAAACCGGTTCGGGACTTTATCAACACAATCTTCAACGGTAACACGGGCCATTTGGCGCTCCACATAGGTCATAAGCGGGGGTGGGAAATCGCTACTTATGGGGAATCATCGCGCAATTCAAGCCTATTTGTGCGGCTAAACGCCTTGTGTACGGGGGATTTGTGCAATTAGGCGCGGGTATCGCGAGCCGGGCTGACAATCTCGATACTCGCGCAGGCCCCGTCGGGCAGGGCTACGTGCATCTGCGTGACGGTCAGGCCAAGCACGGGATGGCGCCAATCAGGGGCAATATCCAGCAGCGGCACCAGCACAAAGCCGCGTTCATGCAGGCGTGGATGGGGCAAAATCAGCGCGTCCGGCGTTTCGGTTTGTTGTTGGCTCAGGGGCATATCGTGCCAGCGCAGAAACGTCTCCTGATTGGGCAGGACCATGTCGCCGTAACTTAACAAATCGAGATCAATCATGCGCGCCTCCCAGCGCCGAACCCGGTTGCGTCCAAGCGTAGCCTCGATTTCATGCAAGCGCGCCAGCAGTTTGGCAGGGGCGAGATCGGTGCTGATTTTGAGGGCGGCATTGACGAAATCAGGTCCGGAGCCGGGGGGAAACGCGGGGGTGCGATAAATCCGGCTGTGGGCCATAATTTGGATATCGCCGTTGGCCAACAACTCTTGCGCGAGAGCCAACGTATCCTCGACGCTCCCCGCTTGCGAGGGCAGATTGGCACCGATTGCAATCAGACAGATTACACGTGGCTGAACAATATTTTTCACTTGAAGCACCAGAAAATTACCCTATTTAACTTGCACAGTTTCTTTAGTGAGTTCACTAAAAATACCACTCAGAATTGATTGAAGAAACCTCATTTTGACAGGGAAAGACATTATGTTTTACCGCGACGAGAGGCTGGCCCTCTTTATTGATGGTGCAAATCTATACGCAGCAGCCAAGGCACTGGGATTTGACATCGATTACAAACTTCTGCGAACGGAATTCATGCGACGTGGGAAATTGCTACGCGCATTTTACTACACCGCCTTGCTTGAAAACGACGATTATTCGCCAATCCGCCCGCTGGTGGACTGGTTGAATTACAACGGCTTTACCATGGTCACCAAACCGGCAAAAGAGTTCACGGACTCGATGGGTCGGCGCAAGGTGAAAGGGAACATGGATATAGAGTTGGCCGTCGACGCGATGGAGCTGGCGCCGCATATTGACCATGTGGTGATCTTTTCCGGTGACGGCGATTACCGCCCGCTGGTGGAGAGCCTGCAACGTCAAGGCGTGCGGGTTTCGGCGGTGTCGACCATTCGCTCGCATCCGCCAATGATCGCTGATGAGTTGCGCCGTCAGGTCGATAATTTCATCGAACTGGAAGAGCTCAAAGACGTGATCGGTCGCCCTCCGCGCCCGGATATGCCTGCCCATCCCAGCGAAGCTGAATTCGCCGAGGAATAAGGCCAAGCGCTGATTGCGCGGGGCATTGGTTTGATCTTTTGCCCCGCGTTTTGCCTGCCTGCTGACTACGCCTGTGACCTCCAAGGCACAGACCCGGATTTTATGCCGAACGCCGCCGCCATTTATCAGCGTTAGGTTGCAAACCATCGCCGCGTCGCTAATCCTGACAATAATCGCGCCTCATTTTGTCTGGAAACATTTGATGAATATCTTTCGTGCCTTGGTCATCTCGGTCCTCGCAACCTTTCTTTTCACCACCCAGATCGTGGCTCAGGTCTCCGAGGGGAAATTCATCGGCTCGTTTCAGACCATTCGCCAAGTTCTCGACGATGGCAGATTTTCCTGTCAGGCCATTCAATGCGGGGCGTCCTGCGGTCAGGGTCGCGTGTTCATTTTGCTGGGCACCGCCAAGGACAAATATGTTGTGCCCATTTACAACCACATTTTCTCGGTTGCTCCCGGTGCCAAGGCGAAGATGGTGATTGGCAAACAGTCTTTTGAGCTGGTTAACCGCGAGAAAAAACCCTCCAAAGTTCTGAGCCCTGCTGACGGGAGAACTCTGGTTGGCATCGTGCGCGCAATGTTGGCGCTGGAGAAGGTAAATCGCTCCGGCAAGTTTCAAATCATTGACCCCAAGGGCAACAAACGACAGTTCTCTGTGCGCGGCACCAAGGCGGTACTGAAGGAGTTCAACCTCGAGTGCAAAACCTCGCTCAAGGGATATTGACGCGCTTGCTACATCCGCATCGGGATTTGACGTTGTGAAAGCCCGCGCTGCGCTGATATAAACGAGGCTCGGAACGCCCACGCGACGGTCGTTTCATTTCTGGGCTTTCATGTGTGGATCATCGATGAGCAAACCCGACCTGACCCTCTATCTTGCCGCCCCGCGCGGGTTTTGCGCCGGCGTTGATCGGGCGATCAAGATCGTTGAAGTGGCGATTGAGAAATGGGGCGCGCCGGTCTATGTGCGCCACGAAATCGTCCACAATAAATTCGTGGTTGATCGTCTGCGCGATAAGGGCGCGGTGTTCGTTGAAACGCTGGAGGAGTGCCCCGATGACCGTCCGGTGGTATTTTCAGCCCACGGCGTGCCAAAATCCGTGCCTCAGGCGGCCACCAAGCGCCAGATGATCTATGTGGATGCCACCTGCCCCTTGGTCTCCAAGGTGCATATCGAGGCCAAGCGGCATTTTGAAAACGGCTTGCAAATGGTGATGATCGGCCATCAGGGCCACCCGGAGACCGTTGGCACGATGGGCCAGCTTCCCGATGGTGAAGTGCTGTTGGTTGAGACCGTCAGCGATGTGAAGACCCTGACCGTTCGTGATAAAAACCGGCTCGCTTTCATCACCCAGACAACGCTGTCGGTGGATGATGCTGCCGAGATTGTAAGCGCGCTAAAGGCACGATTTCCGGGTATTATCGGCCCGCGAAAAGAGGATATCTGCTACGCCACCACCAACCGGCAGGCGGCGGTCAAGGCGCTCGCACCAAAAGTGGACGCGCTGTTGGTGATCGGCTCACCCAACTCGTCAAACTCGCGCCGACTGGTCGAGGTTGGCAGCAAGGCGGGCTGTGCCTATGCGCAACTGATCCCGCGCGCCAGCGACATCGATTGGCGCGCGCTGAAAGGGGCGCGCGCAATTGGCATCACGGCGGGGGCCTCGGCTCCTGAGATCCTGATCAACGAGGTCATTGATGCGTTCAAATCGCGCTATAACGTGCGCCAAGAAATCGTCGAGACCGCGACCGAAAATATCGAGTTCAAAATCCCCCGCATCCTGCGTGAGCTCGCATGAGCGCCGACAAACAAACCGTCGATTTTTACGACCGGACGGCGTCAACCTACAGTCGCGACACCACCCCGAAAGCTCTGCCGACGGAGTTTTTGTCGTTTGCGCGCTTGCTGCCCGAGAGCTGCGCCGTGCTCGATCTTGGCTGTGGCGGCGGCTGGGCTGCGGCCGCCTTTCGCGATCTTGGTCACCGGGTCACGGCTATGGATGCATCGGCCAAAATGGTGGAGCAGGTGGCGCGCCTTGGCGGGATAAAAACCCGTCACGCGACCTTCGACGACATGGATTGGATCAAAAGCTTTGACGCCATCTGGGCCAGCTTCAGCCTGCAACATCAACCCCGCCAAGACATGGCGCAAACGCTTGAAAACATCGCGCGCGCCCTTAAAGATGGCGGACTGCTTTATATCGGCATCCACGAAGGCGACGAGGTTATTCGCGACAATCTTGACCGCCTCTACACGCCTTATACCGAGCAAGATCTGCGCGCCCGACTTGCGCTTAACCACATCGAAATATCGCGTATTGAACGCGCGCAAAGCACCGGTTATGACGGGCGCGAAATTGACTGTATGCATATCGAGGCGCGAAAAATTGGCTGAGCTGATCGCTTACACAGACGGGGCCTGCTCGGGCAATCCCGGTCCCGGCGGCTGGGGTGTTTTGCTGCAAGCCAGGGAGGGCACGCGCCTGATAAAAGAGCGCGACCTTTGCGGCGGCTCGCCCGACACCACCAACAATCGCATGGAGCTGATGGCGGCGATTTCCGCGCTTGAAGCACTTGAGCGCCCCTCGACCCTGACCGTGATCACCGACAGCAATTACGTCAAGGGCGGGGTCACCAGCTGGATGTTTGGCTGGAAGAAAAACGGCTGGAAAACCTCGGCGCGCAAACCGGTCAAAAACGTCGATCTGTGGCAACGACTGGACGAAGCGCAAGAGCGCCACTCAGTCACATGGAAATGGGTCAAAGGCCACGCGGGCCATGTCGAGAACGAGCGCGCGGACGAGTTGGCGCGCGAAGGAATGGAGCCGTTCAAGCCCTGAAATCCCTCAGGCGATATAGGTCTTATAGGCCCAGATCAGGATCAACGCCCCAAGCAGTGCGCCGATAAAACCGGCTGCTAATCCAAGCACGACCAGCAAGGCTTTCAGGACCAGCCCACCGATCAAAGCACCGAGAACGCCGACCGAAACCGTGACCAGAATATTGGCCTCGATATTCATCATCCGCGTGGCGATAAACCCGGCGGCTGCGCCGATAATCAGTAAAAACTAAATGCCCATCCAAGCCTCCGATCCGTTGGTGTCTGCTTTCTATATGGGGCAGATGACGGGAATTTGAAGGGGGGAGTTGAAGGGGGGAGTTGAAGAGCTGAAAGGCGCGCTTCAGATAAAGGTCGCGCCGACGGGCAAACCTGTGCCGCGAATAAACGCATCCGCCTCCATCGCTCCGCGCCCCGCGCGCTGAAGACGCAAAACCTGCACCGAGCCGCGTGCGCACCCAACCGTCAGCGCTTGATCCAGAACCTCGCCTTGCGCGCCTTCGCCTTGCCCCAGTCGACTGGCCAGCAGCTTGATACGCGCACCATCAAGTTCGCTCCACGCGCCGGGAAAAGGCGAGAGGCCGCGAATTTTTCGGTCCACCGTTTCGGCATCCAGCGACCAGTCAATCCGAGCCTCGGATTTATCGATCTTGGCGGCATAGCTGACCCCGTCTTCAGCCTGCGCGACGGGAGTAAGGTCGGGCAATTGGGCAAGGGCCGCGATGATTGCTTCCGCCCCGATCCGGGACAAACGATCGTGAAGGCTGGCCGTGGTTTCCTCAGCCCCAATCACCGTCTCGCGCCGCATCAAAACGGCACCGGTATCAAGGCCGCGGTCCATCTGCATCACGCAAATTCCGGTTTTTTGATCTCCCGCCATGATGGCACGATGGATCGGGGCCGCTCCGCGCCAACGCGGCAACAGTGACGCATGAATGTTGAGGCAGCCAAAGCGCGGCGCGTCCAGCAGAGCTTGCGGCAGGATCAGACCGTAGGCCACCACCACCGCGATATCGGCGTGCAGCGCGGCGAATGCGCTCATGTCCGCCTCATCTTTGAAGTTGACCGGATAACGCACGTCTAACCCCAGCGCCTCGGCGCGCAATTGAACCGGCGACGCGCGCTCTTTCTTGCCGCGACCTGCCGGGCGTGAGGGCTGGCAATAGACCGCCGCGATCTCGTGGCCTGCCTCAACCAAAGCGTCCAGCACCGGCACCGAGAAATCGGGCGTGCCCATGAAAATCACCCGCATATCAGCCTCCATAGCATCACCCGCGCCGCGCCAGTTTTGCTGCCTTGGCCAGCAACATCCGGCGTTTAACCGCGCTCAGATGGTCAAAAAACATCCGCCCGTTAAGGTGGTCGATCTGGTGCTGCACCGAGGTGGCCCAGAGGCCGACGAAATCCTGCTCAACGCGCGCGCCTTCGGCGTTCAGAAACGCTACTGTGAGCGCGCGCGGACGTTTGATCTTGGCGGAAACTCCCGGCAAATTGGGGCTGGCCTCGTCATATTCCGACATCTTGCCGCTCGTGTGCAAAATCTCGGGATTGGCCATGCGCAGGGGTTGGTCCTTGTTGCTGGAGCAATCGACCACCGCCAGACGCAGCATCTCGCCGATTTGCGGCGCTGCCAAACCCACGCCGGGCATGGCATACATGGTGTCGATCATGTCGGACCACAGCGCGCAAACGGCGTCGTTCACCGCGTCAACAGGCGCGGCGATTTTGCGCAACCGTGGATCACCCCACGGCAAAAACGCGCGCCGCGCCATTACGCCCGCGCCAGTTCTTTTTTCAGCTTTTTCATCTTGTTGGTGATCATCGAACGCTTGATCTTGGACAAATAATCAATGAACAGCACACCGTCCAGATGGTCGATCTCGTGCTGCACACATGTGGCCCAGAGCCCGTCGAAATGCTCGTCCCGCTCCTTGCCGTTGATGTCCAGATACTGCACCTGCACCTCGGCAGGACGGGTCACATCTTCGTATTGATCAGGGATCGACAGGCACCCTTCGGAATAGGTGTTCATGTCGTCAGAGACCCAAACGACCTCAGGGTTGAACAGCGCCATCGGCTCGGGTTCTTGATCCTTGGCGGTGCAATCCATCACGATCAGCCGCGACAAAACCCCGACCTGCGGGGCGGCAAGCCCGATCCCCGGAGCCTCGTGCATGGTCTCCAGCATATCATTGGCGAGTTTTTGCAGCCCCGTATCCACATGCCGCACGGCATCGCAAGCCTTTTTCAGGCGCGGGTCGGGATGGATCAGTATGTTTCTCAGGCTCATGGGGCCTGATTTAGCGATGTGAGCCGCAAGTTTCAACTGCGCGATAAAGACTGCATAAAATTATTGCATATGTAACCTTGACGTTACTTGTCGGTGGACCTAATGTAACCTTAGAGTTACACAACGGAGACTGTCATGAACGAAAAATCATTAACCCTGACCCGCAATGTCTTTTTCAGCCTTCTCGGGCTGGTCCTACTTTCTTACACCCTCGGCGTCCTGATTACCGGCCGCCCCGACCCGTTCTGGCCCCTTGCGCCTGCGGTGGCCGGGGGGCTGACCGCGCTTGTTGTCACGCTTGGCGGGCTGATCGGCGGGCGCAAAGCTGCGGCGATCACCTGGGACGAGATGGCGCGTCATGAGTGGCGCGGCTGCCTGCGATTTGGCTATTGGGTCGCGGTCTGGCTCTATCCGTTATTTGCCGTGCTTTTGATCAATAACCTGATCGATTTCCCGCAGGCCTTTGCCGCGATGGGAACATTGACCGGCAGCGCCCCGTTTTCTTGTGAAATGGCTCCGGGGACGTGTCTGATGACGAGCCTTGCCAACAACCTCAAGCAACACCGCGCGAGCCGCAATCTGACCCAAGCCGATCTGGCCCGGCTCACCGGTGTTTCGCGCAAAACTATCAACACCATCGAGAACCGGGTTTTCATCCCCTCGACCCTGCTGGCCCTGAAAATTGCGCAAGCGTTGGAAATCAGCATTCATGACATTTTTGCGCTTGAAGACAGCGACTGAGGGGCTAGGCTGCCCCAAACCTCGGACTCGTTGGAAAAGCCTATGAACAAGCACGCGAATCACGCCATAAATTTCGATGAAATCATCGACCGCCGCCACACCCACTCCTCCAAGTGGGATACGATGGAGAGCGTTTACGGCGTCTCCCCCGATGACGGGATTTCCATGTGGGTGGCCGATACCGATTTTCGTGCGCCTAAATGTGTCAACGACGCGGTGCAGGCGATGGTCGATCACGGGATCTACGGCTATTTTGGCGACGAGACTGCCTATAACGCCTCGATCGCTTGGTGGATGAGCGCGCGCCACGGCTGGCAGATCGAGCCGGAGTGGATTTTTACCACCCACGGGCTTTGCAACGGCACGGCGCTGTGCGTTGAGACCTTTACCCAGCCCGGCGACGGTGTAATTCTGTTCACCCCGGTTTATCATTCCTTTGCCAAGATCATTCGCGCCTCGGGTCGTGATCTGGTTGAATGTCCGCTTGAGCTTGATCAGGGCCGCTATGTTATGGATCTGGAGGCGGCCGAGGCCAGCCTGAAGGGACACGAGAAAATGGTGGTGTTTTGCTCGCCACATAACCCCGGCGGCAGGGTTTGGGACGTCAGCGAAATCAAGGCGTTGGCCGATTTTTGTGCGCGCAATGATTTGCTGCTGGTCAGCGACGAAATCCACCATGATCTGGTCTATCCGGGGCAAAAACACACCATTGCGGCCTTGGCCGTTCCCGAGCATCTGGACCGATTGGTGATGATGTCGGCCCCGACCAAAACCTTCAATATCGCCGGTTGTCACAATGGTAATGTCATCATTCCCAACGAGGGGCTGCGCCGGAAATTCGCGCATACGATAGCGGCGCTGAACCTGTCGCCCAACAGCTTTGGCCAACATATGACCACCGCCGCCTACAGCCCGGACGGGGCAATTTGGGTCGACGCGTTAATGGTCTATCTGGAGGAGAACCAGCGGATTTTCGATGGGGCCATGAATGCCCTGCCGGGCGTGCGCTCGATGCCGCTTGAGGCGACCTATCTCTCTTGGGTTGATTTCTCCGGCACCGGCATGAGCGCGACTGAGTTCACCCGCCGGGTTGAGCACGACGCCAAAATTGCGGTCAATTACGGCGAGACATTCGGCTCCGGTGGGCAAAGCTATCTGCGCTTTAACATTGGCCTGCCAAAATCGCGCATAATAGAGGCCTGCACTCGCCTGACCGACGCGTTTGGCGACCTGCAATAGCCCCCTTGCCACGGGTAATCGGGCCAGTTACCCATACTTGATGCCCGCATCACAGCCGACCTGAAGAAAGTGACCAAACATGAGTTTTCGCACCCAGCCCGCCGCTCCTGCCCGCCCCAATCGCTGCCAGTTGTTCGGCCCCGCCTCGCGCCCCGAGCTGTTTGCCAAGATGGCGGTCTCGGCGGCTGACACCATCAATATCGACCTTGAGGATAGCGTTGGTCCCAACGATAAAGACAGCGCGCGCGCCAATGCCATCGCCGCGATCAACGAAATCGATTGGCAGAACAAATACCTCTCGGTGCGGATCAATGGCTTGGACAGTCCGTTTTGGTATCGCGATGTGGTTGATTTGATTGAACAAACCAATGGTCGCCTTGACCAGATCATGATCCCCAAGGCCGGAAATGCCAGCGATATTTACGCCGTAGACGCGCTTGTCAGCTCGATTGAGATGGCCAAAGGTGCTGCCAAACCCATCAGCTTTGAAGCGATTATCGAAACCGCTGCGGGCCTGTGTCACGTCGAAGAAATCGCCGCCGCCAGCCCGCGCATGCAAGCGCTGTCGCTGGGAGCCGCCGATTTCGCCGCCTCGATGGGCATGCAAACCACCGGCATTGGTGGCACTCAGGCGGATTATTATATGCTGGAAAACGGCGAGGCAGATGCTGGGCGTGCGCGCCACCTCTCTGACCCTTGGCACTTGGCGACCACCGCGATCGTTGCCGCCTGTCGCACCCATGGGCTGCTGCCGGTCGATGGCCCGTTTGGCGATTTCTCTGACGCTGAAGGCTTTCGCGCCCAAGCGCGGCGCTGCGCGACCCTCGGCATGGTCGGCAAATGGGCAATCCACCCCCGTCAGATCGCCCTTGCCAACGAGGTTTTCACCCCCTCGCCCGCCAAAATCACCGAAGCCCGCGAGATCATCGCGGCGATGGAACAGGCCAAGTCCGCAGGCCAAGGTGCCACCACCTATAAGGGCCGACTGGTCGATATCGCCTCGATCAAACAAGCCGAAGTGATCGTGCGCCAAGCGGAAATGATCGAGGGCTAAGCGATCAAAAACCCGCGCAAACTCGTTGCAATCATCGAGCTGTGCGGCCATATAGAACCTCAATTAACGCTCATGGGAAGCTTGCCGTGCAAAACTACCTCGAATTTGAAAAACCCTTGGCCGAGATCGAAGGCAAGGCCGAGGAGCTGCGGGCGCTGGCGCGCCAAAACAGCGAAATGGACGTTGAAAAAGAGGCGGCAGCCTTGGATAAAAAGGCCGCTGCCCTGCTGACGGAGATTTACAAAGACCTGACCCCGTGGCGCAAATGTCAGGTGGCGCGCCACCCGGATCGGCCCCATTGTAAGGATTATATCAAGGCGCTGTTCAGCGAATATACTCCGCTGGCGGGCGACAGAAATTTTGCCGATGACCATGCGGTGATGGGTGGCCTCGCGCGATTTAATGACCGCCCGGTGGTGGTGATCGGGCAGGAAAAAGGCCATGATACCAAGTCGCGGATCGAGCGAAATTTCGGCATGGCCCGTCCTGAAGGTTACCGCAAAGCGATCCGGCTGATGGAGCTTGCCGACCGCTTTTCACTGCCGATCATCACCCTTGTTGACACCACCGGCGCTTATCCCGGTCGCGGGGCCGAAGAGCGCGGCCAGTCCGAGGCCATTGCCCGCTGCACCGAAAAATGCCTGCAAGTCAAAGTGCCGCTGGTGTCGATTATTATCGGCGAAGGCGGCTCTGGCGGTGCGGTCGCGTTCGCGGGGGCCAACCGCTTGGCGATGCTGGAGCATTCGGTCTATTCGGTGATCTCGCCCGAGGGCTGTGCGGCGATCTTGTGGAAAGACGCAGGCAAAATGCGCGAAGCCGCCGAGGCCTTGCGACTGACCGCCCAGGATTTGGAAAAGCTCGGCGTTGCCGATTGCGTGATACCAGAGCCGCGCGGCGGGGCGCAGCGAGACCCGGAAATGGCCATGAAAAACGTCAGCGAGGCGCTTGAGACGATCTTGGTTGAGCTTGAGGCCAAAACTCCTGACGAAATTCTGAGCGAACGGCGTCAAAAATTCCTCGATATTGGTAGCAAGGGTCTGGTGGCCTGAAACTACGCCCCAGATGTTCGTACTGCAACGCCAGGAAATCAAGGCCGCTCCCACATTCGTGGCTTGGCATAAGTCGCGTAGTTCGCGTCATATTGCGCACCGCCTTCGCGGCCTTTTGTCATCGCTTTGATGAAATCACCGGCTGTTGGCAGCGCCGAATTATCGGGTGGCTCGCCCCATAAATCTGCACGCATCACCGCCTTGGCACATTGAAAATAGACCTCGTCTATCGTGATCACCAACACCGAGCGCGGTAGTTTTTTGCCCTTTGCAAACCCCTTTTGCATTTGCTCGTCAACGGTAATTTTCCCGCGCCCGTTAACCCTGACCACATTGTTTGAACCCTGAACCATGAACATCACCGACAAGCGCGAATCGCGGATGATGTTGCTCAGACTGTCGATCCGATTGTTGCCCGCCCAATCTGGCAGCAGCAGGGTTTTGGCGTCCAACACCGCCACCACCGGCCCGTCATCGCCGCGCGGCGTGCCGTCGGTTCCATCAGGCCCGACTGTCGACAACACGCAAAACTTCGCCGCCATGATCCAGCGGTGATACTCGTGCGTCAAATAATCGGCGACTTTGCTCAACGAGGTTGGCAGCGGCTCACCATAAAGTGCCGCCAGATCGTCAACGGTTTGAATATACTCCATCGTCACCCGACCCTAAATCCAACTTCGGCCATCAAGCGGTTTGAGTTAACCTCGACCGCCGCTTCAAGCTCGGCCATAAACTCATCAACCGGCTTTCCGGCCTTGATCGCGGGTAAAAACTCGACAATCGCCAGCCCCGGTTTGCGATAAATCCCGTGGCGCGGCCAGAACACGCCAACATTGGTGGCGGTCGGGATGCAGTCTTGTTTCAGCCCTTTATACAATATCCCCGAGCCTATTTTATAGGGGCGCACTGCCCCTGCCGCAACGCGCGTGCCTTGCGGATAGATCACCAACTGCCCTAGTGTTTTGCGCGCGGTCTCAACCCCGGCGATCATCTGCTGGACCGCCTTGGCCTTGCGCCCGCGATTGATCGCGATGCAGCCCATACGCATGGCGAAAAAACCAAGGATCGGTGCCCATTTCAGTTCAGCCTTCATCACAAAACGTGGGCGCGGCAGGGCCGACACCAGGATGATGACGTCAAAAAATGACTGGTGCTTGGCACAAACCAGAACCTCACCCACAGGTATTTCACCGCGAACCTCCGAGCGCAGTCCGACCATCCAGCGCGCGCTGAAGCGGACCCAGTTGCACCATGTATGCACCGCGTGAAACGCCCAATTTCGCGACAGAATTGATGGCGGAATGAAGAATACCGCCACCAAGACCATCATTGCGTAAATCTGCACGGTGAACAGCAGCGACATTATATATTGCAGCGCGTAAGCTGCGCGCGCGCGCATCAGCTCAGCCCCCGCAATGTGCGAAATGCCGCGCGGCGGGTGGCCCAAAACGCCACGATTGCCGAGAGTGGCGGGATCACAAACGGCAAACCCCAACCCCAGCCGTTAAACCCCAGCCCTGATAAAAACGCGCCGTCCGCCGCCGGTGAGGGCAGCATGAACACGCCGATTACCGCCAAAATCGTGCCAACCAGCGCACCGCCAAAGGCGCGAACCGTGAATCGGCGCACGAACGCGCGGGCAATATAGGTGTCGCGTGCGCCCACCAGTCGCAGCACCGAAATCACCGTAGCATTGGCCGCAAGTGCGGCATTGGCCGCAAGCGTGATCATCGCGGCGGTGGAGAACGCGATCAGGCCGATCGAGAACGCCGCCAGCAGACGCAACCTCGCCGCCGCATTGATCAAAGGCCTGCGCCAACGGGTGTGATCGTCGTAAATCGCGCCCGGCGCTTCGGCGGCCAAGCGCAGGCGCAGCCCCTCAATATCCGGTCCCGAGCCGCGCTCGACCACCTCGATCAGTTTTGGGATCGGCAGGCTATCAAGCGGCAGATCAGGACCGAACCACGGCTCGAGCAATTTGCGTTGCTCAGCATCAGTCATCACCCGCGCCGATTTAATCCCCGGCGTGGTTGTCAAAACCTTGAGAACGGCCTTTTCTTGCGCCGCCATTTGCCCCTCCGGCGCGGATATCCGAACCGTGGCCGTGCGCGCAAGCTCTGCCGACCAGCGATCCGCGAGCCGTCCGGTGGCCAGCGACAAAGCCAGCGCGAACACCGCCAAAAATGCCATAGCACCGGCGGTAAACGTGGTTAACCACGCGGTAAATCCAGACGGGGGCACCACCCGGTCCGCGTTGGCGTCACCCACCAAAATACCGCCAATGACCCTTAACAAACCGTTCATAGATCCGCCCCCGCCAGTTGCAGCTTGCATTTGTGTATTCGCAAAACCCGCGCCGCCACCTGTTTCTTGGCGTTGCGGATCAAGTTCAAATCATGGGTGGCGATCAAAATCGTTTTGCCCATTTTGTTGAGCTCAACCAGTAATTGGAGCAGCCGCAATGCCATCTCCCAATCGATATTTCCGGTCGGCTCATCGGCAATAATCACGTCCGGCGACATGATAACCGCGCGCGCCAGAGCCGCTCGTTGACGCTCTCCGCCCGACAATTGCGCGGGCTTGGCCTCGGCGCGGCGATCAAGCCCGACCCAGGCCAAAAGCTCGTTCAAATTTCCGACCTCGGCACTGGCGTCGCGCCCCGAAACCTCCAGCGGCAGCGCGATATTTTCGGCCACACTGAGATGATCGAGAAACTGGCAATCCTGATGCACGATGCCAATGCGACGACGCGCCAAGGCCACCTGATCGCGGCTCATAGTGGCGACATCGACGCCGAAACTGTTGACCTGCCCATGCGTCGCCAGCAGCTCCATATAACAGAGGCGCAAAAGTGTCGTCTTGCCCGAACCCGACGGTCCGGTCAGAAAATGAAACGACCCCGGAGCGAGCCGCAGGTTCAGGTCGGTTAATATTTCCTCGCCGCCGTAAGTGAAGGCCGCGTTTGCCAGCTCGATCAATGTCTGCTCCGATTCTTGTTGCCGCGATATTTGCCCAGCCAGCGCTTGGTTGCAATCGTTAGGGGCACTGGAGATACTTGGAATAAGCGGCATGCGTCGTTACAACTGATAAAAAATGCCTGATTCGCGATGGATCGGAGCGAAAACCAATGATTGAGGTTTGAATGCGTCTGGTTTGCCCAAATTGTGCAGCCCAATACGAGGTCGATGACAGCGCGATCCCTGAAAATGGTCGCGACGTGCAATGTGCCAATTGTGGCAACACATGGTTTCAAGGCCCTGCCGCCGCTGCGGACGAAACAGGTGAGCAAAACGGAACCGAGCATTTGCCCGCCCCGACCCCGCGCGCGACCGACCCTTCGGTACTTGATATCCTGCGCCGCGAGGCCGAGCATGAGACCACTGTGCGCAACTCTGAAATCGAGGCTGCCGAACGCGAGCAAGCGCGCGATGAGGCCGATGCGGATCGCGACGAGGACACGGATGAACCGGCGATAGAGCCGTCAGTTGAGCCGCCTGAGGATGCGCCGACGGGCCAGTTTGATGGTGAGTTTGACGATACAGCTAACGAAGCCGAAACAGGCTCGACCGAGGACGAAGTTGCGGATAGCGCCGCGAGCACGGGCGAAGAGCCCGCCGCGATTGCCGCCGCTTCACAAAGCGACGACGCACAAGACGACGAGCAAGACGGGGGCGATGAGTTGCCCAACGAAACCTTCGCCAATCGCGCCCGTGCGGGCCGGGCAAAACTTCGCGCCAATCGCGCCGACATTGAGCGCGCCCACCACCAGCGCCAGCAGATTTCGACACCAGATACAGAGACCACATCCGGGTTTGAAGAGATCGCGCCGACGCCCCAACCAAGCGTCTCCGAAAGTGACGACGGGGAGGAAGTCGAAGGGCGGAGACATTCTTCCTTGCCTGAAATCAAAGTGTTACAGGAATCGTTGCGGATAGCCCGAGACAAAAGCAACCGGGCCGAGCCTGCGGATGGACGTCACCAATCCCAAACGTGGTGGGGGCCGCGCCGGATTTTTCATAGCCGTGCTGCTCGCTCTGATCTTGGTCGCGGTATATGCGTTAAAGGCGCAGATTATCGCGTCACTCCCGCAGGCAGAGCCGTATCTGAACCAATATACCATACTGGTTGACGAGGGCCGCCGGGCGCTCGCGGGCGCAATTGACGCCATTGTTAGCCTCGTCCGCGATCTACTGGCCAAATACCTCTGAGACGAAATTCAGGCCGAAAACCGCTTCGCACTTTTCGGATCGCACGGCTCCCATTTCGCGCAATTTAGGCCGAAAACCGCTTCACACTTTTCGGATTGCACGACTCTCATTGCGCGCAATTTAGGCCGAAAACCGCTTCGCACTTTTCGGATTGCAA
>JAADIJ010000023.1 GCA_013151335.1 Alphaproteobacteria bacterium | reverse complement strand
AGTCTTCGATGCTTGGAATGCGGTGGCCAACCCGGTTTTGAGTATCAAAACCTGGGCTTCTTCAGGGGAAGTCAGTTAACGTGACAACACCAGGACGCCAATTCATCGCTGCAAGATACTCTGCGCTCTTTTAAAAACCTGGGTGCTGCCCTGCTTGAAGCGAAAGGAGATGAAGCACAACTGGATCCTGCGGTTGCAACCGCCTGTGGCTGGAGCAATCTCGAGGGTCTTGTAGCAACGGCCGCGCAACTAAGTGATACAATGTCCGCTGAACCCTTGTCTCATGTTTGTCAGGGATATCATCGGTTCCGCCGTTATGCGCCACGGATGTTGCGTGCACTGGATATCAAGGCAGCATCGGTTGCAGAACCGTTGATGGCGGCGGCAAACATCATTCAGGAAAACAGTGACATAACAGAGAAGCCCATAACTTTCCTGCGACGTAATTCAAAGCGGCTCCGTCATCTCAAGGCGCAGGAGGCCGATAGTCATCGGCTATGGGAAGTCGCTGTAATGTCCCACCTGCGTGATGCCTTCCGGTCTGGTGATATCTGGCTAGCCCATTCCCGGCGTTACGGTGATTTTAAGCAGGCTTTGGTCCCTATTGAGGCTGCGAAGGTCACACCCCGCCTAACTGTTCCGTTCAATCCGGAAGAATGGCTAAATGAGCGCAAAGCACGCATGGCCGATGGGCTGAGGCGCTTGGCCGTTGCCGCCAAAGCTGGCGCTATTCCGGGTGGTTCCATTGAGAATGGCATCCTGAAACTTGATCGTTTGACCGCCGACGTTCCTGCTGAAGCAGATGAGCTTGTCCTCGATCTCTATCGGCGCCTGCCGGATGTGCGGATTACAGATATGTTGCTAGAAGTGAAACGGGCCACAGGCTTTACCGATGCGTTCACCCATCTGCGCACAGGCGCACCTTGCAAAGACAAAATTGGGCTTCTGAATATCCTGCTCGCAGAAGGCCTTAATCTGGGGCTCAGCAAAATGGCCGAAGCCACCACCACGCATGATTATTTCCAGCTTTCGCGTTTTTCACGTTGGCATATCGAAAGTGACGCCATCAATCGGGCGCTTGCTATGGTGATAGAAGCACAATCTGCATTGCCCATGGCCCGTTTCTGGGGCGCGGGGACCACCGCCTCTAGTGATGGGCAATTCTTTCCGGCTGCACGCCATGGCGAGGCGATGAACCTGATCAATGCAAAATACGGCAACGAGCCAGGGCTCAAAGCCTACACCCATGTGTCAGATCAGTTTGCCCCCTTCGCCACACAGAATATCCCCGCAACAGTGAGTGAAGCCCCGTACATTCTGGATGGATTATTGATGAATGAAACAGGCAAAAATATCCGTGAGCAATATGCCGATACCGGCGGCTTCATGGATCACGTTTTTGCGGTCACATCCCTGTTGAATTACCGCTTTATTCCTCGCATCAGGGATTTGCCTTCAAAGCGTCTGTATGTCTTTGATCCGGGCAGCGTTCCGAAAGAACTGAAAGGGTTGATTGGCGGTAAAGTAAGGGAGGGCACAATTATGGCCAACTGGCCAGATATTTTGCGTAGCGCGGCTACCATGGTAGCGGGCATAATGCCGCCCAGCCAACTCCTGAAGAAGTTCGCATCCCATCCACGTCAGCATGACCTTGCCATTGCCCTTCGTGAAATCGGACGGGTCGAACGAACACTCTTTATCATCGATTGGTTGCTCGATGCCGACATGCAGCGCCGCGCCCAGATCGGCCTCAACAAAGATGATTCCCATCACGCCTTAAAGAACGCGCTGAGGATCGGACGGCAGGGTGAAATACGTGATCGCACGGCCGAGGGCCAACATTACCGCATGGCGGGCCTTAACCTTTTAGCCGCCATCATTATTTACTGGAACACAGATCAGCTTGGCAAGGCTGTCGCACAGCGAAAACGCGCAGGGCTAGATTGTTCACCCCACCTTCTGGCGCACATCTCGCCCCTTGGATCTCGCCCCTTGGATGGGCACATATTCTCATCACAGGCGAGTACAGGTGGCAAAAACAGTGAAATTGCTGCTTAGCGTAGGATTTAGCACTCAGCCGGAGCAGCCCCCTTAGTGACTGATCCAAATCTAATTGAATGATTTCGGTCTTTTGTGATTCGATAGGATTGATAAGATTGATTCAAAGGAACCAAAACGGCTTTGACTGATGGGAGTCAATCAATTTTCGGCTAACTACTTAACCTATTTATTTAACTACCTTTTATTACGATATCCCAAAGCCGGTTGTTGCGGGTACGAAGCAAATCTATAACTACCGGGCGCTCACCGATAAAATTGTTACCCTGGGAATTTCAGCGAAACGCCCCTGCTCGCCAGTGCGGCACAAATCTCGTCATCCGGCCGCTCTGATGAAACCAGATAATCAATCTGACTATGGTCAGCCACATGCGCGATGCCGTGCCGATTGAATTTACTGGGATCGGCCAGAACGATACATTCGTTGCTTCGCGCGATCATGGCGCGGGCGATTGTGGCTTCGTCAATATTCTGATCCGAAAAGCCGAATTTCGCGTCGATACCGCCGATGCCAATCACTGCGAAATCCGCAAAGAACTCACCAATGCCGGCAACAACCATCGGCCCGAGGTTGGCCTTTATCTGATTGTCGTAGCGGCCACCAAGCACAAAGACCTCGCAAGACGAGTTGTCTGACAATGTGGCGGCGATCAGATGTGAGTTCGTAAAAACTGTCAGATCTGAGAGATCCTTGATGTGCTCGGCGAACACATTAGTTGTGGTACCAAAGTCGATGAAAAGTGTGCTGCCTGCCGGGACAAGGTCGACCGCCAACTGGGCCAGAACGTGTTTTTGCGGAATGTCCTGGGTGAATCGCGCCGCCAGAGATTGCTCATATTTTTTCTGCGAACTGATGGCACCACCGTGAATTTTCCGGACCACGCCGTTTTTTTCCAGCTTCATCAGATCGCGGCGAATGGTTTCCTGGGCGACCTGGTACTGTTCAGCCAATTCGACCACCGAAACCCGGCCACGAATGTCCAACAGGGATTGAATAGACTGAAGCCGCTCGGTGGATTTCATGGGATAGCCAACCTTTTCAATTTCAGAACTGCCCGCTACTCACCAAGGTGCGTTTCGATGAATCCAATTCCATCCGCCGTCGGTATGATACGTGTAACCGTAATTTTCTCGTTTGACGTGCCGAAATTTTCATAGGTGCAAAACATATTCTTGTCGCGTGGAATGTTGACCGATGACAAAGAGCCACACATGAATTGGCGGAAAATCCCGCCATTGATAACATCCGTCACCTGCAGGATATCCACTTCATGGGTATGTCCGCAAAAAGTGGCTTCGATATTTTGGGCCAGAATGAAATCAGTCAGCCGTTTTGAGTTGATCAGCGGGTCTTCGTCGGTGGACAGTACCGAATGGTGCGCCAATAGCAGGGCGCGATCATAGATCAGCTTGTCAATCTCGTCTCCCAGGGCTGCCAAAATTTGCCAGTCCACATAACCAGAGTCACTTTGAAACAGGTTCGTATCCACACCGACGATCAGGACTTTTTCACCGCCGATCTCAAACAACCGCAGGAAATTCACATCGGTGAAATAGTCGTTCAACCGGGCAGTTTTGGGGCTGATGTACAGCTTTTTCTTTTTAACGAGAGAAGTGTCCTTGGGCTGAATGAACGGGCCATCGTAGATATGAGTGCGAAACATCTCGTGCGAGCGTTTGGAGTATTTATCGTGATTTCCCAGGATGGAGACCACGTTTTCGCAAACCAGACCAGCCAGGAACGCCCCGGCCTGTTCAAATTCCCCCTGTAGCGAGTCCGATGTCATATCCCCGGAGTTTAGTACAATATCGGCGGGAAACGCGTTCAGGCGATCCAGTACGATTTTGTCATCCGCTGCCCAGTGATAGGGGCCGAAATGGATATCGGAAATATGCAGGATGTTCACGGTGTTGTCTTCTTTGCGACATTCGGTCGGTGGCGTTTGACTGTACTACAGGTGGCCGTGAAACTAAAGCTCGCCGAACCCGGTCAGAGTTAGTTTTTCGGCATAGTGACAGGCGACCATGCGTTCGGGGCCCGCCTCAACCAGCGGTGGCTTGACGTTGTTGCATTTGCCACCGTCTGAATATCGGCACCGCGGGCTAAACAGGCAACCCTGCCGGGTGGCGCTGACCGCACCTGTGGCCTCACCTGCCA
>JAADIJ010000145.1 GCA_013151335.1 Alphaproteobacteria bacterium | reverse complement strand
GCCCCCAAACAGATACCTACCGCAACGGGCAGTCGCTGATCGTCGGCATTGGAACCGGTTTTAATGTGTGCCCTGTGAAGGTCGAGCTGGGGAGGAGGCCGAGCTGTCTGGCCGCTGAACTTGGGCATGCTGGTTTGCCGCTTAGTCTGATTGCCCTGCTTGAGGAAAGGTTTCCGGGCGAAGCGCGTTCTTTTCGCACCGTTGAAGATTGTTTTTCGGGCAATGGATTATCGACTATTTTTAGCCTGTTAGGTGGTAGTCCCGCGCTATCAGGAGCCGAGATTGTCGCGCAACATATTGCCGGGAACGACCCTGCGGCAACCGGAACGCTTGAGCTTTTCGCGGCGCTTTTGGGTGGTTTATGCAAAGAGATGGCGTTGCAATATTTGCCGCTAAACGGGATATATTTCGCAGGCAGTGTCGCTCGTGGACTGTTTCAATCCGGGCTGTCGCCGGTATTTTTGAACGCATTTGCCAATCACCGCCAGTTTCAGGAACAACTTTCAAATACACCAGTTGCGCTGATCCTTGACGATGCAGCCGCGCTGCTTGGCTGTGTAAATGCCTGTAAATCGCGCTAAGGCGCTGGTTTCAATCATGAAATTCTGGAGCGGGTAGCGGGAATCGAACCCGCGCCTTAAGCTTGGAAGGCTCTTATGATACCATTTCACCATACCCGCTCAGAGCGACTGTGACTATATTGGAACGGCAATTTCGTCAAGGCGAACATTACAGGCTGACGCCAGAAAATTGCACCCGTTCGCCACCGTTTCCCGTTCAATCCGCAGTCAACAAAGGCGGCTTATTGCCTGACAGACGAGGTTTTTCCGGGGCCTCGATCTTCAAAACCAGCTTGTTGTTCCTTAAGCCAACCTTGATTATTCCGCCCTTGGCGAGCTTGCCAAATAGCAACTCTTCCGCCAGCGGTTTTTTGATATACTCTTGAATAACCCGCGCAAGTGGTCGCGCGCCCATGCGATCATCATACCCCTTCTTGGCCAACCACTCCGCTGCCGATTTTGACAGCTCGATCAAGACGTTACGGTCCATCAATTGCGCTTCAAGCTGCAACACAAACTTGTCGACCACCTGAAGGATAACTTCTTTTGACAGGGGGCCAAAGCTAATGGTTGCGTCCAGACGATTGCGAAATTCAGGGCTGAATGTACGCTCAATCGCCGCGGTATCCTCGCCTGTGCGCCGCTCACGACCAAAGCCGATGGCGGATTTTGCCAACTCAGAGGCCCCGGCGTTGGTGGTCATAATCAGGATGACGTTACGAAAATCGATTGTGCGCCCATTGTGATCGGTCAGCTTGCCGTGATCCATAACCTGCAACAGGATATTATAGACATCCGGGTGCGCTTTTTCGATTTCATCCAGCAACAAAACGCAATGGGGATGCTGGTCAACCCCATCAGTCAGCAAACCGCCCTGATCAAATCCGACATAGCCGGGGGGGGCGCCGATAAGGCGACTGACCGCGTGTTTTTCCATGTATTCCGACATGTCAAACCGCAGCAATTCCACCCCGAGCGTGTCGGCCAACTGCTTGGCAACTTCGGTTTTGCCAACTCCGGTTGGGCCTGCAAACAAATAGTTGCCGATGGGTTTTTCCGGTTCGCGCAGACCTGCACGACTGAGTTTGATCGCTGACGAGAGCGCATCGATTGCCGGATCTTGCCCAAACACCACCCGCTTGAGCGAGGTTTCCAGATCGCGCAGAACCTCCGCGTCGTCTTTGGAGACATTCTTGGGTGGAATACGGGCGATTTTCGCCACAACCGCCTCTATTTCCTTGACGCCAATGGTTTTGCGCCGCTTGCTTTCCGCAACCAGATGCTGCGCCGCCCCGGCCTCGTCGATCACATCGATGGCTTTATCCGGCAGCTTGCGATCATGAATATAGCGCGCGGACAGTTCCACCGCATTTTTGATCGCATCGGCGGTATATTTGATGTCGTGATGCTCTTCAAAATAGCTTTTTATGCCTTTGAGTATCTTGATCGCGTCCTCAACCGTCGGCTCATTCACGTCGATCTTCTGAAAACGGCGCGCCAAAGCCCGGTCTTTTTCAAAATGCTGGCGGAATTCCTTGTAAGTAGTTGATCCCATGCAGCGAAGCTTGCCACCTTGAAGCGCTGGTTTTAGCAGATTGCTGGCATCCATCGCCCCGCCAGAGGTGGCACCTGCACCAATAACCGTATGTATCTCGTCAATGAACAGCACCGCATCAGGGTGTTCTTCGAGTTCAGACATCACCGATTTCAGCCGCTCCTCAAAATCGCCCCGGTATCTGGTGCCAGCCAGCAAAGCCCCAAGATCGAGCGAGAAAATCGTGGCGTTTGCGAGCACTTCCGGCGTCTCCCCATGCACAATCTTATAGGCCAGCCCCTCGGCGATAGCGGTCTTGCCAACGCCCGGATCACCAACCAGCAAGGGGTTGTTCTTGCGGCGACGACAGAGAACCTGAATGCAGCGTTCAACCTCATGGCTGCGCCCGATCAGCGGATCAACCTCGCCTCTACGAGACTTCTCGTTGAGATCAACACAGTATTTATCCAGTGCCGTTTCCTTGGCCTCGCCCTCGACCACACCCGGCGTTTCTTCCTCGAAATGATCGGTGCCGGTCAGCGGGCGCGATTCGCCATAATTGGGGTCTTTGGCCACACCGTGAGCGATGTAATTCACCGCGTCATAGCGCGTCATATCCTGTTCTTGCAAAAAGAACGCCGCATTGCTTTCACGCTCGGCAAAAATCGCGACCAGCACATTTGCGCCCGTCACCTCGGTACGGCCAGAGCTTTGCACATGGATCGCCGCGCGCTGAATGACCCGTTGAAACGCCGTAGTCGGTGCGGCTTCAGAGCCGTCGATATCGGACACAAGCGAGGTCAGCTCTTCATTGATGAAGGTCGTCAGCGTGTTCCCCAACACATCAAGATCAACGCCACAAGCGCGCATGACTTTGGCGGCTTCCGGCTCGTCAATCAGCGCCAGTAACAGATGTTCCAGCGTTGCCAATTCATGTTTACGCTCATTGGCATGAGCCAACGCCGTGTGAATCGCCTGTTCAAGTGTACTCGAGAATGATGGCATCATCAGCCCTCCCATCATGACCCGATCTGCGGCAGTGGCCCCAGACCATTCGCAATCATGTGCTTTGTTACCTTAGACTTCGGTTTTATTATGGCAGCTTCAAGGTCTTTTTCCTCAATTCTGCTCACAAAAGGCAAAATAAAACGTTCCAATTGGCAAAAACATCCTCGCCGAAGGCCAGAATCTGGGAACAATTTTACGAAAACCTGTCGTTTATACCGCGAGGTTCAATCCGCGAAAACCTGCACTAAAACGCGTCCTTACGCTTGCGAATATCGGCGAACGCCTCGGCATTCCCCGCAAGCAAAAATGGATTTGTCGCCATTTCCAGGGCCAGCGTCGACCCCATCGTGTCATCCCCACGCGCACGCATCTCAGAGATTCTCTGCGTGCGTTCAATCAACGCCTTGTTCTCAGGATCAACCGAAAGCGCGAATTTGGCGTTAGCGGCGGTGTATTCGTGGCCCGAGTATATTCGGGTTTCTGGCGGCAGCTCCATCAGGGTCGTCAGCGAGCGCCACATAGTTTCCGCATCCCCCTCAAACAATCGACCACAGCCCATCACCATCAGGCTGTCGCCAGTAAACAGCGCGTTGGCCTCGGGAAAATAATAGGCCACATGCCCGACCGTATGACCATAAACCTCGTAAACACACACCGTTTGATTGCCGAGCGCGAACACATCGCCTTGCTCAACCCCAAGCTCAAGCTGGGGCAGGCGGTGCATGTCGGCCTTGGCCCCGACCACCGGCGCGTCAATCGCGGCCTTCAGGGTTTCAAGCCCGGCGATGTGGTCGTCATGGTGGTGGGTGATCAGGATCTGGTTCAACCCCCAGCCTTTGAACGCCAGCGTGCGCAGTATCGGCGTAGCATCTGGCACGTCGATCACCGCCACCTCGCCGGTTTCGGTGTCACACACCGCATAAGCATAGTTGTCAGACAGGCAAGGTATGGTCAGGATTTCCAGAGGCATGGCAATTTCACATTTGATTGACTAGGTTCAGGGCGAAGTTTCCCTGATTGTGGACGCAGATGCAATGCATTTGGACGTTGTTGACCTAAAGGCCTTTTACGACCGGACCCGGCTGGGGCGCACGGCGCAACGTGCTGTTCGCGAGCGGGTGCGTGAAATCTGGCCGCAGACCAAGGCGCAAACCGTGGTTGGTTACGGGTTTACTTCGCCGCTGTTGCGCCCGTTCATTGCGCAGGCCCGCCGGGTGATCTCGCTCATGCCTGGCCCGCAAGGTGTAATGTGCTGGCCCGAGCCCTCTAATGTTTCGGTCCTGTGCGAGGAAACCAACTGGCCATTGCAAGCGGGTTTCGTAGATCGGCTGGTGGTCATGCACGGGCTTGAGACCTCGACACGCCCCGACGCTCTACTTGACGAGATATGGCGGGTTCTGGCCCCGGAAGGGCGGGTGTTGTTTATCGTGCCCAATCGCACCGGCCTGTGGTCGCGCCGAGACGTGACCCCGTTTGGGTATGGGCGACCTTATAGCTTGCGGCAGATGAATGCGCTTTTGGCGCAGCACCGCTTCCTGCCCGAGCGTCACATGGCGGCCTTGTTCTCACCACCCAGCCAAAAACGGTTCTGGTTAAAAATCGCCCCGATCTGGGAGCGTGCGGGGCGTGCCCTCAGCGCCCATGCGGCCGGCGGTGTGTTGCTGGTCGAAGCCAGCAAACAGGTGTTCGCGCCAAAACCACGCGGGCTTACACAGGCGGTCAAACGCCCGTTCGGCGTGCTGGAGGGGATTGCGCGTCCAGCGCCGGAAAGCGTCTCTGGACGCCGCAAACAAAAGTGACAGGGGAGGCATATTTGTGCCCGCGCCGCCATCAAATCGCCCGCGCGCATTTTGTCAAAACATTCGTCAAAAGCGTCGGATTCTCGACAAATCGTTGAATTCTTGTCGTTTTTGCAGCTTCAAAGCGCCGCATCTTCGCCTATGGACAAGTTAATATATTGTAAACTAACAATAAATTTTAGCACCTCGCAGGACCCTAAGCGGTTGCCAGCCAGAGTAGCGTCTGTTATCACCGCGCCGATTTCGACGTACACTTTGCTGTGTACGCTCTTTAACCATTCGGGTCTGTGTTTTGCACAGGTTCCGTAAAGCCAGAAACCGGAAGGGTATAAGTGTCCGAAACCGCTTCTATATCGTCGGGCGTTGCCACGCGCTATGCTACGGCAGTGTTTGATCTGGCCCGTGAGGCCAAGAAACTTCCCGAGTTGGGTTCCGACATTGACGCGCTCGCCAGCGCGCTTGATGTAAGCCCGGACTTTAACAACCTGATCTCGTCGCCGGTTTATACCCGCCAACAGCAAGGCTCCGCCGTCGCGGCGATTGCAGCGAAAATGGCGCTGGGCAAAACTATCACCAGCACGTTGGGCCTGATGGCCGAGAAACGTCGCCTGTTTGTGCTGCCGTTCCTGATCGAGGCCATTCGCGGCCTGATCGCCGAGGAAAAAGGCGAAGTGAGTGCGCAAGTTGTGTCGGCCAAAAAGCTGACCAAGACCCAGGAAACCAAACTGGCCGCCTCGCTGAAAAAGGCGATTGGCAAAGATGTTATAATAAATTCGAGCGTTGATACGGCCCTCATTGGTGGTCTTATCGTCAAAGTGGGCTCGAGGATGATTGACAGTTCAATCGCCTCCAAGCTCTCCAATCTTCAAAATGCAATGAAAGAGGTCGGATAATGGGTATCCAAGCTGCAGAAATCTCTGCAATCCTCAAGGACCAGATTAAGAACTTTGGTCAGGAGGCAGAGGTCGCCGAAGTTGGCCGCGTGTTGTCCGTCGGTGACGGGATCGCGCGGGTTCACGGCCTTGATAACATTCAGGCAGGCGAAATGGTCGAATTCCCCGGTGGAATTAACGGCATGGCGCTGAACCTTGAGGTCGACAATGTCGGCGTGGTTATTTTCGGCTCTGACCGGGATATCAAAGAAGGCGACACCGTTAAGCGTACCAACGCGATTGTGGATGTGCCGGTTGGGGACGCGCTTTTGGGCCGCGTCGTTGACGGCCTTGGCAATCCGATTGACGGCAAAGGCCCGATCAAAACCAAAAAACGCTCGCAGGCTGACGTAAAAGCGCCGGGCATCATCCCGCGTAAATCGGTTCACGAGCCGATGCTGACGGGGATTAAATCCATCGACGCGCTGATCCCGGTTGGCCGTGGCCAGCGCGAGCTGATCATTGGCGACCGTCAAACCGGCAAAACCGCCGTGGCGCTGGATGCGATCCTCAACCAGAAATCCTATAACGACGCTGCTGGCGACGACGAGAGCAAGAAGCTTTATTGCATCTATGTGGCGATCGGGCAGAAACGCTCGACCGTGGCTCAGTTGGTCAAAAAGCTCGAAGAAACCGGCGCGCTGGAATATACAATCGTGGTTGCCGCAACCGCGTCCGAGCCTGCTCCCATGCAGTTTCTCGCCCCTTACGGTGCCACCTCGATGGCCGAGCATTTCCGCGACAATGGCCGTCACGCGCTGATCATCTATGATGACCTCAGCAAACAGGCCGTGTCCTATCGCCAGATGTCCCTGCTTCTGCGTCGCCCACCCGGACGTGAAGCTTATCCGGGCGATGTGTTCTATCTGCACTCGCGTTTGCTGGAGCGGTCGTCGAAATTGAGCGAGGAGTATGGTTCAGGTTCACTGACCGCCCTGCCGATTATCGAAACCCAGGGTGGCGACGTTTCCGCGTTTATCCCGACCAACGTGATCTCGATCACCGACGGGCAGATTTTCCTTGAGACCGAGCTGTTTTACCAAGGCATCCGCCCTGCTGTGAACACAGGTCTTTCAGTGAGCCGGGTTGGCTCCAGCGCGCAAACAAACGCGATGAAATCTGTTGCCGGCTCGATCAAGCTGGAGTTGGCGCAGTACCGCGAGATGGCGGCTTTTGCGCAGTTTGGCTCTGACCTTGATGCGGCAACCCAAGCGTTGCTCAATCGTGGTGCGCGCCTGACCGAGCTTTTGAAACAGCCGCAATACTCGCCGCTGACAAATGCCGAGCAGGTGATCATGATCTATACCGGCACCAAAGGGTATCTGGACGGGGTTGCGGTCGCAAATGTGGGCCGGTTCGAGGAGGGCTTGTTGAGCCATCTGCGCCAGAACCATGCTGATCTGTTGGAAGATATCACCAATAATGACCGCAAGGTTAAAGGTGAGCTGGAAGATGCGATCAAATCCGCCGTTGAAGGTTTTTCAAAAGACTTCAACTAAACGTGGCCTTTAAGGGAAAAGGAGCTTTGCTAACATGGCAAACCTCAAAGACCTGAAAACCCGGATCCAGAGTGTCAAAAACACTCGTAAGATCACCAAGGCCATGCAGATGGTGGCAGCGGCCAAGCTCAGGCGCGCGCAAGAGGCGGCTGAAGCCGGTCGCCCCTATGCCGACCGTATGGCTGAGGTGATGCGCAATCTGGCCCATGCGGCTGCCGGGGCGGATGACGCGCCGGTACTGCTGGCTGGCAACGGCAAGGACGACGTTCACCTGCTGATCGTCGCCACCTCCGAGCGTGGCCTTTGCGGCGGTTTCAACTCGTCGATTGTTCGCCGGGCGCGCGCACATGCGCAGAGATTGGTTGCAAACGGCAAAACCGTGAAAATGCTGACCGTTGGCAAAAAAGGCCGCGAGCAGTTGCGCCGTGAATATGAACAAGACATGGTGGCCCATGTTGACCTCACCGAGGTCAAACGGGTCGGCTATGTGAACGCGCAAGGCATCGCAAAGGATGTTCTGGCACGCTTTGCCGCCGGTGAATTCGACGTCGCGACGATCTTTTTCAGCACCTTTCAATCGGTCATGGCTCAGGAGCCGACAACTCTGCAACTGATCCCGGCCACGGTTGAAGAAGACCCCGAAAAAGAGGCGCCGTTCTACGAGTTCGAGCCTGACGAAGAAGAAATTCTGGCCGAGTTGCTGCCCGCAGCGATGACCACCCAGATTTTCACCGCTCTGTTGGAAAACGGCGCGTCTGAACAGGGCGCTCGGATGTCGGCGATGGACAGTGCAACCCGCAATGCTGGCGACATGATCGACAGGCTTACCATCGAGTATAACCGCTCGAGGCAAGCGGCGATCACCAACGAACTTATCGAAATTATTTCGGGCGCCGAGGCGCTTTAGAGGAACTGGAGAAACCATTATGGCAAAGGCCGTAGGCAAAATTACACAGGTGATCGGCGCGGTTGTCGACGTTCAGTTTGAAGGCGACATGCCCGCAATTCTTAACGCGCTGGAAACCGATAATAACGGCAACCGTCTGGTTCTCGAGGTGGCACAGCATCTGGGCGAAAACACCGTTCGCGCCGTTGCTATGGACGCGACCGAAGGTCTGGTTCGCGGCACCAAGGTCTCTGACATGGGTAGCCCGATCCAAGTGCCGGTTGGCCCCGCAACTCTCGGGCGGATCATCAACGTGATCGGCGAGCCGGTGGACGAAAAAGGCCCGATCAATACCAAAGAGCGCCGCTCGATCCATCAGGACGCGCCTGAGTTTGCCGAGCAAGCCACCGAGTCAGAAATCCTCGTCACCGGCATCAAAGTCGTTGACCTGCTGGCCCCTTACACCAAGGGCGGCAAAATCGGCCTGTTCGGCGGTGCCGGTGTTGGCAAAACCGTTCTGATCATGGAACTGATCAACAACATCGCCAAGGTTCACTCCGGCGTGTCGGTGTTTGCCGGCGTTGGCGAGCGGACCCGTGAAGGCAACGACCTCTACCACGAGATGATCGAAAGCGGCGTGATCGTTCCTGACGATCTGAGCAAATCCAAAATCGCACTGGTTTATGGTCAAATGAACGAGCCTCCCGGTGCGCGGATGCGCGTTGCGCTGTCTGGCCTGACACTGGCCGAGCAGTTTCGCGATGAGACCGGCGCTGACGTTTTGTTCTTCGTTGATAACATCTTCCGCTTTACTCAAGCTGGCTCCGAGGTTTCGGCCCTGCTTGGCCGTATTCCTTCAGCCGTTGGCTATCAGCCGACATTGGCCACCGATATGGGCGCGATGCAGGAGCGGATTTCCTCAACCAAAGCAGGCTCGATCACCTCGGTTCAGGCGGTTTACGTGCCTGCCGACGACTTGACCGACCCGGCCCCGGCCACCACATTTGCTCACTTGGACGCGACCACTGTTTTGTCGCGCGCCATCTCTGAGTTGGGGATTTATCCGGCGGTTGACCCGCTTGACTCCACCAGCCGGATCATGGACCCGTCGATTGTTGGCGAGGAGCATTACCAGGTTGCTCGTGACGTTCAGGGCATTTTGCAGCGCTATAAAGGCTTGCAGGATATCATCGCCATTCTCGGCATGGACGAGCTGTCGGAAGAAGACAAACTGATCGTGACCCGCGCGCGTAAAATCCAACGCTTCTTGTCGCAACCATTTGATGTTGCGAAAGTATTTACCGGCTCGGACGGTAAGCAGGTTCCGTTGGAAGAGACTATTTCTTCGTTCAAAGCTGTTGTCGCAGGCGAGTATGATCACCTTCCCGAAGCTGCTTTTTACATGGTTGGCGGCATTGAAGATGTGGTTGCCAAAGCCGAGAAAATGGCCGCAGACGCCGCGTAATTTCAGGAGGTCCAGATGGCCGCAATGATGCAATTTGACCTCGTGTCGCCGGAGAAACTGCTGGCGTCGTTTGAAGCGTCGCAGATCGAAGTCCCCGGTGCCGAGGGCGATTTCACCGCTATGGCCGACCACGCCGCATTGGTGACCACCATGCGTCCGGGGTTGTTAAAGGCGACAAGCGCCAGCGACACGGCGGAATATGTGGTAACCGGCGGTTTTGTCGAGGTCTCGGGCAAGGCGATTTCGGTTCTGGCCGAGATTGCCATTCCGCGCGCAGATATCACCCGCGCCGACGTTGACGCGATGGTTGCAGCGGCACAAGAAGCCGCAACCAACGCTTCGCCGGAAATCAAGGACACCGCCGACAAGCGCTTGGCGGATACCCAGATTTTGGCCGATCTGCTGGCTCTCTAAGGTCGCAAGCCACCAAGAACATCAAAGCCCCTTCTCACGGAGGGGCTTTTTTATGGATTAGTGCCAGAAATTGCGGTATTCTTAACCAAATAGACCGTATATCGCCATATAAGTCGAGTTTGATGCGAAAACTAAGAAATCATGTGATTGGGATTGATCAGGGCAAGGTTCAGGTTTTTTCCGACTTTGAAAATAATGGCGAGATGTGGTCCGGCACTGGCGCACGCTCCAGACGTGTGCGGGTGACATTTAGCCATAAATTTAAGACCAAACCCGTTGTGCAGGTGTCGATAGATATGTTCGACATGGATAAGGACACCAATCAACGTGCTGATATTACATCCGAAAATGTTGATCTAACTGGATTTGATGTTGTATTCAAAACCTGGGGCGACACCAAAGTCGCCCGTGTCCGCGCGGCATGGCTGGCAATCGGCGAGGCCAAGGGTGAGGGTGAATGGGCGCTCGAGTGACCTCGGCTATTTCGCTGAAACGAAAACTTCAGGACCATTGGGCGCTATATCGTTGGCATGACCAGGGGGAGGTTTTTGTGTCTTTACGCGCCGCCGGTCGAAAAAAATTGACCAACCGATAAAAACTTCGCATAGTTCCCAAAAAAACAACCAAATTAGTTAACAATGGGAGAATATTTATGCGAAATTCTATGTTCATGTCACGCAGAACGCTGCTTGCAGGAGGCTCGGCACTGGCGCTGGCTCTGTCCTCGAAAGTTGCGCTTGCGGGGGGTAAAATCAAGGCTGCGGGCATTTTCACACAGCCAGTTGAACAGCAATGGGACAGTCGCCTGCATATCGCGCTGAAGGCAGCGCAAGATCGCGGTGACATCGACTATGTTTACTCCGAAAGTGTCGCCGACAATGACTATGAGCGGGTTTTGCGCCAATATGCCGAGCAAAAGGTCGATTTCATCGTTGGCGAGGCCTTTGGCCTTGAACGCGCCGCACGCAAAGTTTCGCTGGATTACCCAGATGTGGCCTTCCTTATGGGCTCAAGCTTTGGGCCGCAAGACCCCAACTTTTCGGTGTTTGATAACTGGATTCACGAGCCAAGCTATCTGACCGGCATGGCCGCCGGTGCTGCCAGCAAATCCGGGGTGATTGGCATGGTCGGGGGCTATGCGATCCCAGAGGTTAACCGCCTGATGAACGCTTTTATGAATGGCGCGCGCGAGCTTAATCCCGACGCCAAGTTCCTCGTGAACTTTATCGGCAGCTGGTACGATCCTCCCAAAGCCAAGGAAAGCGCATTCGCCATGATCGACGCCGGTGCCGACGTCATGTATGCCGAGCGGTTCGGCGTTTCAGACGCGGCGATGGAGCGTGGGGTCAAAGCGATCGGCAACGTGATCGACACCGCCCCCGATTATCCCGGCACGATCCTCGCCTCGGCGATCTGGCATTTTGAGCCAACGGTTGACCACATGGTCGCCGCCCTCAAATCCAAGCAATATAAGGCCGATGATTACGGCAAATACAGCTTTATGAAATACGGCGGAGGCTCGATTATTCTCGACGAGACACTGGTTCCCGCCGATGTGGTTGCCAAGATCAGGGCCAAGGAGGCGGCGATTATTTCGGGCGCATACACGGTGACGGTGAATAATGACGAGCCGAAATCGAGCTGATCGGGCCAGCGGGCCGGTCGCTCCGGCCCGCATATTCTCATGACAGATGAAATTATTCTTTCGCTGAAGGGCCTGTCAAAGCGTTTTGGCAGCGTTCTCGCCGTTGACGATGTCAGCCTTGATTTGCACCGTGGCGAAGTTCTCGCCCTGCTTGGTGAAAATGGCGCTGGCAAGACCACGTTGATGAACATGCTGTTTGGCCATTACCTGCCTGACGCGGGCTCGGTCGAGCTGCGTGGCGGGGATGATCAGATGCACTCGCTGCCGCTTGGCCATCCGCAACTGGCGCTCAAGGCCGGGATTGGCATGGTGCATCAGCATTTCACGCTGGCCGAGAACCTTTCGGCGCTGGATAACATCTTGCTGGGGGCAGAGCCTCTTTTAAGCTGGCGACGCAACCGGGGGGCCGCGCGCGCCAAGGTGCAGCGGATTATCGAGCGCACGGGTCTCATCGCCCCGCTTGATGAGCCGGTCGGTCGCCTCAGCGTGGGCGAGCGTCAGCGCGTTGAAATCCTCAAAGCGCTTTATCGCGATGCCCGTATTCTGGTGCTTGACGAGCCAACGGCTGTGTTGACCCCGCAAGAGGCCGACACGCTGTTTGAAAACATCGAAACCATGACCAAGGATGGTCTGGCGGTTATTTTCATTTCGCATAAGCTCAGGGAAGTGCTGGCCTTTTCGCAGCGCATCGCCGTGCTCAGACATGGACGCAAAGTTGGCGAGATGCCAACCTCAGAGGCGGATGGCAGCTCAATCGCCCGCATGATGGTCGGGGCCGACACGCCGGCAACCCCGCGCGAGCAAATGGAACCGGGCGCGCCGGTGTTGGAACTGGAGGCCGTGACCATTCGCGGTCAAAGCACGCGCGACAGCCTGAAATCGGCCATTTTGACCCTTCATGCCCACGAGGTGTTGGGGATTGCGGGCGTTTCCGGCAATGGTCAAACCGCGCTGGCGGGTTTGATCTCGGGCTTGGTCAAGCCACATACTGGTGAAATGCGTATAAACGGGCAGCGGCTCGAGAAGTTTGAGCCAAGTGCCGTCATGGCCGCAGGTGTTGGCCGCATTCCCGATGATCGGCATCGTGACGGGGTGGTTGGCACCATGAGCGTTGCTGAAAACCTGATTATCGAGCGGCTTGATGATGACAAGGTCCAAAACCACGGCTTTTTGCGCCGCCATGCGATCCGCAGCCAAGCAGAGGCCCTGAGCGAAGCTTATGACATCAGAGGGCCGGGCCAAGACGCGATGGCGCAGCTTTTGTCGGGCGGCAATTTGCAAAAACTGATCCTTGCGCGGGTGTTTGAATGCGCCCCGAGCATTATTCTCGCCAATCAGCCCACACGAGGCCTTGATATGGGGGCTGCCGCCGAAGTGGCCCGACGTTTGCTGGAAGCGCGGGCGCGCGGCGCGGGGGTTATTCTGATTTCCGAGGATCTGGATGAAATTATGGCGCTGTCAGATCGGGTCATGGTGATCCATGACGGCATACTGGTCGAGGCGCGAACTATGGAGCGCGGGGCCATCGGCCTGATGATGGCTGGGGAGGCCGCGGCATGATACGGATTGAACCACGCAACGCGCCTTCGCGGCTTTT
>JAADIJ010000072.1 GCA_013151335.1 Alphaproteobacteria bacterium | reverse complement strand
GGCGGGTCTAGATGCTTATGTAACGCCTGTTATAGTAATTGTAAACACAAATTCATTCGACCGCCCGACTCAAGGCCGCCGCCAGCATATCATAGACCCGCCGGATACGCGGCGAGGTGCGCAAAGCTTCGGGTGCGGTCAGCCAGATCGGCAACTCGCCAACCTCCAGATCGGGGAGGACGCGCTCTACGCGGGGATCTTTTTCGCCAATCATCAGTGGTGAAAACCCGATGCCGCAACCCGCCGCGACCAGTTCCCAGTAAACCGTCTGGTTATCGCAGCGGAGTTTGAAAAACGACCGGTCCACCTCTATTTCAAGGGCGGACATGCCGCGAATGATCAAATCCGAGCGGTCAAATCCGATCAAATCAAACCGGCTAATTTCCGTGGTAGCTTTGGGCGAGCCGCGACGCGCAATATAAGAACTCGCCGCAAAAAGCCCCAGCTTTTGCACGCCAAGCTTGCGTGTAATCACCCCCAATTGGGTCGGCCGATACATCCGAACCGCGATATCAGCCTCGCGATATAACAGGTTTTCGGTGTCGTCCGACGGGTGAAGCTCCAGCTCGATCTCGGGTTCCCGCGCGCGGATTTCGGCCAGAATTTGCGGCAGGATAAAATGCGAAACCACCAGACTTGCGGTGATGCGCACCACCCCGGACAGGGTTTGCGAGCGCCCCTCTGCGCCAAGCGAAATCCGTGCCGCCGCCGCTTTCATCGCCGTGGCCTCGTCGATCAAATCGGTCCCCGCCAAAGTCAGGCGTTGCCCCTTTTGATTGCGCTCAAACAAAGATGTGCCAAGTTGCGCCTCAAGCAGTTGCATCTGCCGCCCGACCGTCGGTTGACTAATCGCCAAGCTACGCGCCGCCGCTGAGAACGAGCCGGTTTCCGCAACGGCAAGAAAGCTTTTAATCAAGGTCCAGTCAAATTCCGCCATAGCGCACCCATTCATTTATGTATGGTCGCAATGCGAATACTGCCAATTTCCATTCAATAAAGAAAGTATATTTTATTACCAGACACGAAAGGAACGATAACATGCGAAAATCAATTCTCGTCCTCGGCGGCTCCGGCAGATTTGGTCGCCACACCGCCGAAGCCTTCGCCGCTGCTGGCTGGCAGGTCACCAAATATGATCGAAAAACCGGCGATCTGAACCGGCAAGCCACCGATGTTGACGTGATCCTGAACGGCTGGAACCCGATCTATACCGACTGGGCGCGCGAGGTTCCCGCATTGACGAAACGCGTGATCAGGGCCGCCAAGTCGAGCGGCGCGACGGTGATCCTGCCCGGCAATGTCTATGTTTTCGGTCATGATGCGCCGCAAAACTTCAACGACACAACCTCGCATATGGCGCAAAACCAAATGGGGCGAATTCGCATCGAGATGGAGGCGGCCTATCGTAAATCCGGCGTGCGCACCATCATCCTGCGCGCGGGGGATTTCTTGGATACCACCGCCTCTGGCAACTCGTTTGACATGGTGTTGCTACGCCGCATCGCCAAGGGAATCGTCGATTATCCCGGCCCGTTAAACACCCCCCATGCATGGGCCTTCCTGCCCGATCTTGCCCGAGCCTGCGTGCAATTGGCCGAGATGCGCCATTCGCTCTCATCGTTTGAGGACATCTCCTTTCCCGGCTACACCCTCACCGGAGCCGAGCTTCACGCCGCTATTAGCGCGGCTCTTGACCAAAAATTAACCCTGAAACAGATGAGCTGGCTGCCGATCCGCCTGATTTCGCCGTTCTGGCCCTTGGGTCGACGACTGGTCGAGATGAGCTATCTTTGGGCCAAGCCGCATCATCTGGACGGCGCGAAATTCGTGCGGCTCTTGCCGGAGTTTCGTGCGACATCGCTCAACGCTGCCATCGCTCAGGCGGTGTCATTTCACGTCAACCCAGACCAGCCGGTGATGCGCGCCGATGTCGCCGTTTAACCCGACCAGATCAAAGCCGCCCTCATCCGGCGCGGGCCAGAAAACCCCCGCGTCGATCACCGCAAATCCCTTTGATGGCAGCACATAATCAACGCGCATATTACCGGGCGTTCGCGTCTCGTCCCAGTCGACGGTATCAAGGCGGGCGTCGGTTTTGTGGCGCAGATTTGGCCCGCCCTGTCGCTTTGCTGCCATCTTCGCGCCCCGACTTTGGGGGCGTGGGTCGGTGAGGCGTGGATCAGAAATCAACCGCGAGATCGCCCTGTGTGAGCCTTCGCCATCCTTGGGATCAGCGTTTAAATCTCCAAGAATAACAAAGAGTTCGCCCTGAGGGATCTTGCTTAAATAACCCGACCAGAACCTGATTTCGTCGCGATTGCGCATCCCGTTCAAATCCTCGGGTCCATCAAATACCGGCGGTGTGGCGTGCGAGGCCAGCACATGCAAAACTCGCCCGTCAGGCAGGCGAACCGGTACATCCCACAGCCCCTTTGACGCCAGACGTTGTGCTTTTTGCGCCGCCAGAGAAGGAAACGGAGCGCCATCTTTGCTCGGCAATCTTGCCCCCGCTAAGTCTTTCCAAAGCAGGTTTGAAAAGTCTTTGACCTTGCGGGTCTCAATCGGAAACCGGGACAACAGCGCCATGCCGCCATTGCCGGAAAATCGCCCGAAACCTTGCCGATCTCCGGGCCCGTTCAAGCGCCCGTCCCCATCGAGATCAAGCCCGCTCGGCAGGCCAGCGTTGGATGGCAGCGCGAATAGGTAAGGATAGTTCACCTCAAGCTGGCTGGCGAAAACCTCCAGCGCAACGCCGCGCAAATCAAAGTCGAAATTATTGAGCAACAGCACATCCGGTGCCAGTCGGTTGATGATCCGCTCGACTGCGTTGATTTGGCGGTCCGTGCCCTTTTCAAGGTCACGAAGCAACAATCCCGGTCCGTCTCGTTTTAACGATACATTAAAAGTCGCCAGCCTGAGTGTGTCAGCGTTTGTTGGCAGCCCCCAGGCCAGCCAGATCAGACATGCGCCAAATCCGACACGCCGGAGCCTTGTAGCTGGTCGCGTTTCAGGCGAATCAGTCTGGCGATTTTGCCCATGGCAATGCCGCGCATAAACAAACTTGCCGGTAAAAATGCCCATACAGCCACCGTCCAGATCAGGGTCTGGCTGCTGTTGAGCGCCGAAAAGTCGTAATAAGACGCCGAAACCTGTGCAACCAGTGGCATTAAGAATGGCAGGGTAAATCCAAAGATAACGTTAACGCGCGCGTCGCGAATTAACCTTTCTTCCACGTCAAACCCCGAGGCCGGATCAAATGTCGGCAAATTTACCCACACATTGAACGAGCCGTGACCCAGTGGCCATGCCAGCACCCGCAGAAAAACCGCGAAAACCGCCAGCGATACCAGCGACACAACATAGCTGATCCCGGCGGTAGAGCGCACGATCTCGGCATTTCCGCTGGTGCCGTCATTGGTCAACAGAGAGGTTAAAATTCTGACCGGGCTAAGCGGAAAATCCATCGCAGCCCCGACGATACGGCCAATTTCAAGCACCGTACGTGTCATCTCGTTGCCACCAACGGTGCCGCGAAACATCATTGTCAGTAGGAGAACGGTCACGAATAATGCGCCGAAACGGATGCGATTAAACGGCGGGGCGAAGCGAAATTCGACCAGACCGGGATGGGACGAGCCATATTCAAACAGGGTCAAAGCGGCACCAACCAGCGCGAAAACCATTGCGATTTGCCGCGTGTCCGGCCCAATACCCGGCAGGATCATTGACGGCATCGCAATCAAGAATGCCACCAAAATTGCCCGGAAAAACGCACCTGCCAGCCGTGGGATCACTGCTTTTATACCTTCAATCTGGCCGGGGTCGATACGTTGCCGTCCCCTGTTCCGATTTGATCCCCGCGCTCATCGGGGCTGCCTCATTTTCGCCTTAATCTTGCCTTAATTGGGCAGAATTCGTCAACCCCTTGAAGAGTCACAAATAATTTTTTGTATAAACGGAAACAATCTGTTTCAATTTTGCATCATATGGAAATAATTGGCTCCCGGTGCTTGCCGAGAGCCAACAAGGTCAGCGTTCAGACCTCAGGACCACGGCATCCGCGCCTGATAATCGGCCTCAAAAGTATCAATCGCTGCCGATTTTTCCATTGTTAGGCTGATATCATCCAAGCCATTTAACATGCATTGCTTTTTGAACGGATCAACCTCAAAACGAAACTCGGTTCCATCGCTGCTGGTGACGGTTTGCGCCTCTAGATCAACGGAAATCCGTGCGTTCTCGCCGCGCTCGGCATCCTCCATCAATTGATCTACCTGCTCTTTGGGCAGCACAATCGGAAGGATGCCGTTCTTGAAACAATTGCCATAGAAGATATCGGCGAAACTGGTTGAAATCACGCAGCGGATGCCGAAATCGAGCAAGGCCCACGGCGCATGTTCACGCGACGATCCACAGCCAAAATTGTCGCCACCAACGATGATCTCGGCATTGCGATAGGCTGTCTTATTCAACACGAAGTCGGGAATTTCTTGCCCGTCATCGTCATAACGCATCTCGTCAAACAGATTAACGCCGAGACCCGAGCGCTTGATGGTTTTCAAAAACTGCTTGGGGATGATCATGTCAGTGTCGATGTTGATCAGCGGCATCGGCGCGGCGATACCGGAAAGAGTGTTAAATTTGTCCATCATGCGTCTCCCTCAAAGTCGCGAATATCGGTCAAATGTCCGGTGATTGCCGCTGCCGCCGCCATTGCCGGGCTGAGCAAATGGGTGCGTCCGCCGCGCCCTTGCCGTCCTTCGAAATTGCGGTTTGACGTGGCCGCACAGCGCTCGCCCGGTTGCAACTGATCGGGGTTCATGGCCAGACACATGGAGCAACCTGCCAGTCGCCACTCAAATCCGGCATCGGTAAAGATCACATCCAACCCTTCTTCTTCGGCTTGGGCGCGCACGAGGCCGGAGCCGGGAACGATCATCGCTCGCATCCCCTCTTTGATCTTGCGCCCCTTCAGAACCTTGGCTGCCGCGCGCAAATCCTCGATCCGGCCGTTGGTGCAAGAGCCGATGAACACGGTGTCAATCGCCACATCTGTCAGTTTCATGCCCGGCGTCAGGCCCATATAGTCAAGCGCACGCTCGACCGCGGCGACCTTGCCACCGGAGAAATCGCTCGGGGCGGGGACGGTTGAGGTGATCGGCAAAACATCTTCGGGCGATGTGCCCCAGGTCACCACCGGCGCGATGTCTTCGCCTTTGAGCGTGATCACCTGATCAAACGTGGCCCCGTCGTCGGTAAACAGGGTTTTCCAATAGGCGAGCGCCATCTCCCACGCGGCCCCTTTTGGCGCATGCGGTCGGCCCATTACATAGGCGAATGTCTTGTCGTCGGGTGCGATAATGCCCGCGCGCGCGCCGCCCTCAATCGCCATATTGCAAACGGTCATGCGCCCTTCCATCGACAGCGCGGCAATGGCCTCCCCGCAATACTCGATCACATGTCCGGTGCCGCCAGCCGTGCCGGTCGTGCCGATGACTGCCATGGTGATGTCCTTGGCCGTTACGCCGGGCTGCAATTGGCCGGTAATCTCGACCCGCATGTTTTTGCTTTTCTTCTGGATCAGGGTTTGCGTGGCGAGAACATGCTCGACCTCGCTTGTGCCAATCCCGTGCGCCAATGCGCCAAATGCGCCGTGGGTTGCAGTGTGACTGTCGCCACAAACCACTGTCATACCGGGCAGGGTCCAGCCTTGCTCGGGGCCGACAATGTGCACGATACCTTGGCGAATATCATCGACCGGATAATAAACCACGCCAAACTCGCGCGCGTTTTTATCCAGCGCTTCGACCTGAATACGGCTTTCCTCGTTCTCGATCCCCTTTGCGCGATCAAGCGTGGTTGGCACATTATGGTCGGGAACGGCGATGGTTTTACCGGGAGCGCGCACTTTGCGCCCGGCCAAACGCAGGCCTTCAAACGCTTGTGGGCTGGTCACTTCATGCACCAAATGGCGGTCGATATATAACAGGCAGGTGCCATCATCGTCCTGATGCGCCACATGGGCGTCCCAGATTTTGTCGTAAAGAGTCTTGGGGGCGGTCATAATTTTTCTCCCGCTGGAATGTCAGTTGATTGGGGTGCGCTGGGTGATCGGGCTCAGAGCATTGCCAATATCGACAACACCTCGCCGTGGAAACGCCAAGGCAGGCGGTGGCGGTCATCCATGTAAATCACGTGTCGCATAACGCCCGATCTACCTGTGTTTTCAGGCAGGGGCAAGCCGCGTGCGATGTCAAAGCCGCGCTCCGCCCGCAAACAACGCCTCTGTCGGGCGCAGAAATCCGACCTCGATTTCGGCGCGATTGCGCAAGGGCGGGTTTAGGCGTTTGGCAATCATCGGGTCTTGGGCCTCGGCCACGCCAAGGCGAACCAGCAAAGCGGCCATCACTGATTCGGCAGCGCGGGTGCCGCCATCCTCGATCTTGATCGCGATTCCCAGCGCGGGGCCGGGCAAAATGCCGACGAAAACCCCCTCGGCACCGGTTTTGACCACGGCCGCGCCGCCCATTGTGCGCATCATTTCGGTGCAGGCACGAGTTTCGCCCGCGACCAATTCCGGGTGGCGCGCCATTGCCGCAACCAGTCGCGCACCAGCCAAGCTGCGCGCATCATTGCCGCCGGTTCCGCCAGCCAGTTTGCCCATCGCGCGCGCCAACCCGTGAACCGATGTGGCAAAATTCGGGGCCGAGCAGCCGTCGATGCCAAAGCCGGGGCTGTCCATGCCGGTCATATCCTCGAACGCTTCGCGCACCGCCATTTGCACCGGATGGGCGGGGTCGACATATTCCGGCCCCGCGCCGAGATGCTTGGCGACGGTTAAAAACCCCGTGTGTTTGCCAGAGCAGTTATTATGCATCTGACAGGGCGTATCATCGGTTTTGATCATCTGGTTTCGCGCATCCTCATCGGCGGGTGTCTGGGTGCCGCAGCGCAAATCCGCATCGCTCAACCCCAGCGCATCGAGCCATTTCGCCACCCGCGTTGTGTGAATTTTCGCCCCCTGATGGGAGGCACAAGCCAGCGCCAGATGCTCGGTTGTCAGGCCCATAAGGTCCGCCGCGCCACTTTCGATCAACGGTAAGGCTTGCAACATTTTGCAACTGGATCGCGGTAAAATAATCTGGTCGGCATTACCCCAACTCGCCACGATCTGGCCCTCATCATCGCACACCACCGCATGACCGCGATGCTCGCTTTCCAAAAAGGGGCCACGCCAGATTTCCACCAGTTTTACGGCATCCGACATAATATTCTCCTTACTCGCGTCAAATTGAAGTCTAAAGCCATGCACAAATCCGTAAATGGGGCTGGAAAATGGGCAAATCTGCGTTAGACTGTGCGCACAGGTAGTCGTATAAACCCCTGACTGTCCAGAGTTCCGCCAAGTGAACCGCATGTCAGGGTGAAAAGAGGCAGTAAACAGCTGGAGGCTGTGAGTAGCATGAAGAAAAATGCAGCAGGTATTTTCGGAAATTTTGTCGGCGGCGTGGCGATGCTTGCCATGCTTGGAGGGCCGTTGACGGCCCAAACGTCTACCAACCGGGTGGACGCCAAAACCGATTGGAGCGTATTCGTCGAAGGAAGCCCGACCGAATGCTGGGTGGTTTCCGCGCCCAAAAGCAGCAAAAACACCAAAAACGGTAAGCCAGTGGCCGTAAACCGGAGCGATATCTTGATGTTCGTTTCCTACCGTCCCGGCACCAACGTCAAAGGCGAAGTTTCGTTCACCGGCGGCTATCCGTTCAAGGAAGGCATCACCGTCAACTTGAAAATCGGCTCCGCCAGCTATGCGATGTTTGTCGACGGCGATTGGGCATGGCCCGCCAGCGAGGCGGATGACCTTAAAATCACCACGTCAATGAAACGTGGTGCCACGGCCATCGTCAGTGCGCAATCCTCTCGCGGGACCAAAACCGAGGACACGTTTTCACTGCTCGGATTCACCGCCGCAATCGAAGAGGCCGAGCGGCGTTGCAGCAATTAAGGTTGCCGGGTCTGACCAGCCTCTCGTTAAAGCCCCTTTGCGCCCGAGCTGATTTGGTGTAGGCCGCCAGACTGACCGCATTGGAGCCTTCCTTTTATGACCCGCGCCCTTCCCATCACGCCCGACAACCTGACCATTCCGCGCAAAGACACCAAGACCGGCAAGCAAAACCTTGTCGGCCTGTCGCGCGCGCAGATGCGCGAGGCGCTGATTGATGCCGGCACCCCGCACAAGCAGGCCGGAATGCGAGTCGGCCAAATCTGGCAATGGATTTACCAAAAAGGCGTGTCCGATTTTGCCAACATGACCAACTTGGCCAAACCATATCGCGCAATGCTTGAGGAAACCTTTACGGTCGCGCGCCCAGAGATCGTCACGACCCAGATTTCGGTTGATGGCACCCGCAAATATCTGCTGCGAATCGCGGGCGGTCACGAGGTCGAGGTGGTTTATATTCCCGAAACCGATCGCGGCACTCTGTGCATCTCCTCGCAGGTTGGCTGCATGCTCACCTGCTCGTTTTGTCATACCGGCACCCAGAAACTGGTGCGCAACCTGACCCCCGCCGAAATCGTCGGTCAAATTCTGGTCGCGCGCGATGATCTTGATGAATGGGGTGTGCCGCCCGGTGAAAAGCGTCGGCTTAGCAATATCGTGCTGATGGGCATGGGCGAGCCGCTTTATAATTTCGAGAATGTGCGCGACGCGATGCTGATCGCCATGGATAACGAGGGGATTTCCCTGTCACGCCGCCGCATCACGCTGTCGACCTCGGGCGTTGTGCCTGAAATCCGGCGTGCGGGCGAAGAGATCGGCTGCATGATCGCGGTCTCGTTTCATGCCACCAACGATCAGACCCGGGATCGGTTGGTGCCAATCAACAAACGCTGGAATATCGCGGCATTGCTCGACGCCCTGCGCGATTATCCGCGCCTGTCAAACTCTGAGCGAATCACCTTTGAATACGTGATGCTTCACGGCGTAAACGACAGCGACGAGGATGCGCGCGAGTTGGTGCGACTGATCGACGGCATCCCCGCCAAGATCAATCTCATCCCGTTTAATGAATGGCCCGGCGCGCCTTATAAGCGCAGCAGCAACAACCGAATCCGTGCGTTTGGCGATATTGTCAACAATGCCGGATACGCGTCACCAGTGCGAAGGCCGCGCGGCGAAGACATCATGGCCGCCTGTGGACAATTGAAAAGTGCGACCGAACGCGCGCGAAAATCCAAGGCGCAAATAGAGGCCGAAACCCGCTCGTAGCGCGGTGTCGCGCGCGCCCACTTGCCAACACAATTCGCTGTCAGATAAACACGGGCAAACTTTTTCTGCGGAGGCCAGATTTTGGGCACGTTCACAAAACTTCTTCAGGGCGCAATTCCCCTGACCTCATATCCTTATGTCGGGGTAAGCGAGGCGTGTAACCTTTGCGGCAGCGCCGAAAAAGCCACGCTGAGCGAGTATGATCGCCGGATCAAAAAACTACGTACTGTGATCTGCCTCAATTGCGGACTTCAGCGCACCGATCCCATGCCGACCCAAGCGGAGCTTTCCGACTATTATCGCCTCTCCTACAGGTTTGACTATCAGCTTGCCGGAACCAAGCCGCCGAAATTTCACCTCAAGCGCAGCGTAAACCTTGCCGAGAAACGCCTGAACTGGCTCTTACCTGCGATCTCTGAAAAGGCGAACGTGCTCGATTTCGGCTGCGGCTCTGGCGAGTTTCTCAAGGCTTGCAAAGACAAGGGCCACAAGGTGACCGGTATTGAACCGGGGCAGGATTACGCTAATTTCGCCAACGAGACTTATGGCGTGAACGTGAAATGCAGCGTTTGGTCTGATACCGATCTTGGCGACGAGAAATTCGATTTGATCACGTCTTTTCATGTGTTTGAGCATTTGCGTGACCCGCTTGGCGCGATGAGATGGCTGGTCAGCCGTCTGGCCAAAGACGGGGTGATCACCATCGCCGTTCCCAATATGATCCCGCATACGAATGGGCGAAAAATGTTTGAGCGGCTTCATTTCGCCCATGTTCACGGCTTCACGCCAGTCACGTTGGAGTTGTTGGGGAAGGCCTGCAATCTGGAGTTGGACCCGCGTGTACAGCCGACCGGCACCGACATGGTGTTTCGAAAATCTGCCAAAAAACCGACAAAGCTGAAAACCGATCCGACTTATGCCCAAGCCATGTCCAAAAGCTATGGTGACAGCAATATGCTCGGTTATTTTCTGACCGGCCGTTGGATTGTCGATGCATTCGCGCGCGCTGGGCGCGATATCAGGGATTCGTTCAAATCGTCGAAATAGGTTTGATGCTACGTAACTTCGCGCATGCTCGACGTTACGCATAGCATCTTGCCAACGCTATTGGACAATAAATTCGGCATGCAAGGCCCCGGCGGCGCGGATACTTTTCAGGATATCTATCAAATTTCGTGGCGAGACACCGAGTGCGTTCAATCCTTGAATAACTTCCGATAGCGACGTCTCGCCGCTGACTTCGGCCAACCCGGTGCCGGGAGTTTCGGTCATGGCAACGGTCGTGCGTGGAACTGACAAAGTCTGCCCGCCGGTCGAAAACGGGTTTGGTTGCACGATCATCGGGGTTTCCTGAACCCTCAGCGTCAGGTTGCCTTGCGAGACCGCAACTTTTGAAATCCGAACCTCGTCTCCCAGTACAATCGTTCCAGACCTTTGATCGACAACCACGCGAGCTTTTTGCTCTGGCGTAACTTCGATATTTTCGATCTGCCCGATCAGATGAGCAGGAGACCTCGCCTTTGCTTTTATGATATCCAACTCCACTGTCCCGGAATCCAACATTAGCGCGACTTGCCGACCAACTTTGCGGTTGATCGCCTTTTCAATGCGCAGTGCTGTGGTGAAATCCGGGTTGCGCAACGCAAGGCGCATTGTGCTCATACCTTGAAAATCAAACTGAATTTCCCGCTCAACCCGCGCACCGGCAGGGATCGACCCCGAGGTTGGCACGCCAGAGGTAATCTTGGCCGCCTTACCCTCGACGCTCGCTCCGCCCGCGATCACCGATCCTTGGGCCACCGCATAAATCTGCCCGTCCGCACCGTTCATTGGCGTCAAAATAAGCGTACCTCCCAGCAGGCTTTTTGCGTCTCCTATAGTTGAGACTGTCACGTCAATGCGACTGCCAGCGCGCGCGAATGGTGGCAGTGCGCCGGTCACAAACACCGCCGCGACATTCTTTGGGCGGATCTTCTCGCCGGTGACATTAACCCCCAGCCGCTCCAAAATATTGGACATGGTTTCCTCGGTAAACGGCGCGTTTCGAATGCCGTCGCCGGTTCCGTTAAGCCCGACAACCAGCCCATATCCAACCAGATCATTGCCGCGCACGCCGTCAAAATCGACCAAGTCCTTGATCCGCACCGATGCCGCCCAGCCCGGATCTGACCATAGCGTCAAGCCAGTTGCATAGAAGATGAGAGCAATAACAGAGAGTATTTTCATCGTAAATAATTCACCAATGAGAGTCGTGACAGCCGGGTTGTAGAGATATAAAGCGCCTCAAGACGCATTTCGACCGCCTTCAGATCGGTCGCGGTTTTGTAACCATCAGCGCCGGTCATCTGCTCGATCATGACATTCAGTCCCGATTTCCTTGCGGCATTTCCGGTCTGAACCGCTTCGATCCGCTGTTGAGAGCCGCCTATTTTTGCTTGCAAGCCGATCACGCCGTCTGTTGCGGATATCAGCATTTCGCCGGATTGCTTCATTAGATTGCCGCGCTCACTGGTGTTGTTTGCAAGAATTCCGCGCGACAAAAGCGCTGACAAGGCCAACCCTTGCATCGCGCGGCGCAGCTCCGGCTCTTGGGCGCTTGTGGCGATTTCCGCAGTTTCCGCCTCAGAAATTCGGGTGGGCCCCGACGATGTTTGCGCGCCCAGATACGCCGAACTGTCAAATCCCGCGCCGGGTTGATTAAAATAGGTGTCGACAATGACCGCGACCTGCGCGGCGGTGTTCGCCGCTGCGGTCAGGGCCTGAAGATCGTTCAACATTGCCCCTGCCGAAACCAATGCCGGTCGATCCGTCGCGCGTCCGGCGAACAGACTGCGCCCCGCCAACCGAGTGTTCAGCGCCCCGACCACGGATTTAAGCCCGTCAAAAGCGGCGTTGGCGCCGGCCGAAGTCACCATATCTGTCGGTGTCGTGCCTGCCGCCAACATTTTGATGCCGGAGCTCTGCGTTATTTCTCGCACTGTTTGCAACGCCGACTGTAGCCCGGAGGCGCGCGTTAACAATTCGGACCCGGCCATCTGATAAATGTCGATCATCTTAACAGAGCGTGACACCGCCCCAAGCCGATCAAGCCCACCTTTCAGCTTGGCGGCAACATCACTCGTTCGGCCGCTGGCAAGCTCAGCCGTCAGGCGATTGGCATTTCGTTTGAGATCCGCATTCATATAGCGCAGACGAAGGCTGCCGGATACATCACTAACGGACAAAAAACTCATGCGGGTTACATCTCCAAAATCGTTTTAAGCATCTTATCAACGGTCGAGATCACCCGTGCGTTGGCCGCGTAGGCTTGTTCGACCAGCAATAGTTTTTGCATTTCAGAGTCGGTATCGACCCCGCTCTGCTTTTCGATCAGCGTGAGTTCCTGCAACCTGCTCTGGGCGAAAACCGCTGACTGTTCGGCGTGAAGGCGTGCCGCACTGTTGAGCGCACTCAGATCGCCACTTAGCCCTGACAAGCTGCTGGCTCCGGACGAAAACTGACCGGACGAGGCCGCCTGACGCGCCGAAAGACTGTCCACCAAACTGCTGATGAGGGTCGCGTTCCCAACGTCACCCGGCGCGGTTGCACCCAACCCATCGCGAATTCGCCACTCCGCTCCGCCTGTTGCCGGATCAACCGCCGCATTCAACGACAACCTCCCGGCAAGCCCGGTTTCAAGCGCCGGTTTCAACGCCGCGCCACCATCGGTGAACAATCCCGCAGCACCCGACGCCAAGGTCGGATCTATCCCCGCACTCTGAAAACGCTCGATCAGGTTCCTCGCAAACGCGTCGATTTGCGCACTGGCAAAAGGCGCGGTTTCGTCTCTGATCTGAAACTGGGCCGACAAAGAGCCGCCGTTCAACAATCCGTAACTGCCGCCAAGGGCGATCGGCTTGCCGTTCAGTGTCAGGCCCGATAATGCGCCTGAGGTTTTGGTCATGTCCGGGGTGATAATTCCTGCTGCAGTAAACCCGAAAACCGACGGTCTTCCTTCAAGCAAAACAGCGCCGCCGCTGGACGTAATCGTGATCTGACCGTGGGGCCGCTGATAGATTTTTAGCGGCACGATCCCGGCGATTTTGTCGACGAGAAGCTGACGTTGGTCCATCAGACCGTTTACATCGCGCCCGGTGCCGATCTGTATGCGAATATCCCGGTTCAACTTGGCAACCCCGGCCAGAGAATCGTTCAAGACCCGGACCTGCTTGCCGATGAATTTATCGGCCATCATGCGCTGATCCTGACTCCGTGTCGAAATTGTGCGGACTTTGCCGATCAAATCATTTGCGGCATAAACCACATTTTTTAGTATCCACTCGTTGGTTCAAACCCCCCGTCTTCCAGACGGGAGTGCTTTAGCGCGAAAGAATCGGCTATAGTTTTATCCTCCCGAAA
>JAADIJ010000033.1:17435-26147 GCA_013151335.1 Alphaproteobacteria bacterium | reverse complement strand
ATTTGCGAGCCGTATTCCGCCGTCATCACATGCCCCACAGCCTCGCCATCGACACGCACCAACGCGGTTTCAGCGCCAAGATGCCGATCCGTGTCGATCTTCACCTTGACCCCGCAATAGCTGAAAATCCCCTCGGTCACGACCGTCACCATGTCCACGCCATCATGCTGTTGACTGACAATAAAGGGCGCAGGTTTATAGTCGGGATAGGTGGTTCCGGCCCCGACAGCCGTCACAAAAGGCCGGGTGCCTTGCAGGATATCGCCCTCCCATTCGCCGGTTTTCTCAAGCTCCAGAAACGGCACGATCTGCCCGTCAGCCTGCTCGGCACGCTCCAATATTGTAAAGGGATCAAGACGCACGAGATCGCCCCCCTCGTTGGCATAGCGATCACAAGCCCCCGAGCGTCCGTCAGCGATAAAGCACATCACCGGGCAGGCATCGCAGCGGATTTTGCCGTTTTTGGCCTCGGTTACCGTTTGTCGAACCATCAGCCGCTCCCTTCACGCGCCAGCTTAATCGCCGCCAGCACGCGGTCAGGCGTTGCGGGCAAATCGGCAGGGCTTGCGCCCGAGGCATGACGAATGGCATTGAGGATCGCCGGAGCAGTCGGGATCAGCACATGCTCGCCCAGCCCCTTGGCGCCGAACGGGCCGTGATCGTCATGAACCTCAACGATATGCGAGGTAATCGGCGGCACATCGCCAATGGTCGGGATCAGGTAATCATGGAGGTTCTCGGTGCGCCCCGGAATAAACTCCTCCATCAGGGCCAAGCCGATCCCTTGGGCAACCCCGCCATGAATTTGCCCTTCGATCTGCGCCGGATTTATCGCGCGACCCACATCATGCGCGGCGTGGATATGGTCAATCGTGACCGCGCCAAGAGCGGTATCAACCGTCAGCTCAACCATATGTGCGGTATAACCAAACACCGCATAGGGCACACCTTGACCGTTTTCATCCAAATGCGAGGTCGGGGGGTCATAGCTCTCGATTGCCTCCAGAACATAGTCGTCCGACACCAGCGGCAAATCAGTCAGACGCGCGCTATGGCTCTGCCCGTCAGGCGTGGTTACGACAACCTCGCCGGGCGAGAACAAGAGCCGACCCTCCTGACAATTAACCAACCGCAAGATTTGCGACCTCAACGCCTGCGCCGATAACAGCGCCGCATTGCCGCTAACATAAGTCTGGCGCGAGGCCGATGTTTTGCCCGCATCCGGCGTTATATCCGTATCCCCGCCAACAAGACGCACATGGACAATATCGCAGCCCAGCGCCTCGGCGAAAATCTGCGCGATCACCGTGTTTGCGCCTTGGCCAATATCCTGCGCACCCTGATGCAGATAAAGCGCGCCCTCAGCCGTTACCCCGCAGCGAATGGTCGAGGGGTTGGGCAGGGACGTATTCCCGCAACCATACCAACCGGCAGCGATGCCGACACCTTTGCGCAAGGGGTTTTCGGCAGCGCGCTGGTTGAACGCCTCGGCCCGCGCCAACGCTTTGCCCCAGTCGCCGCGCAAAGCCTCAAAGCAAGGCTTGATCCCGACCGCCCCGTCAAACACCTGACCCGTCGTGGTCGGCTGGCCATTATCCAGCGCATTCAAAACCCGAAACTCCAGCCGATCCATGCCAAGCTGGTTGGCGAGATCGTCAAACACCTGCTCTTGCGCAATCGCCGCTTGGGGCACGCCAAAGCCGCGAAACGCGCCAGCAGGGGCGCAATTGGTGTGAACCGCCTCGGTTCTGGCCACATAGTTTTGATGCACATACGGCCCACCCGCATGGATCGGCACCCGATTAGAGACCGTCGGCCCCCAAGACGCATAAGCGCCGGTGTTAAAAATGCCGTCAAACTCAAACGCCACCAGCCGCCCGTCACGTGAGCAGCCCGCTTTGATGGTGATCTCCGAAGGATGGCGCTTGGTGGTTGAGGCCATGGATTGCGCGCGGGTATAAGTCACACGCACCCCCAGCCTCATCGCCGCCAGCGCCACATGCGGCTGATAAGAAAGATCAAGCTTGGAGCCAAAACCGCCCCCCGTCGCGCTCGGACAAATGCGAATGTCGCGCAGGGGCAGCGCGAGGATTTTGGCCAGCCCCTCTTGGTTCATCACCGGCGCTTGGGTGCCGCCGTGAACGCTGATGCGACCGTTTTCAAAGGTGGCATATCCAGCCTCAGGCTCGATATAAGCATGCTCGACAAACCCGGTGGAGAACTGCCCCGACGCGGTGATATCCGCTGTTTTGAAAGCCGCCTCAGTATCGCCGCACGACACCACCCCACGACACATAATATTGCCGCCCCGCCCCTCATGCAAAGGCGCGGCCTCCTTGGCCAACGCGGGGGTCAGGGCATGTTGCCGCTCGGTCCAGATGACGGGAAACTCGCCGAGATCAAGTGCGCGGAGCACATCCTCCGGCCCAATAACCGAGGCCACCGCCTCGCCCTTGAACCGCGCGGTCCCCTCGGCATAAACCGGCTGGTCGATGAAGCCGGGGATGACGCCGAACAGATTAAGGCCGGGAATATCCGCCGCCGTCAAAACCAGATCAAGGCCGTGCTGACGCGCATAAGCCGCAAGATCGCCAAAGACAAAATCGGCGTGAAAATACGGCGAGCGGATGACGCGTAAAACCAGTGCATCCGGCGGGGCGATATCATCGGAAAACCGCTCGGCCCCGGAAACTTTAGCCGCCCCGTCGAGCTTGATCAGTGGCGTGCCAACCGCACCTGCTCCGGCCTTGATCGGGGTCTCGATATCCCTCACCGCCGCGATGATTTTGCGATAACCCGTGCAACGACAAAGCACGCCGCCAAGCGCCTCCATCACCTCGGCCTCGCTTGGATGCGCAGTCCGCCGCAACAGCGCCACCGCCGACACCATCATGCCCGGCGTGCAAATCCCGCACTGGGCCGCATTCTCGCGCAAAAACGCCTGCGACAGCTTTTGCGCCAAAGGATCATGCGCGATCAGGCCAGACAAGGTCTCGACCTTTCGGCCCTCGATTTGCGAGGTCGAGGTGATGCAGGCACAAACCGGCTGACCATCCAGCAGCACCGTGCAAGCCCCGCAATCCCCGGCGTCACAACCGATTTTGATGTCCTTGCAATCAAGGTCGCGCCGCAGCAAGCTCGACAAACGCGCCAGCCGATCCGCGTCAAACGTCGCCACCGCGCCATTCAGCGTAAACTCCGCGCGCTCAGCCATGATCGGCGCCTTCCTTCACACATGAAACCAGCGCGCGACCAAATCTCGCGCGCGACCTCCAGCCGATAACTGGCTGTGGCGCGCAAATCGGAAATCGGCGAAAGCGGTGTGAAATCACCGGCGCGAATGATATCACGAGCCTGCGAGATATGATGGCCAATCAGCGCCTCCTCCAGATCGCGCAGGCGACAAGCAACCGGCGAACAAGAGCCAACGGCGATCCGCACCACCTGAATTTCACCACTATCCTTGAGCACCAGACGCACAGCAACGCTGGCAATCGAAATCACCAAATAGCGCCGAGATCCGATCTTTTGAAAAACACTGTGGCCAATAGAGGCCGCTTTGGGGATCACGATAGCGGTGACCAACTCATCAGGCGCAAGCGCGATTTTTCGAACGCCGCTGATAAACGCCTCAAGCGGCACCAGACGAGTGCGCGCGGTCGAGGCGACCTCGATTTCTGCCTCCAAAACCAGCAACGCCGGCACACCATCGGCGGCAGGCGATGCGTTGCAAATATTGCCAACCAGCGTGGCAGAGTTCTGGATTTGCACCGACCCGATCTCGGCACCTGCCGATTTCAGCCCGTCAAAAGCAGGCGGCAGCTCCGCTTTGGCCAAACCGGCCCAAGTGAGCGCCGCACCAATTCGCCAGTGATCTCCTTGGTCAGCGATTTCGCCAAGCCCCGGCAGCCGGGAGATATCCAGCACGGGCCCGGTCGCCAAATCCATCTGCATGGGAAAAAAGTCGGTCCCCCCCGCCAAAACCGCAACCGGCCCCTTCGCGCGTGCGCGCAAAGCCGCGTCAAGACTGGCAGGACGGATCAATTTTGGCGCAGCGGCCATGCTCAGATCACCCCGAGCTTTTTCTGCAACTTTGACGACGAGGTCGTATACTGAAACACCACCCGCTCGTCAGGATGCACAATCGCCTTGGCCGCTTGGGACATCAAAGCCGCCTCGTGAAAGCCCGAAAGGATCAGCTTCAGCTTGCCGGGATAGGTGTTGATATCGCCAATGGCAAACACGCCCGCGCGCGAGGTGGCGAATTTCGCGGTGTCCACCGTGATCAGGTTTTTCTCAAGCTCAAGCCCCCAATCCGAGACCGGTCCCAGCTTCATCGTCAGCCCGAAAAACGGCAGCAGAGCATCGCAGGCAACGGTGATTTCCTCGTCGACCACCGCAATACTGGCCTCGCTCAACTGCCCGTTATCGCCTTTCAAATCGCGCACCTGCCCGATCAGGAAATCCATCTTTCCGGCCTCAACCAGAGCCATCATTTTGGCAACGCTATCGGGGCTGGCGCGAAACTTCGGCCGGCGATGGACCAGCGTGATGCGCCCGGCAATCGGCTCCAGATCAAGGCACCAATCCAGCGCTGAATCCCCCCCGCCAACGATCAGCAAATCGCGGTCGCGAAAAATCTCGCGCTGGCGCACAGAGTAATGGATCGAGCGGCCTTCATAAGGCTCGATCCCCTTGATTGGCGGGCGCTTGGGCTGAAAAGAGCCCCCCCCCGCCGCGATCACCACCACTTTGGCGTGAAAGCTCTGCCCCTGATCGGTGGTGACGTGAAAGCCGGTTTTAACGTCGCCCGAAACGCCAGTCACCATCTGTTGAAAGTGAAACTGAGGCGCAAACGGCTTGATCTGCGCCATCAGATTTTGCGTCAACTCATCACCCGAAATCACCGGCACACCGGGAATATCATAGATCGGCTTTTCGGGGTAAAGCTCGGCACATTGACCGCCGGGACGATCCAGCACGTCAACCAGATGCGCCGACAGCCCCAGCAAGCCCAGCTCAAACACCGCAAACAATCCCACCGGCCCCGCGCCAATAATCAAAACGTCGGTTTTTATATCCTGTGTCATCAGCGCAGCCCATCCTTGCCGGTCGCGTCCTCATGCAACAAGCCCCCGACCCGAGGCAGCGGACGACCGGAATCGGTAACCGCCACGGCAACCAAAATCTCTCGCGCGCGCGGAGCATCATTGATCGAGACCTCCATTCCGTCAAAATGCGAGCGCACATAAGCCGCGTCCTTATGGCCAAGCGGCACATCCAGCGGATGCCCCATGCCGCCGCGTTTCTTGTTTGAAGCAACCAGCGCCGCGCCCTTTTCCACCGCCGCGCGCAGAGGTTTGCCAAGGCGCGGATGCAGGATCGCGGCGGCATGTTCAAGCTCGCCATCCTCGCCAACCATCGCCGCTTTGCCGTAACTTTGCGCCTCACTTGGTTTGATCCCCAGCGCGTCAATGCAGCGTTGCCCGAGCAGTGCGCCAAGCTCCTCACCGATCACCATCAAGGGCTCCAGATCCTCGACATATCGCCCGGCCAGCGGGTTTTCGATCACCGCAACCGCAACCGCCCGGCGCGTAGGAGGAGAGATCTCGCGGCCCATTTCGATCTTGGTATCTTCAACCGTGGTAACGATTTTTCTGATTTTGGCAGTGCCCATGTAATGGTCTCCTCAGGTCAATATGTTACTTTGTTTGCCGACAATGCTCACGCGTCCGGCCAGACACAGAAATACGCTGCAAACGGCACCGCGCGCGACCAGAGTGTCGGCAACGCGCGCCCCTGCGGCCAAGGCCAAACCCACCTCGTGATCGCTCAGCCCGCCCACATCCGTCACCACCAACCGCGCGCCAAGATCGCTGTCGGGGGCAAGATCGCAGGCGCGTGCGCGGGTGATCGCCGAATGATGCGGCAGATCAACCGCGTTGGCAATCAGCGTGGCCCCAACATCGGCAGCGGCGGCATTCTTGGCCAAAACCGTCACCGCATCCGCAATCCCGAGCGAGAAACTGCGCCCCCGCCACCCGCTCGTAGCAACGCCGCTAATGCCATCCTGAGGTGTAAGCGAAACGACCCCCGCCTGCGTTCCGGTACGCGGATCCGACACAATGGCGATCCTGAGCGTGGGGCGCGCGCCTTGCCAAAACGCGATGTCGCCACCGTTGTTGACACTGGCAAATTCCAGCCCCGCAGTTTTGTGCATCGCCGCCAGAATATGATCGGCAACCGCCCCCGCAACCGAGGCCATCGGCGTGACAAAATCGGCCTCATAGCCGTCAAGGCTGGCGATCATCCGCCTGGCAACCGGGCCTTTGGCCTTTGACTTGATGCCATTATAAGGGCGACGAAGCACCTCGATTTCAGCCATCAAACCGCCAAGCACTCCATCAAATTCGGCGCAAGCGCGCTTGAGCGCGGACAGGCGAGCAACCCGCGGTCCCGCCACCTCCAGCAGCAAATCTATCGGTCCGTGATTAAGATGCAAACGCGCGCCCTCAGCCAACCAACGCGCCTCGGCGCCCGAGTTGCTGACCACGGTCTCAGAGCTGGCAAGGTCGGGCAGATGCAATGAACCCGTCGGCGGCACCTCTGAAATATCGAGCGGTTTTGCGCGCATTTGCGGCATAGTCTTACGGCCTCGTTTTAGCTGGCGACCCTGCGCAAACCAGCCACAGACTCACCCCCTCATTCGGGGCTATTATTTGTTCGTTGTCAAACAAATAATAACGAGCAGACATTCGGGCGGACATTCGGGCAAACATACCGAAAACCTCTCATCGCAACCCGTCTTTGCCCACCACGTCGCCCGCCGCCAACCCGCCAACCCGCGCGTGAATGCGCGGACCCGTGGACATGACCAGCGCCAACAGCATCTCGTCGGCTCTTGGCGCATCGGCGCAGCTAATTTCCATGGCATCAAAATGGCTGCGCACATAAGAGGCCTGAATGTGGGTGATCGGAATATCCAGCGTCGCACCAACCGCCGCGACCTTCTTGGCCGACGGCACAATCGCCATGGCACCGCCCAATGTTTCGCGCATGGCATAGCCGCCGGGAACATGCCAAAGCGCGCCATGCTCAAGCTCGCCCGCAGCGCCTATAATCGCACCTTTGCCGTAACTTTCAACCTTGGCGCGCCCACCAAGCGCTGCGATCAAACGCGTGGCCATATCAAGCCCTAGCGGCTTTAGCTCCTCCATAAACCCTTCAATATCAACCTCATAGCGCCCGGCGAAGGGATTGTTAATCACCGACATTACCACGCCGCGTCGCAACGGACGCTTGGATATTGGCCCGCCCTCGTGGAAAATCTCCTCGATGCTGATGATCTGTTTTCGGATGATTATTTCTGCCAAAACATGCCTCGGATTATCTGGTTTTCTAGGGGTCTCACCGGGATTTTACGCGGTTTTCTTCATATGTACACCAATAAGAATACCGATAGGAATGCTGCCAAGAATATCGCCGTGCACGACCGCCGCTTGTGTTCGTCTCTCAACGGGGTAAACTCGACCGTGAACGGATAACCGCCAAACGACAAGCAGCGACGCCTATGGATAAAAGCACCCCCTCGCCAATAGAGACCTACCGTCTTGACGCCCAGATCGGCTTTAAGCTCCGGCTGGCCAATCAACGCCATCTGGAGGTTTTCTCGCGGGTTCTGCCCCAAACCACCCCGACGCAATTGGCGGTTCTGGCCAAGCTTCTGGAGGTCGGGGACGTGTCGCAAAACCACCTTGGCCGCATGGTCGGCATGGACGCGGCCACCACCAAAGGCGTTGTTGATCGGTTGCAGAAAAAGCGACTTTTGGTGGTCACGCCATCGCAGGTCGACCGCCGGCGCTTGGTGATTTGCCTCTCCAAACAGGGCCACGAGCTGATCGCAGACATGATCCCGAGCGCGATCGAGGCCTCGCGCCAGACCACTGCCAACCTGACAAACCGCGAAAGCGCCCGGCTGGTGGAGCTGTTGGACAAGCTCTGATCGTGTGGTTTTAAAGTTTGTACCGTGATCCGCTTCTCCTCAAAGATAAGAACTCCGCCCTCTAACACTGTCTCGCCCGGCTGATAAGCCGGACCGCGCCGGACCTTGTTCTCTTCAATAACGGTGGCTTGAGGTCACTTATATGGAGAGCAGCGGGTTACGAAGGATAGGCCGCGACTCCACCCACCCCAGCGCTAATGTTTGCACACGAACGATAAATATGGCAGCTTAGGCGCATATTTCCAGCCAACAAGCGAGCCACGCCATGACCAAACCTCCGCAAAAACTTGTCATCCGAAATATCGGGCAGATCTTGTCGGGCAAACTCGAGCAACCCATTCTGGACGGTGATTGCGTAATCGCTCTGGATGGCCGGATCAGCGCGATTGGCACTGAGCGCGACCTTGATACGGATCGCGCGCACGCCATCGTTGACGCGAGCGGGGTGACCCTCGCGCCGGGGCTGATCGACAGCCATGTGCATCCGGTGATCGGCGATTTCACCCCGCGTCAGAGCCAGCTCAACTGGATCGACTCCTGTCTTCATGGCGGGGTCACGACCATGATTTCGGCGGGCGAGGTTCACGCGCCCGGTCGTCCCAAAGACGTGGTTGGCCTCAAGGCGATGGCGATTGCTTCGCAGCGCTGGTACGAAAACTTCCGCCCTTCTGGGGTCAAGGTTTATGCAGGCGCGCCGGTGCTTGAGGAGG
>JAADIJ010000033.1:0-17366 GCA_013151335.1 Alphaproteobacteria bacterium | reverse complement strand
TCGGTCAAAACCGGCGAGACCGCGCAGCAGATGGTCAAATGGGCGCGCAAATACGGTATTCAGTCGACCATCCACACCGGAGGGCCGTCGATCCCCGGCTCTGGCCTGATCGACAAGGATATCGTGCTGGAGGCGGACGCCGACATTATCGGCCATATCAATGGCGGTCACACGGCGCTGCCTGACGACCAGATCACCTGCCTTTGCGAAAGCTGCCTGCGCGGGATCGAGATCGTGCATAATGGCAACGAGCGCGCGGGACTGTTGGCCATGCGCACCGCGTTTGAGCTCGGCCAACCCGAGCGGATCATATTGGGGACGGACTCGCCCGCTGGCTCCGGCGTGCAGCCGCTGGGGATTTTGCGCATGATTTCGATGCTCTCGAGCCTTGGCGATATCCCCGCCGAAATCGCCTTTTGTTTTGCCACCGGCAACACGGCGCGGATGCGTGATCTGGACACGGGTATAATAGAGACGGGCCTGTCAGCCGATTTTATCCTCATCGACATGGCACAACATTCGCCCGGCAAGGATATGCTGGAAAGCATCCATCAGGGCAATTTACCCGGTCTTGGCATGACCGTTATCGACGGCGAGGTGCGCTCGGCGCGCTCGGCGCGCAGCCGCAACACCCCTCCGGCCACTCGATTGCCATTTATTGTGGAATAATTTCACACACCCCCTTGACCTTCCCCTCTCTGGAACCTTTATCTGGCTTCAAGAACAGACAATAAATGGACCAGAATCATGGCTGAAATACACAAAACCACCTTAAAAATAGAGGGCATGACCTGCGCAAGCTGCGTTGGCCGAGTCGAACGGGCATTGAAAACCGTCGATGGTGTGACCTCTGCAAACGTCAATCTTGCCACCGAGGCCGCGCAAATCGAGTTCAGCGCGCCTGCGGATATCGACACGCTGGTGGCCACAATCACCGAAGCGGGCTACCCCGCCCTCACCGAAGATATCACGCTGGAGATCATCGGCATGACCTGCGCAAGCTGCGTTGGTCGGGTCGAGCGCGCGCTTGTTGCCGCTCCGGGTGTGGTCTCTGCATCGGTCAATCTGGCCAATGAAACCGCGCAAGTGACCTATCTTGCCGGAGCCCTGAGCCCCGCCGATATCGCCGCGATTGTGACCGACGCCGGTTACACCTCGAAAGTTTACCGCACCGATAATTCGGAAAAGGCGGATAGAAAAGCTGACGAGATCAAAAAACTCCGGATCCTTACACTCCTTGCCGCAGTGATGGCGATACCTGTGTTCCTGATCGAGATGACCGGCTATGTCATCCCCGGCTTTAACGAGTGGATCGACACAACAATCGGCCTGCAAAACAGCATTCTGATCCAGTTCGTACTGACAACACTGGTGTTGTTTGGCCCCGGCCTTCGCTTTTACGTCAAGGGCTATCCAAGCCTGTTCAAAGGCGCGCCCGACATGAACTCGCTGGTCGCGGTTGGCACCTCGGCCGCTTATGGCTTTTCACTGGTTTCAACCTTTGCCCCCGGCATTTTACCCGCAGGCACCGCGGTTGTTTATTACGAGGCCGCCGCCGTGATCGTGGTTCTGATCCTGCTTGGCCGCCTTTTGGAGGCCCAAGCCAAGGGCCGCACTGGCGAAGCCATCCGCAAGCTGGTCGGCCTTCAGGCCAAAACCGCGCGTGTTGAACGAGACGGCGAGGTTATGGAGCTGCCGATTGAAGACGTTCTTGTTGGCGACCTGATCCACGTGCGCCCCGGCGAGAAAATCGCGGTAGACGGCGAGGTTGTTTCCGGTGCGTCTTACGTTGACGAAAGCATGATCAGCGGCGAGCCTGCTCCGGTTGAGAAAACCGAAGGGACCGAGCTTGTTGGCGGCACTGTCAACGGCACCGGCGCGCTGGTGTTTCGCACCACCAAAATTGGCAGCGACACCATGCTGGCCCAGATCATCCAGATGGTCGAACAGGCACAAGGCGCCAAACTGCCCATTCAGGGCTTGGTTGACCGCATCACCCTTTACTTCGTGCCCGCCGTGATGGTGGCCGCTGCGATCACCGTTGCCGTCTGGCTGGCCATTGGTCCAGACCCCGCAATCAGCTTTGCCCTGATCGCCGGCGTCGCGGTTCTGATCATCGCCTGCCCGTGCGCCATGGGTCTGGCCACACCAACCTCGATTATGGTCGGGACTGGACGAGCCGCCGAAATGGGTGTGTTGTTCCGCAAGGGTGATGCGCTGCAATTGTTGCAAGAAACCACCATCGTTGCGGTTGATAAAACCGGTACCCTGACCGAAGGTCGTCCCGAATTGACCGACCTCAACATCTCTGAAGGGTTTGACGAGGACGAAGTTCTTGGCCTTATCGCCTCGGTTGAAGAAACCTCCGAGCACCCGATTGCCACGGCGATCGTACGGGCCTCCAAGGCTCGTGGCCTGACCTCCTCAGAGGTGACGGATTTCAACTCGATCACCGGCTTTGGGGTTAGTGCATCGGTGAAAGGTCACTCGATCCTGATCGGTGCCGACCGTTTGATGGACCGCGAAGGCATTGATCTGGCGGAACTGAAAACCGCCGGGCAGGCGCTGGGTAAAAAGGGTAAAACCCCGCTTTACGCCGCAATTGACGGCAAAGCTGCAGCGGTAATTGCTGTCGCCGACCCGATCAAGAAAACCACACCAGAGGCCATCAAGGCACTGCATGCGCTCGGTCTCAAGGTCGCCATGATCACCGGTGACAACAGAGGCACAGCCGAAGCAATCGCTGCCGAGCTTGGCATTGATGTGGTGGTGGCCGAGGTTCTGCCCGAAGGCAAAGTTGCCGCTCTGGAAGACCTTTCCCAAGGCAAAGCCAAACTGGCCTTTGTCGGCGACGGCATCAATGACGCCCCTGCGCTGGCAACTGCCGACGTTGGTATCGCCATCGGCACCGGCACCGATATCGCCATCGAGGCCGCAGATGTTGTCCTGATGTCAGGCGATCTCAAAGGTGTGGTCAATGCCTTTGACGTCAGCCAGCGCACCATGCGCAACATCCACCAGAACCTGTTCTGGGCATTTGGCTACAACGTCGTGCTCATTCCGGTGGCCGCTGGCTTCTTGTATCCGATCGCGGGCATCATGCTCTCACCGGTTCTCGCGGCGGCTGCAATGGCGCTTTCCAGCACCTTCGTTCTGACCAACTCACTGCGCCTAAAATACATCAAGCCAGTGATGAAAACAGAGGCCCCTGTGGCAATGCCGAGCGCAGACGCTGCCCTCGTGCCTGCGCCAGCAGAATAAGAAAGGATATCGAGATGAACATCGGATATGCAGCCTCTCATTCAGGCCTCCCTGCGAAAACCATCCGCTATTACGAAGATATCGGGCTGGTAAAACCCCTTCGCGACACCAACGGATATCGGGCATTTCAAGAGTCCGAGCTCCACAAGCTCTCTTTCCTGGCGCGGTCACGCGCGCTGGGATTCACCATCGAGGACTGCCGCACATTGCTGGCTTTATACGAGGATCAAGAGCGTGCCAGCGGTGACGTAAAAATGGTCGCGCGCCAGCATCTGGAAAAGATTGAGGCCAAAATTACCGACCTCAAATCCATGCGCGAAACCCTGTCGCATCTGATAGAGGCCTGCGCCGGAGATCATCGGCCAGACTGTCCGATCCTCAAAGGGCTAAGCAAAGTCGCGCCTGAGACGGCCTAGTGGATCGACCGAGACATTTGAACCCGACCGCGCTCGTGGAAGTTTCAGGGTAACCAGTTCGAATGTCTTGATAAGTTGATCCATCAAGCACTAATTCTAGTGGATCTAATCGTTAGATTAGATCCACTAGAACACGACCTCAAGAGCGACACCTTTTTCAACCGCCAAATCAACCACGGCGGAGGCAACGGCCAGGTCTTGCAGACCAACGCCGGTGCCATCAAACAAGGTGACTTCATCATCAGAACGGCGTCCTTGATGGGCGCCGTTTATTACTGACCCAATCTCGAAAATCTCGTTCTCGGCCTTGGTGCCTGCCGCGAATGCGTGCTGACATTCGCCAATACTGATCGCCTGCGCCACCTCGTCGGTAAACACGGTCGCGCGCGCAATCAGTGCCGCCTCGACCTCTTGCTTGCCCTTGGTGTCGGTCCCCATACAGGCGATATGCGTGCCACCTGTTACCTGCGCGTCCTTCAATATAGGGTCAAAACTCGATGTGATCGAGATGATCACATCGGCCTCGGCCCCCAGTTGATCCAGATCGACCGCTTGAAACGGCAAGCCAAGCTCACCGGCGGTTTCCTCCAGTCGCACCAGCATTTCAGGATGGAAGTTCCAGCCGATCACCCGCTCAAACTGCCGCTGCTCGACCGCAGCGCGCATCTGAAACGCCGATTGATGCCCGGCCCCGATCATCCCCAAAACCTTGGCCCTCTTAGGCGCGAGATGCTTGATCGACACCGATGAGGCCGCCGCCGTGCGCAACGCCGTCAACAAATTGCCGCCAACGATCGCCTTAACCTTGCCGCTATCGGCATCAAACAAAAAGATCGTCGATTGATGATTGGTCATCCCCTTGGCCTCGTTGCCCGGCCAATAGCCCCCCGATTTCAGCCCCAGCGCCAAGCCCGCCCGATCAAAGCCCGACTTGAACCCATAAAGCGCATCCGCATGACCAATTGCCTCACGGATTACCGGAAAATTATAGGCATCCCCGAGCGACATGGCGGCAAAAACCTGCTCAACCGCCTCAAAACACGCATCGCGCCCAATCAGACCGGCAATCTCGCTCTCAGGAACTACAATCATCACATACCCTTCTTTATGGTCCAAATATCCTCGCCGAAGGCGAAATCAATAAGCCTTGCCACGCGCCGAAACCGGCCACAGCACCTCGACCTTGCCTGCGCGAACCCCCACATACCAATCATGGACATTGCAGGTCGGATCACAATGCCCCGGCACCAGTTTAAGCTTTTCATTAACCTTCAGCACCCCGTCAGGGTCGCTGATCACCCCGTGCTCGTCAGAGCATTTGATATACTCCACATCGTCACGCCCAAAGATATAAGGCAGCCCGCTATCCACCGATTGCGCCTTCAGCCCGGCATCGCAAATCGCCTTGTCAGCCTTGGCGTGGCTCATCACCGAGGTCAGGATGAACAACGAGTTCAGAAACTCTGAGATCGGCTTGCCGTCCTGATCGTGGATGGTCTGATAATCCGCGTCCATGAATGCATAAGAGCCACATTGCAGCTCGTTAAAAATACCCGAAGCCCCCTCGAAATAATAAGACCCCGTGCCGCCCCCGCCAACGATATCACAAGACAGGCCCTCGGCCTTGAGCATCTCGACAGAGCGCGCCACCATATCAACCGCAATGCCGATTTTCTCCTGCCTCGCCTGATAAGATTGCATATGCTGCATCGCGCCCTGATAGGCCTGAATGCCTGCAAATTTCAGGTTTTCGGCCGCTTCAACCGCCTTGGCGATCTCCACAACCGGCTGACCAGCGGCCACGCCACACCGCCCTGCACCGCAGTCAATTTCAACCAAAACCTCGAGCTGATTGCCATGTTTAACCGCCGCCGCCGACAGTTCGGCCACGTTACTAAGATCATCGACACAAACGATGGTCCGCGCGCCGAAATTCGGCAGCCGCGCCAGCCGGTCGATCTTGGCGGCGTCGCGCACCTGATTTGATACCAGCACGTCCTTGATACCGCCGCGCGCGAAAACCTCCGCCTCCGAGACCTTCTGGCAGCAAACCCCGCAACTGTCGCCAAGCTCCGCCTGCAAATGGGCGATATCGACCGATTTATGCATCTTGCCATGCACCCGATGGCGCACGCCCATATCGCGCGCCAAACCGCCCATGGTTTTGATATTTTGCTCCAGCGCATCAAGATCGACCACCAGACACGGCGTCTGAATATCGGCCTCGTCCATCCCCGGCAGGGCCGGTACGTCAAAGCCAACTTCAAGCCCGTCTAGATCTGTATGTATGTTCATGTTCACTCTCCTAAATCAGGTATTCATCTACGGCAGGCTGTCAAGATCGACATTACCGCCCGTTATAATTATGCCCACGCGCTTGCCCGCAAAGGTCTGTGGGTTTTTCAATATCACCGCCAGAGGCAAGGCAGAGGACGGCTCGATCACGATCTTCATCCGCTTCCAGATCAGCTTCATCGCGTCGACAATCTCGGGGTCAGACGCGGTAAAAATATCGCTCACATGGCGCGACACGAAATGCCATGTCAGCTCTTTGAGCGGCACTTTCAGCCCATCGGCAACCGTATCAGGTGCGTCGTCAGCAATGATATATCCGGCCTTAAAACTGCGATAAGCGTCATCCGCACGCGTCGGCTCGGCGGCGTAAATCTTCACTTCCGGCGCAAGATTTGACAGGGTCAAACAAGTGCCGGAGATCATCCCGCCCCCACCAATCGGCGCCACCACCGCATCAAGCCCCTCGACCTGCTCAATCAATTCACGCGAGCATGTACCCTGCCCGGCGATCACCCTCGGGTCATTATAAGGATGCACGAACTCGGCCCCGCTCTCACCAACCACCTCGGCAAATGTCGCCTCGCGGCTGGAGGTTGACGGCTCGCACTCCACAATCCGCCCACCATAGCCGATCACCGCATCCTTCTTGGCCTGCGGAGCCGTTCGCGGCATCACAACTGTGCAAGGAATTCCCCGCCGCCCGGCAGCATAAGACAGGCTGAGCGCGTGATTGCCCGACGAGTGTGTCGCAACCCCCCGCGCCAGCTTATCGTCCGCCAGCCCAAACACCGCGTTGGAGGCTCCACGAACCTTGAACGCCCCGGCTTTTTGGAAATTCTCGCATTTGAAAAACAGCTTGGCTCCGGTCAGATCATCAAGAAAGCTCGAGGTCAGAACCGGTGTGCGATGGATATAAGGTTTGATCCGCTCATGAGCGGCCAGCATGTCGTCAAGCGTTGGAATATACATGCGCTTACTCCCCTGTTTTGGCGCTCTGGCGGTAAATTTCCTGCGCGGCAGCCACGCCCGAACCCAAGGTTACATCAAGATCCAGATCGACCATACACATTTCGGCGGTGGCAAGGCCGGACAGCATCATCACATCGGTCAGGCTGCCAAGATGGCCGATGCGAAACACTTTGCCCGCAACCTCGCCCAGCCCGACCCCGAAGGCCACGCCGTATTTCGCGGCGGCATGGGCCACGATGTCAGTCGCGTCAAACCCCTCGGGCGTTTTGATCGCACTAACGGTATCAGAATAAAGCTCGGGCGCGCGCGCGCAAAGCTCAAGCCCCCAAGCACTCACCGCCGCGCGCACCCCGTTTGCAATGCGAGCATGTCGCGCAAACACCTGCTCAAGCCCCTCGCCGAGCAACATATCGCAAGACATCTTCAACCCGTTAAGCAAGCCAACCGGCGGCGTATAGGGAAAGCCGTTATTGGCGTATCCCTTGGCCATATCACGAATATCAAAGAATGTACGCGGAAGCGTGGCGGTTTCAGTCGCCGCAATCGCCTTGGGACTGAACCCGAGAATTGCCAAACCGGCAGGCAGCATGAACCCCTTTTGCGAGCCAGCAACCGCGATATCCACGCCCCAATCCTCCATGCGAAAATCCATCGAGGCAATCGAGCTGACCCCGTCGACAAACAGCATCGCCGGATGGCTTTCTGTATCAATCGCGCGGCGCACAGCGGCGATATCAGATTTCACCCCGGTCGCTGTCTCGTTATGAGTGGCCAGAACCGCCTTGATGCTGTGAGCCGTATCACCGTGCAAAACCTCCTGAAAACGCGCCGCCGGAATGCCTGTCCCCCACGCCGTTTCAACCACCTCAACCACCAGCCCGTGGCGCTCGCACATATCAATCCAGCGCGCGCTGAACATGCCATTTCGCGCGACCAGAACCCGATCACCGGGCGACAAAGTGTTGGTGAGTGCTGTCTCCCAACCGCCAGTGCCAGTCGACGGAAAGATGAAAATCTCGGCGGTTTTGCTCTGCAACACCTGCTTCACACCCGCCAGCGCCGGATGCAGGATCTCGGCAAACAAGGGCGAGCGATGGTCAATGGTGGGCATATCCACCGCTTTGCGCAGGCTCTCGGGCATGTTGGTCGGACCGGGAATAAATACCGGATTTTGAAAACTCATACGATCGCTCCAATCAAGGGTATCGCTAGAATATTCACACCTTCGGTCATGTGCAATTTTTCTAATATTCGGCAGTAAATAGCCAAAAACCTATCTTAGTTGTTATATTTCAACGCTTTACTTTTTTCATTGAACAAAATGAATTTTCAATTCATAAAATATATAAAGACAATCCAAGACTTATTCAGCGGAATTAGCCCCATGCCTCCTGCACCCCGCCCACGCGGACGACCTCGAAATCAGGCCACAAACGCCGCCAAATCGACCATTCAGTCGCTGGATCGCGCCCTTGACGTGCTTGAAATCCTATCCGAGCAAGGCGGCATGACCCTCAGCCAACTTGCCTCCAATATGCGCCAATCCCCCTCTACCGTTTACCGGGTGTTAACCACGCTTGAGAACCGCCAGATCGTCGAGGCCGACCGCGATCAAAGCTGGCATATCGGCCCGGCAGCCTTCCGGCTCGGCTCGTCATTCCTCAGACGTACCGGCCTGATCGAGCGCAGCCGTCCGTTCATGCGCGCCCTGATGGAGCGCACCGGCGAAACCGCCAATCTCGGGGTCGAGCGCGGCGGTCAGGTCTTGTTTGTCAGCCAAATCGAAACCCACGAGACCATCCGCGCTTTTTTCGCCCCCGGCACCCAATCGCAAATGCACGCCTCCGGCATCGGCAAGGCCCTGCTGGCAGAATTCAGCGAGCGGCGCTTGGCGAAATACCTGCGCCAAACCAGCCTCACCCGTTTCACCGATCGAACCCTGAGCAACCCTGATGATCTACGCGAGGAACTGTCGAAAATCCGGCGGCTGGGATACGCCTATGACAATGAAGAGCGCACGCCGGGAATGCGCTGCATCGCCGCCCCGGTGCTCGATCAATATGGCGAGGCGGTTGCCGGAATTTCGGTTTCCGGCCCCACCACGCGCATGTCAGGCGAGACTATTCAGACAACAATCGAGGCGGTTATTTCGATCGCCCGCGAGGTCTCGCAAAGCTTGGGCGCGCCAAATGCCGACGCACAATCTTAGGCGCACAATCTTACCCGCCCAAAAACAGCCGCCCGACATCGGGATTGGCCAGCAAAGCGTCGCCCGTGTCGGCCATCGCCACCTCGCCCGCGACCAGAACATAGCCAAGATCGGCAAACTCGAGCCCCTTGCGCGCGTTCTGCTCCACCATAATAATGGTCTTGCCATCGTCTTTTTGCAGGCCTTCCAGAATGTCGAAAACCATGTCGATATAGCGCGGCTCAAGCCCGATTGACGGCTCGTCCACCAGCAGCACGTCAGGGTCCATCACCAGCGCACGCGAAATCTCCAGCAAGCGCCGCTCGCCGCCCGACAAAATCCGCGCAGGCTGGTTCGCGCGCGCCGCAAGCCGGTCGTATTTGTCAAACATCTCGTCAACTTTTTGGGCCGCCTGCTTGGTGGTCTTCATCAGATAACCGCCCATCAACAGGTTTTCACGCACCGTCATGTCAGGAAAAACCGAGTTGTCCTGCAGGATATACGCAATCCCCGCCTCGGCCAGTTTCTGGTTGGGTTTTTGACGGGTCACATCCACATCGCGGCTGGTAATCTTGCCAGATTTAATATCGGTAAACCCGTAGATCGAGTGCAGGATCGTCGATTTCCCCGCCCCGTTCGGCCCGATCAAACACAAGGACTGCCCCTTGCCGACCGCCAGATTTATACTGTGCAAAATCTCCATCGCGCCATAGCCCGCGACAAGGTCTTCAATCATCAGAAACGGCTCTTCACCGGCCAGTTTCCACAGATCATCCTTGCTCGGACGCGAAGCTGCCATGTCGGCGGCGGCTTTTTCGACCGCGTCAACACTCATCACCGTGTCAACCGAGCCTTGATGATATCCGGTGGTTTTCTTAGTGGTCTTTTTGGTCTTTTTCTCAGTCATTTCATCACCCTCCCAGATAAGCCTCGATCACTTTCGGATCGTTCTGGATTTCTTTCGGAGGGCCGCTGGCGATCAGTCGTCCAGCCGCCAACACATGGATTTCATTGGCTAAATTCATCATAACCCGCATGTTATGCTCGATCACAAACAGGGTCACACCGAACCGCTCATTGGCTTGTTTGAGGCGATCTATCAGCCCGTTGATCAAGGTCGGATTAATACCAGCAGTCGGCTCGTCAAGCAGCAAAACTTCCGGCTCGTTCATCAGGGCCATGGCAAGTTCCAGCAGCTTTTGCTGCCCAAATGACAGCGATCCCGCCAGCAAATGCCGCTTGGAGGCAAGGCCCACAAACTCCAGCAAATCCTCCGCCCGCTCCAGATCATCGGGGTTTGGCTTGTGCAAAAGCGCGCGCACCCCGCCCGAGCGAACCGGGCGTGAAATCAGCATATTTCGCACGCAATCCATCTCGTCATAGACATGGGTTTGCTGAAATGTCCGCACCATCCCCAGCCGCGCGATATGGGCCGTGCGCATTTTGCTGATCTCGATCCCGTCATATTTGATCGAGCCTTTGTCAATCGGATGATAGCCGCAGATCGAGCCGAAAAGCGTTGATTTCCCCGACCCGTTCGGGCCGATCAGCCCGACCACCTCGCCCTTTTTAACCGACAGCGACACATCCTCGTTGGCGACCACGCCGCCGAAATATTTCGATACGCCGGAAACCTCCAGAACCACTTGGTCGCTCATGCTTCGGCCTCCGTTTTCGATTTTCTGAGGCCGAGTTTTTCGCGCACCCAATCCAGTCCGCCCATCACGCCGTCAGGGAAAAACACCACGATCACGACGATCAGCAGGCCCAGCGCGACCCGCTGCCAGCCAAACAGGAAGGTCCAGAAAAACTCTTTGAAAAGCTGAAACACCACGGCGCCAATGATCGGTCCCCAGATCGTGCCCTTGCCGCCAATCAACGGCATGAGCAGCATCCAAACCCCGATTGTTGGCAATGAGAACGCCACTTCGGTCGGGTCGATAAAGTTCTTGGCAGACCCGTAAAGCCCGCCCGCAATCGCGGTGAAAAATGCGGCAAGAGCCCAGGCAACCGCTTTGACATTGTCGGTCGGCAGCCCCATGGCCTCGGCCTTGTCCTCGTTGTCGCGGATGGCGTTCATCACAAAGCCAAACCGGGTAGAATAAAGCCATTTTAGCAGCAAAAAGAACCCGGCAACCACGCCAAGACCGATGAAATAAAGCATCGGCATCAGTTCAATTCCGTCCGGCGGCTGGACAAAATTCATCCCCGAACCGGCACCGAGAATATCCATCGTCCCGGCAAACTCGCCCGCCGCCACTCCAAGACCAAGCGTGCCAATGGCAAAATAATGGCCACGCATTCGCAAAAGCTGCGAGCCGACGACCAAACCAAGCACGAAATTCAAGATTGCGGCCAGCAACAAGCCAACCAGAAGCGAGATGACAAAGGTCGGGGCGCTCAGCGCGAACGACTGCAAATTCCCGCCATTGGCCGAGTTGTAAACCGCCAGAGAATACCCCCCCGACCAGACCTGTATGGCCGCGACAAAATACATCCCAACCCCGAAAAACAGGATATTGCCAAACGAGTTATACCCCATCTGCCCACCCAACATGTCCCATGCCAGCGCGATCAGGATAAAGACCATCACGTCGGCCAGTTGGGTCATATTGTTGGGCAACAGGAACGGGGCCGCAATCGCGATCACAAGAGCGACCAGCGCCGCAATCCATTGCGTGGAAGATTTAGTAACCATGATTAAGTCCCGCTATTTCAGATATTGACGCTTGCGCCGCATGACGGCCACGCGCACCAGCAAGGCAATCGGAACGATGATAAACACCATGCCGTTCTGGTACTCCGGCCCAAGAATAAACCCGGCATAGTTCTCGTACACCCCGAGACCAAAGGCCGCGAAAATCACCCCGGCGACATTGCCGATCCCCGCCAAAATGACGATGACAAAGCTGCGCAACGTGTAGATAAGCCCTTGAAATGGGTGGATAATATAAACAAACGCCACGATGGCACCAGCCACGCCACAGATCGCCCCGTTCAAGGTAAATGTCATGGCATAGACCTTGCGCGTGTCAATCCCCATGATCCGCGCCGCTCGTGGATTTTGCGCCGTAGCCCGCATCGCCCGCCCAAAGCGCGAGTAGCGTACCAACAGCACGATAAGGATCGCGGCAACGACACCCATCAGCGCTCCCAACGCGCGCGAGCCCGGAATATTCACCATATAATTAAGAAAGGTAAAGGTCTGGATCTGAGCATCGACCACCCGCTCTTCGGCACTGAAAAACTGGTTCATACCTTGCTGCATCACCAACTCAACGCCGAAAGTCGCCACCAAGGCGACGAACAAATCCCGGTTAAGGATTTTGTCAATCACCAGCCAGAACACGATCAGCGAAAACAGCGCCACAGCCGCCGCCGCGACCACCATCGACAAGACGATCCACAAAATATGCGGCGAATTGGGCATCAGGGTTTGCATGGTGCGAATAAAGAAAAACGCTGCATAACCGCCGAGCATAACAAACGCCCCTTGCGCCACGTTGATGATATCCATCACCCCCCAAACCAGCGCCATTCCGTAAGCGATCAGCCCGAATATGGCACCAACCAAAAGACCGTTGGCAATGAGTTCAATATTGATGACCGGCGCAAGATCGGTCAGCAAGCTGAGGTTACTAAGGATATTATCCATGTGGGGGAGGCCTTCGTCTGTTCGCTGTCACGAAGACGGGGGGCGCTTCAAAACGCCCCCCGCCACGAGTTTTTATGTCAGCCTAGTTTCTAGGACGCGGGAAGATGATCTTCGCTTCGGCCCATTTGGTCGGCGCAACAACTTTCAACTGCCCGTCCTGCACCTGATAAAGAACCATTGGCTTGGCGATATTTTTGCCAGCCGCATCGAACTTGATGTTGCCATAAAACGTCTGCATGTCAGTTGACGCCAACGCATCACGAACCGCAGCCTGATCAAGCGAACCGGCACGTGAAAACGCACTGGCAAACACTTCAACCGCAGCCGCAGATTCAGCGGACTGGTAGGGAGGAGCATAGCCATACTTCTCCTCAAACGCCTTGGCGAAATCAGCGGCAGAGCCCATCAGCTCGTCTGAATATGTCAAGGTCGGAGCCCATTGCGACGCACAAAGTGTATTATTCGCTGCAGCGCCAAACTTGCCAATGATATCCGCACTATCGCAGTGGGTCATGGCCAGCATCGGCACATAAACGTTTTGCTCGCTCAGCTGACGAATGGTCGTCGCCGCCCCTTTGGAGTGACCCGAAACCACCAACAGATCAGGCTTAAGCGCACGAACTTTGGTCATGGTCGGGGTCATATCCGTCAGGTCTTTTGGCAGCTTGTCATCGATCACGATCTTCATGCCATATTTGGCCACATCATCCATAACACCGGCGCGAACGTCCTGACTGAACGGGTCGTTCTCAAACGCCATGGCGATCCGCAAAGAAGAGGGGTCACGACCCGCCGCCGTTGCCTGCTCGGCAGCAAGCGTAATCGCTGAGGACAGATACTGCTCAGAGGTCGAAAGCACCGCGAACAGGTTCTTATACCCGTTGTTGAACAACGAGCGCGAGGCACCATTGGCCTCGACCATCGGCACACCATTCTTTTCGGTGACCGGTGCAATCGCCTTGGTCAAACCGCTGGAATATGGTCCAAGCAGGAATTTAACGCCGTCTTGCTTGATCAGCCGCTCGGCCAGCTCGGCACCACGCGCGGGTGTTGACTCGTCGTCGTAATACTTAATTTCCAGCGTATAGGTTTTGTCGCCCACCTTGACGCCACCATTGGCATTGATCCGCTCAACCGCCATATTATAGCCGTTCATGGTGTGCTGACCATTTGTCGAGTATTTACCCGACTGCGAGACAGCCGCGCCCAGAACGATCGACTCAGCCGACGCACTCCATGCAAACGCTGACAAGGCAAGGGCGCTCACGCCCCCGATGATGAAATTTTTCATGTTTTCTCCCATTTTTTGCGCGACTTTGCCGATGAATTGGCGTCATTTGCGCAGGAAAACACGATACACATGCAGGCTGCCTTGTCAAAGCGATTACATGAGGTGTTTTGATGATTTTGACACGCACCCGAGCACCCTTCCACAAACCCGCACATTTTCCCTGCCGCCCACGAGCGCGAACCTCAAATTCTCCACACCCAACAGTTTTTCACCTTGTTTTCGGCCCGCAGAGCCTGATAGACGCACTCTCGGAGACGTGGCCGAGTGGTCGAAGGCGCTCCCCTGCTAAGGGAGTATTCGGGAACGGTATCGAGGGTTCGAATCCCTTCGTCTCCGCCACATTCCTTTGAGAACCCGTTCTCCGTCTTAGGGCGTGGCCGATTTTTCTTGTTGTTTTCAAAGGTTGTAGCGGTTGGGCTGTTGACTGCCACTTCGATCTTTGGCCCGAAAATGGTTCTCTCTCCCCCGACTTTCTCCAAAGCTGTTGACTAAGGGTGTTTTGGTTCACAGCTTTAAGCTACAGATATTGCTGGGAATTTTGTGAGGCATCCCGGCTGCAGTTTGTCAAATCAGATGGCAGGCGAACGTCACCGGAATCAAAACGAGCTATGTTTGAATTTGCGTGACTGCGTCCATTCTGTCGGTGCAGGTTTTATCGGCAATGGTCACTTCGATACCGTCATTTGGAATCCCTCATTTTTAGTGGGGTCCAGCCATGGAATTCACGTATAGTTCCTCAGTAAGTCTTATAAAACGCTTCAGCCTCGAACTTTACAAATTCCTCGGTTTTATCAATGCTTCGACTAACGACCTGCCACGGCTCGAGCCTAGCAATTTCGGTTTGAAGATCCTTTGCCGTTCTGGTGCTGCAACCTAGAATTTTCTGCACGGAATTCGCACTTACCCCCTCACATTGGAAGATATAGGCAAACTCTAGGAGCTCCTGAAAATTAAAGAAATCTTGCTGGTAGTCGTTCGGAGATTGGCTAGCAAAGAAGACCACCACGCCTTTAGAGCGTCCTTCTCGAATGATGCGCTGCAGGAAAATATTCTTCTGACTGAGATAGTTGTGCGCTTCATCAATGACCAGTATGCTTCGGATGGTCCGGTTCCCATCTATCACCGGACTATCGGGCATGTTTGCCATCTCTTTATATAGCCGCTCAATTACAAGATAAGCTACTAGCTCCTTCAAGACCGGCATAGCGTGGACATCGATTAACAATGTCCGATTAGAGACCTTTTCTATGGGGAGTGACTCGCTTCCATGCCTCCAGAAAAGGTCGAAATCTGAAAGATCGCGAAGTACTTCGATAAGGCTGTCGTCCTTCTTGCCGTCTTCCTCGTAGGCGGCGGTGACGATTTCGAGTATGTCCTGAAAATCAGGATATGGAGTGGACGATCCTGAGCGCTTAGCATATCCGGCTCGGATTGCTTCCGTGAGTGCTCCTTTTTGGACTACTCCAAGCTTGCTGTTTATCGAAGCAAAACTCTCCGCTTTTTCGCGTGCTGAAATATTAATGTTTTGATCGTCGTATGATGGAAGTACAAAGGGATTTATTGGCAAGCTTTGACCCGCTTGCAAAAGACGGTAAGGCTGTACTTTCGCCACTCTCAAAAAGTTTTCATTGTCAACGACATCGCCCTTATAATCGAAATATACGAAATTCGTTTGGTAGTTTGATTGAATGCGAATATCGGTAAGCATCTTTAGCAGAAACTGTGTTTTCCCAACGCCCGGCTTGCCCATGAGCGCTAACCCGAGCTCAATCAGGCGGCATTGCCCGGCAAAGACCTTGACCGAGAGCTCGCGGCTGTATTCCCCGGCCATGGCGCGTTTCACACTTTTGATGATGGTCGAGTTTGGCGAGCCGTCATTTTCAAACTGCTCGGCGCAATACGCGACTTGAATACCAGCCCGGCGGCAGATGTATTCATAGTAGGCGCTCTCATCCGTGTCCTGAAACCGGCCCCAGCGGCTGACGTCGTAAACCAGAATGACATTGAAATCGACGCACCCGGCCTCGACATCCGCGATCAGCTTTTTAAGCGACGCGCGCCCGCCAATCGAAAGCCCGCTTTTGCCATCATCGGAGTAGGTGCACACAATCTCCATATTGCGATGGTCGGCGTATTCCTTGATCTTGTCGGCCTGGTTTTGCGTTGAGTACTGCTGATGCTCGGTCGACGCGCGTACGTATTGCGCGGCGCGAAATTCTGATCTTTGTTCTGCAGCCTGGCTCAAAGTGCGCTCCCCATTCAGGTGTTCAAGTTGGGGGCACGTTTGCGTGGGTGCGCAGGGCTATCAAGTCAATTGTTTGGAAACGTTAGGGAAAACACACGTTGCTGGGTGAGAAGAAAGCCCGACTTGAACCCGTTTGCACCTGCTGAGCGCAAATGTTGCCGCAGCATTTTGAATTTTGTTGCAATGACATTCAGCAAGTCATACATGTATGACAAAAGAGAAATCGAATGTTATCAATCAGACTGCCCGAAGAGATTGAGGCCCGACTTGAAACTCTGGCACGCCAGACCGGTCGTACCAAGAGTTATTATGCCCGTCAGGCCATCGTCGAGAAAATCGAGGATCTTGAGGACATTTATCTGGCGGAGCAGGCGTTCGAGCGCATTCGCGCAGGGCAAGAGGATGTGATCAGCGCGGACGAGATGTGGCGTGATCTGGAAAATTGAATACGCCAAAAGTGTGCAAAAATCTGTGCGCAAACTTGATCGTCAAACCCAGAGCCGGTTGCGGAAATACTTTGAGACCCGCCTTGCGGTTGCCGATGATCCTCGCAGCCTTGGTCGCCCTTTGCAGGGTTCAAAATTCCAGAACCTGTGGCGGTTTCGGGTCGGCGATTATCGGATCATTGCGCAAATCGAGGACGACACAGTCCGCATTTTGGTTCTTCGTATTGGTCATCGCCGAGAGGTCTATCGGTAGCACATGCGTTTGTACTCCGCAGCCATGGCACGTTTGACGCTTTTGAGGACGGCCGAGATTGGGGGCCCGTCATTTTCAAACTGCTCGGCGCAATACGCAACCTGAATGCCGGCCCGGCGGCAGATGTTTTCATAATAGGCGGACTCGTCCATTTCCTGAAACCGGCCCCAGCGGCTGACGTCGTAAACCAGAATGACGTTGAAATCAGCGTCTCCGGCTTCAACGTCGGCGATCAGTTTTTTCAGCGAAACGCGCCCCTCAGCCGAAATCCCGCTTTTGCCCTCGTCCGCGTAGGTACGCACAATTGCCATCCCGTGTGCTTCCGCGTATTCCTTGATCTTGTCAGC
>JAADIJ010000174.1 GCA_013151335.1 Alphaproteobacteria bacterium | reverse complement strand
CGTTTACCTATGTTTCGATGATCTGGGCAATCTTGATCGGATATTTTATTTTTGGCGAGGCCCCAACCTGGCAGATGCTGGCCGGGGCTGCGCTGATTATCCTGTCAGGCGTTGCGATCGTGTTGCGCGAACGCGCACTGGGATTACGTAAGTAGTCCTCTGTTAACAAACGGCCATTTTGACGTTGAAACGGTCGCCCGAGCGGCCTTTGAGGTGGTTTTTGCCCATGCGGTGGTCAGCTTTCATGTGGCCAATCACGGGCTCGATTACTGATCCGTTGACCGACAGGTGAATGTGTTAGCAATCACCGAAAGGTGGTACTTCAGCTCTGCCGCAAGATACGGTTTCAGCGATTTTCACCCTAACATGAAGCCCCGCCGTCGCACCAGAGGTGCGCTTTCAGCGCAACGGCGGGCGCGTGGGCAGGCCGGATGCGGGATCGGGTGTGTGCAGGTTCTGTTTGTGGCCGCGGTATCCTTTATCGACATGGGCGCGTTCAGGCGTAACACCAGTGAGAACGGCGGTCTATTTCAGCACCTCGCCCACCCGACGGGGTAATGGATGGTGTACGTCGGCATCAGCTCAGCGCGATCCAACTTCGCCCTCCCAAACTGCCGGCTTGCCGGACGGACCGGTGTAAAGCGTGATCGACTGACCTACGCCGGGTAGCTTGTCTATCAGCAATGCGCCCGTCTGCCCCACGTTACCGGCCTTATCCCGCCAAGTGGCGTGACCATATTTGGGAGGTGTTTTCCCGCTTTTCCCGCGGACTATCGGCTCATGCGCCATGACCTGTGCATGTCGTACCTCGCCCGTATCACGCAGCTTGATTTTAGCCCTTGCGCGGCGAAACCAAATCGCAATTCCACCAAAACCGACCACGATCAACAGCACCGCAAGCATCAAAAAATTGCTACCTGCCCGCGTCCCGCGGCCGATCTCGATCTCGCTGGTTTTAGGATCGGACGGCAAATACCGCACGGGCCGCTGATCGCCTTTTGCAACCGAATTGTAAAACCCTTCCGAGACGTTCTGGATATCGCGTATGTTCGCACCGTCCGCAGTCTTGAATTGATAAGATACAGTGAAGCTTCTGGTATGGCTCTTGTTGGTGCCCGTGCCATTATTTATGCGCGAGGCCATCTTAATGACGATTGCCGTTGTATTTCGCCCATTTGCATCCAGCCTTTGGCCCATATCTTTCTGTGCCAGTGAAATTGCTATGATACCGATTGCCACAAGCAGGACGACCAGAAACAACCAGCCGCCCGAGCCGAAGGTCAGGCTGATAAGGGAGCGTTTGGGAAAAGGGCCAATGGTTTTAGACATATATGGGTTTCGCTTGAAATGATATGCTGGAGCATAACTGTAATCAAGTATAGCAAAGCAGCGATGCCTTATCAAACCGATTGATCGGGTTGTTAAATCGCGGGGCAGTGCTGGACTGTCAATCGGCATTCAAAACTGACCCAAAATTGGCCCCGTCGATGCGGCCGCCAGCACAAATGGTCTCGATCCGGTCAAGATTGCCCCTGCCGTCGGTGAGCTTATCCGCGCCGCATTCGATGAGCCTTGTCACCGGATACGCACCCCTCATTCCGGGTCTGTCCCTTCCCGATGAAGATGACCGGCATGTTCTGGCGGCGGCCATCAAATGCTCCGCCCAGATTATCGTCACAAAAAACCACAAGGATTTTCCATCCGAAACGCTTGAAGAATACGGCGTTGAGACGCTTGGCGCCGATGACTTTTTGGCCAACACCTATGATCTGTTTCCCAAGAGTGGCATGCCGAAACTGGCAGCATTGGCGCGGGCGGATATCGAGTATCTGTAAAGCAGGCAGTTTTGTTTTCGCTCCCCGATTTCTGGTATAAAACCCAAGTAGAGCCTGTAGGATGGTTTCTCACATTGTGGGAATGGGTTTGTTTGCCGCTGAGCGCGGCCTACCTTAATGGTTTTATTCTGGTCGTTTGTTCTCGAGGCTCGCCAACTTGGCTGGCAGATTGCTTCTGGAGTGGAGAAAATCCACGATGATCGCGCTGGCATTATCCTCGACAAACACGACAAAATGCTGCCCCGAGCGGAAAAATCGTAAATCCTCCTTCAGATTTCGATCGATGATCGCCCAGCAGCTTTGCGACGCCACTGTGCCTGATGCGATACTGGAGCAGCGTGTGATTAGATCTTCCTCATAGGCCTGCGCCTGACGCGACCCGAAGGTTTTGACCGTCCAGAGAGCAATATCGAGAAGGGACGCCTCGCTTCGGCCTGACGGGTCAGCCGCCAGGGTTTACGCATCAGGCTTTGTCCCGCGCTGTGGCAAAGACCCGACGGATGGCCTCTTCCCCGCTCCCTTCGGCAAGATCACCGACCTTAGCCTGCGCCAAACCGGTGTAAAGCTGATTGCGCAAGGCACTGATTTCGTTTTCCTCGCGCTCCAAAAGGCGCAAACCTGCCCGCAAAGCTTCGCTGGCATTCTGGTAGCGGCCGGTTTCGACCAAGCGGTCGACCAAGCTGGACTGGGTGTCGGTTAAAACGACGTTTCTTGTGGCCATGGGGTATCCTTTCGAGTCATTGGCAATATATGCCAATGTGTGAGAGTTTTCCACCCCAATTTCAGGGGCACCATCTCTCGACCATTAACCCAGACAGTCTACCTGCTACCGAATCTGCGTAACACGCAAAAAAAACCGCGATGAATGCCAACCCTCGAATGTTCGCGCTGACTGTTCTGTCTACATTCGCTGGGTGCCGCTTGCAATCGTTAGACCATTTGGTAGAAAAAAGGGAATTTACAAAAAGAAAGCTGACAGAAAAATGCCTCAACCTTATCATGGTGGCTGCGAATGTGGTGTTGTCCGATATATCATCATTGGCGAACCTGTTGTCATTTATGCATGCCACTGTTCCATTTGCCAGACACAGTCAGGAAGTGCCTTCGGAATGGCGATGCGTATTCATAAGACGGATTTTCAAATTACCGCCGGGCAACTAAAAAGCTTTACAAGACAGGCCTCTTTAAACACTAGAAG
>JAADIJ010000052.1 GCA_013151335.1 Alphaproteobacteria bacterium | reverse complement strand
CGGAGTTGCAGATACGGGGACCGATGCCGAGGTGGCTATTTCGGCGGTCGTGCCTGAGAGCAATCAGGCGGTGGAGGACTGGAAAGCCTCCACGCCTGAGACCAGCAGGTAATTATCGCGCAAATAAATAACTAATTCCCCTCAAGGCGGGGGCCGAGGTGTCTCACCACCTCAACCACGCAGCCAACTTTGAAACCGGCTGCGCCGATGGAATACCTCAGAACATCGCCCAAGGCTAATCTGAGGTGTAATTGTGCAAGAAATAAGGCCCGCGGCCCCAGTCGCACCATGGCTCGGCGGAAAGAAGCGCCTTGCCAAGCTGATCATCGAAAAGATCAACGCAATCCCCCACAAAACCTATGTTGAGCCCTTTGTTGGTATGGGCGGTGTCTTTCTGCGCCGTGGCTTCCAGCCTCGGCTCGAGGTTGCCAACGATCTGAACGGCGAGATCGTCAACCTGTTCCGAATTTTACAGCGGCATTATCCCCAACTTATGGAAGTGATGCGGTTCCAGCTTGCGTCCAGGCGCGAGTTTGAGCGGCTGCGCGGCGTTGATCCCTCCACCTTGACCGATCTCGAGCGCGCAGCGCGTTTCCTATATCTTCAGCGCCTGGCTTTCGGCGGTCAGGTAAGAGGTGTGTTCGGTGTAGCCCCGTCTCATGCACCCCGCTTTAGCCTGTCTCGGCTGGAGCCCATCCTCGACGCTGCGCATGAGCGCCTCGATGGCGTGGTGTTCGAGAGCCTGGACTGGGCCGAGCTGATCGAGCGGTATGATTCACCCGACACGTTGTTTTATCTCGATCCGCCGTATTGGGGAGGTGAGAGCGATTATGGAAAGGACATGTTCGACCGGGGTGATTTTGCGCGGATGGCGGATGTGCTGGCCGGGATCAAAGGCCGGTTCATCCTGTCGATCAACGATCGCGCGGAGATCCGCGAGTTGTTTGGCGGGTTTCACATCGAGCCGGTACGGCTGAAATACACCGTCGCGGCTGGTGGCGCGAAGGATGCGCAGGAGCTGATTGTGATGGATCAGGAGGTGGTGGCAGGGTTGATATAAGCACAGCTCTTGGGAAGCCCGCCCTCTTTCCATGACTGGCTGGTGGGCAAATATTTTGCCGCGCGGACTGTCCTCAAGTTGCTAAAGTGCCTCAACCCAATTCGAAAGGAGGTGACTTAGGCTATGGAAATCAGATTGTTAAACCCCGCAGCACGGCGAATGGCAAAATTCTTGATTGATACATGTGAGTTTGAATGCCCGCAAATGCCAACTGGACGAGCAATCATAACACTACTTCAAACCAAATATGGTGGGAATGGCGAGTTAGTCGAGCTCTTGATCAAAATCCACGGTTGATTGTGAAAAGCCCTGGCATCCTCGATTGGATGGCGGGGGTTTTTTGTTTTTGTGCTTAGTGTGTTAAAAGAGACCTATGCTTTTTGACCGCGATAGCTGCAATAATCGGAGACGAGTATTCAATTGGAGTTGTCGTCATTTCAATAATTCTACGCAGCGCGTCTTCAATTTTTTCGATCTTTTCATCAACTTCGTCAGCATAATCTGAGAGAGCGTGAACAGCAGCAATGAGCGCGTCCTGTTTTGCGTTCACCCGAGCAACAGCCGATCCCGCCTCTGGAATCGGCCGACCCGTGCGTTTGTGCAGGTCCAGCCATTCGGTCATTGCGTCTTCTGTGTTTCTTATTGCCTCTTCTCGAGTTTCACCATCAGACATACAGCCACGCAGGTCAGGAACAAAACCTACAAATCCGCCACCATCTTCCTCGGATAGCGGAACGATTACTATCGCGTAGCTCATTTTGTTTTCCCCTTTTGTTTTATCTGAGCAAAGTGTGCATCAGCATAGCTTGTCAAGTGTTTAATATATATAGGTTTAATCGGTCTATTTGCAGGTATAGATAGTGTGTCTGCAAGGTGGTCACTATACACGCTGTAGTGGCTTCCCCTTTTAGGCGGCTCACAACTGAGGCTGTTTTTTTTGCAGAAGGTCTTAATATCTGCAATTTTCCAACCACGAGGGTTGTCCTTCATTTTTTGAAGAACCGTTTTTTTCTTTGCCATAGCTCAAATGGAACTCTTTAACTGAATTAACAATCCTGATTCTCGCCTTATAGTATCACAATGTGGCGATATGTTGCTAATTGATCAATTGGACCGCACTTCAGGAAAATTTTCGTTTATTTAGTTCCGAGATAACCTCACTCGCACTCAATTATTTTGGCACGAGCCGTAAGACTCACGTTGATGTCGCCAGCGGTCACCGCGATTTACGAAGCGTGCAGTGGTTCACTGAACCTACATGAACCTGATTAACCGGGTTAAACAGGGAACATCGCCCTTTTATAAAGAGTTCTGTTGACCAAATATCAATAGCTTGGCGACCGGGATATTTGTTTACACCGAAGATGTCGGGAGTTCGAGCCTCTCATCACCCACCATATAACTCATTGAAAACATTATACATTATTATTAGATAGGGCCGTTTTACGAAGTGCTCCTTTAGTTCACTGAACTTTAGCTGGTCATTTTGCCCGTTTCACAAAGTCAAAATCCAGCACTTTTGCAGCGTCGGCCAAATATTCAGGTATGAACCGAGCGTAAGTTTTGAAGGTGATTTGGGTATTTGAGTGCCCGAGAAATTGTGAAACCACCTCAATTGGCTGGCCGGATTGCAGCATGCGAACGGCAACTGAATGCCGGATTTGGTGGATATTTATGTTTTCAAGGTTTGCGCGCTCAATTGCGGCAGAATAGCCTTTTCTGATCGACCTGATCCGTTTGCCAGCCCACTCAACCACGTGATCTGTCAGACGCGCCTGATAGGCAATTTCAAGGGCAACCCGCGCCATCCTGTTCATCGGCACTACGGCGCGGCCCTTTCTGGTCACGCCATCAGGAAGGCGAAGGTTGATGACCCCGCGTTCAAAATCCACCCGCTCCCATGTCAGATCGAGAACTGCGCTTACCCTGGCGCCAGTGGCGAGCAGCAGAATAACCGCCAGCCGAATATGTGGCGCGGTGCAACCGTCAATCAACGCACGGATTTGTTCATCAGTAAGTGGCACAACATTGCTATCTGGCTTTGGCGGCATTTCAATGAGCGGTGTGCGCTCGATGAACCCTGATTTTTCAGCCCATCGAAGCGAACTGCGAAGGTGGCCGAGCTCGGTGTGAATTGACCCTATAGCCCTGCCAGCATCTTGGCGGGCAACACGATAAGACCGGCAGTCTGCCACGGTGATCTGATCGGGCCTAAGCAGCCCAAAATGAGCTAAAACGGCTCTTCCGGTATATTTCATGGTGGTGGCGGTCGGTTTCGACCCGAGATATTCGATGTAGGATTGCCATATTTTGGCAACCGTCAGCCCATCAGTTGGGAGTGTTTCTTTTAGATATTTGTCGCGCCCTTCAGCTTCTGCCTGCGCTCGGGTGCGTGCCTCAAGTTGATAACGCTTTCTGAGGCCATTCGCCGTCCAATAGACGCAGAAACCGCCGCGCAGTCGACCGATGCTGATGTCTGGCATTCCAATTCCTCCACTGCCGAATAGGGTATGCGTATCATGCGACCAACGCGGAAGCCTTGCAACTCCCCCCGTTTTATCATCTGACGGATGGTTTCGGCGCTGCATTCCCAGCGATCCGCGAGGCTATCTGGCGTGAAGGGGCGTGCGAGGTTCATCCTGACACCCCATTCCATTCCATTCCCGCCCATCCAGCAGGCGACCGGCGGCTTTCTTTCCGAGTTTGCGCCAGTTGATACCGGTCTGCCTGCCTGTGTCATAAACCTTGGCATCCCAGCTATTGAATCGACCCACTTCTTCGATCTGTCTTAGAACTTGAGGTTCGTCAGGGTCGTGCAAGGCAGGTGCCCATTCCCCCCACTGCTTGAAGTAGAATGCCACGCCAGCGACTTTGCACTGGTCCCGCAGTGATCTTGCCCAGTCTGGGTGCATTGGTCGCGCGCCGGGTCCACTTTCGCCTCCGACAATGACCTGGTCGATCTTGGCCCCTTGGGTTGGATAGTGTGTGCTGTCAAAATGTGACCGGCCTGTGGTGGCGTCTGTCCATAAATGTTCGTCAGATTTCCAACCCCTGATCTTCGTCAAATAAATCGGCCCCAGCAGCGGCTCGGCGCTGATAAACCTGACGGCTGCCGGTGTATCCAGCAGCAGCGGGATGCGTTCATCAGCGCGGGTCTGATCCTCGACGCTGACGCCAAGATGGACGTTAGGCAGGGGCCAGTCGAAGTGTTTAACGCGCGACATTCCGGTTTGATTGCCAATGGCGGACATAACCCAGTCGTGCCGCGACGTTCCGCCGATGTTTCGGAAATACTCTCGCATCCGATCCGCGCGCTTGGTCAGCACTTGAAAAGTATGTTGAGGACAGCGAGCCATGATTGCGAAGATCCGGTCGATCCATTCATCCTGCACGTCCTCGTGAAACAGATCGCCGTGGGCGCATACAAATATCTTGCGGGGTTTGCGCCAGTGCAGAGGTTGGTCGATCCAATCCAAGTTGAGCCTCACCTCGCTGTTCCAGACTGGCCCCGCCTTGCTCGGCTGTGTCAGTCCTGAGCGAGACCAGTGGTTCTTCATGCGTGTGCCAGCCAGCTTCATGGCATAGCAGTTTGTGCATCCTGGTGAGACAACCGAGCATCCAGTGATGGGATTCCAAGTATCATCGCACCATTCTATTTTTGAATTTCTGGCCATTATGCGTCTCCATCATTCATAATTCGGATCCAGCGCTGCATCACGAAGGCCGCAATTAGCATCCATTCCCGACAGCCCCTCAATCGCGAGATCGGCCAGGCGTCCTTCAGCAAAGGTGGCTGCTGCTCGGCAGTCGGCACGCGTCTTGCCCCAAGTGGTGATGCAAAAACGTCCGGTTTCATCGATCGCAAATACTGCGATGCGGGTGGCATTGGCTTTCTGCCCAATTTGCCGAGCGGCGCTGATCGGGACTGCCTTAATGCTCATTCGCTGACCCTCGCTGTTCGACGGCCCTTGTTCCATGCGCGTGCCAGCAACTTGGCTCCATGGTTGGCAATATTTCCGCCAAACATACGATTGGCACTCAGCGCATCCACGTGTAGCGAGTCAAAATCAGTGACCTCGAGCAACTT
>JAADIJ010000222.1 GCA_013151335.1 Alphaproteobacteria bacterium | reverse complement strand
TGGCTGGAGACTTTGGTTCTTTGGCTGATGCTGTGGATGCGGACGAATATTGTCGGATCACGAAAAATGCCAGTTTGTTAACAGGCGACTACTTATTCAGAGGTTCTCTAAATGGAAATGTCCAGCGCCCGCTGGAACATTTCCGCATCCACATTGCCCCCGGAAACAACCGCAATAATATCGCCCTCAGGCAGGGTATCGCTGTGAAAAAGAGCGGTGGCCAGGGCCACGGCCGCGCCGGGTTCCACCACGATTTTCAGCCGGGCAAAGGCGTGCTGCATGGTTTTCAGGCACTCGCTCTCGCGCACCGCGACCCCCGGCTGACATAGGGAACGCATGATGGGGAATGTCATCTTACCGGGGCTGGGGGTGATAATTGCATCACAGATCGAGCCTGACTTTTGTGCGTTTTCCTCGATCGCACCGCTCTTGAGCGAGCGGATGGTGTCGTCAAACCCAACTGGTTCACAGGGCCGCACGGTCATTTCCGGCGCGTTTTCATTCAGCGCCAGCGCGATGCCAGCGGTCAGCCCGCCACCGCCGCAGGGCACCAAAACTTGCGCCTTTTCAATACCTTGCAAGTTTGCCTGCTTGGCGATCTCAAGCCCGGTTGTGCCTTGTCCGGCAATGACAAACGCATTGTCAAAGGGTTTCACAAGAACCAGACCACGCTGCTTTTGCAGATTTTCGCCAAGGGCATTTCGATCCTCGCCAGCCCGGTCATAAAGCACCACTTCGGCCCCCAGCGCGCGCGTGTTGTCGATCTTCTGGCGCGGCGCGTCACTTGGCATGATGATGACCGCAGGCACTTTGTGCATCTTTGCGGCCAGCGCCACCCCTTGCGCGTGATTGCCCGACGAAAAGGCCAGCACACCCTTGGCGCGCTCGTTTGCCGCCATCCCCGACAGGGCCGACCACGCGCCGCGAAATTTGAATGATCCGGTATGTTGCAGACACTCGGCCTTGACGAATATCCGCCGCCCGGCAATCTCGTCCAGAAACGGCGAAGACAGCAACGGCGTGCGCCGCACCACGCCTTTGGCGCGGCTGGCGGCGGCGTGGATCATTTCGATGCTGCTCACGGGATTTTTTCCAGGAATTGGCCGATAAGCGCGAGGCTTTCCGGCTCATCCAGAAACGGGATATGGGCGCGATCTGGCACTTGGGCGAACAGCATGTCAGGACGGCGTGCGCGCATTTCAGCCACGGTTTCAGGGGTCAGAAGCTGCGAATTGGCCCCGCGCAGAAGGGCCAGAGGCAGCCCCTCCAGCGCATCAAATAGCGGCCAGAGATCAACGCCGGGCGCATCCATCGCCGCCATAACCGACTGGCGCAATTCAGGATCATAACGGATTTCCAAACCGTTTTCACCAATACGCCAAAGCCGTTCAACCTCAAGGCGCCAGCGTTCGGGCGTCACATTGGCAAAGCCTGTCATCTCGTCGGGGTATTTCCGGGCAGCCTCGTCATAATCCCGGTAAGGCGGATTGCGCCCGACATAATCGACGATCCGGCCAAGATCGGCCTTGTCCAGAACCGGCCCAACATCGTTCAGCAGCACGCCGGTCAGCCGGTGCTTGGCCGTGACGGCAAGGAACATCGCAATGATGCCACCGCGCGACGTGCCGATGATCGCGGCCTTGTCCAGCCCCAGATGGTCGAGCAATTCAAGCGCGTCACGGGCCTCGACCGGAACTGCGTAATTCATCGGGTTGGGATCGAAATCCGAGCCGCCACGCCCGCGATAATCCATCCGGATCAGGCGCATACCAGAAATATGCGCCGCCATTTCATCAAAATCATCATGGGCTCGCGTGAGGCCAGCCAGACACAAAACCGCGGGCCCTTCGCCCTCGTCGCGATAAGCCAGCGACAGGCCGTCGGAGGTTGTGAAGCTCTGCATCAGTTGGCGGCGGCGATGTCGGGGATGGTTGTCAGGTCGGCCAAAACCACTTGCGGTTTCCACGGCAGGCGATCCATCGGCTCACCAGCGCGGTTGACCCATGCGGTGAAAAAGCCGTAGCCAGCGCCGCAGCAGGCATCCCAGCAATTGGAAGACACGAACAAAACCTCGTTTTTGGCGCAGCCAAACCGCGCCCCGACCATGTCATAAACCGAAGCGTGCGGCTTGAAAATCCCCACATCCTGCACGCTGAGAACATCATCAAGAACCGCGCCGATCCCGGCAGATTTGACCGCCCCGCTCAGCATATCGGGCGAACCGTTGGACAGGATCGCGGTGTTCATGCCAGCCGCTTTCAACGCCTCAAGCATGGCGAACCTCGGAATAGGCCGAAAGCTCCCAATAAAGCGCCAACAAGCGCTGGCGCAATTCCGCATCGCCATCAAGGGCTGCGGCCTCAAGCGCGAAATCCAGCCCGTTCTGCGTCACCTCCCAAAAATCCGTGTGCGCATCGGCAAGGCCGCGCAGCCATGTGTATTGCAACTGCTTCAGACGCCAGTCGGTTGCAACCTGCACCCACTTGGCGGCGAATTTTTCGCGGCCCGGCTCAGCAGCACATTCACGCGCGGCGGCGGCGACATCGAACAGGGTTCCATAAGCGTCAAAAACGCAAGTTGTGATGGGCATGGCGGGGCCTCCTTTTGTCAGCTCTGATGCGAACTATAAGCAGGTCGCGCCGGATGAAAACCCTATACCCGAAACACTTCCTTAGTTATGATTGTGTTAAAAAGGGCAGTATGATGGCAAACCACCTTTACTATGGCGATAATCTTGCCGTTCTTCGCGATAGCATCGCGGATGAAAGCGTCGATCTGATCTATCTCGACCCGCCGTTCAATTCCAACGCCAGTTACAATGTGCTGTTCAAGGGCCCCAAAGGCAACGAAAGCGCCGCCCAGATCGAGGCGTTTGACGACACCTGGCACTGGACCGATACGGCAGAGGATGCGTTTCAGAAAGTTCGGGAGTCCGGCAATGCGGCGGCCACCGAAATGCTGACGGCGATGCGCTCGTTTCTGGGTGAGAACGACATGATGGCCGCGCGGCTGATTGTACTTTCAACAACCGACTTAATGGATGGGTATTGAATGACTAGAACAATCTTGTGCGCTATTCTATTTTGGGCGTTGCCAAACGTAGGGTATTCGGATGGTCTCCTAGACAAGTGCGAAAGCCCTAGCGCGTCTTTTGACCTTGCAGTGGAGCTTTTCAAGACCAAGGATTTCTCGGTATTTCAGTTGGAGCAGGACTATGGGTCCAAAGTGTTGGTATTTCTGGGACTTGGTTTGCCAAATGAAATTCCGACAGCCAACTGGTTTATCACTGGGCGTGCCAAAGAGAATGCAGACTATTGCTACCTCGGTGTTGGAATGAGTGTTGAGCCGCTTAAGAGTCCACACGAAACAAAATTTCCCGAAAAGTATGGTATGCCCAGCAGCGGATTTCCTCGCTGTTCAAAGTCGACTGATCCTCTTGGGGCAATCAAGGTGCGAAGTTGGGCGGCGAAAGAGATCGGTGATAGCTTTGTGCTAGCCCTTTCGCCAGGTGCCAAAGGCTCAGGCTCATTTGTAGTTTTGGTTTCGCGAGTGGACAAGTCGTGGGTTCTACTGAAGAAACAAGATTCTGGTGAGACCTGCTATTTTGATCGAGGACAGTACTATAAATCTCAAAATTTTCGTTGGGATCGATAAGCCAATTCATTGTCTATTGTTGCTTTGACCATCAACACAGCCTTTGTGTCGTGACAATAATATTGAGGAACCTCCGCACAACACCCCCTTCGGCATTTCGCAGAAATGCCAGCCCCCGACCGCCCCATGGCGGGGGCTTCTGCAACGTTCCATCCTATTGAAAAAGCGTACGTATTTGTGGTGCCGACTGCAGCAAAACCCTAGCACTCCGCCCCCACCCGGTCGGGGGCTGGCATTTCCGCAAAATCCCTACTTGAACAGTGTTTCCTTGATCGGGAATTGTGCTGGCCCTACAGGTTTTCCGGTTGCGGCATGGCCAGCACATGAAACCCGCCATCGACACGCACGATCTCGCCCGTGGTGCAAGCGCCGTAATCGCTGGCCAGATAAACCGCCGTGCCGCCCACCGCTTCAAGCGTGGCGTTGGCCCGTAATGGCGCGTTGGCTTCGGTTGCGCGGTAGGTTTTGCGTGCCCCGCCGATGGCGGCACCGGCCAATGTGCGCATGGGGCCGGGGCTGATGGCGTTGACGCGGATATTGTCGGGGCCAAGGTCGTTGGCCAGATAACGCACGGCACTTTCAAGCGCGGCTTTGGCCACGCCCATGACGTTGTAAAATGGTGTGACGCGGTTGGAGCCTTGAAAGGTCA
>JAADIJ010000108.1 GCA_013151335.1 Alphaproteobacteria bacterium | reverse complement strand
CATCCTGTTTTTTGACGAAATCTCCGATATGCCCATCGGCACCCAGTCAAAGATTTTGCGTGTGTTGGTGGATCAGCAATTCCAGCGGGTTGGCGGGGCCGATAAGGTACGCGTTGATCTTCGAGTTATTTCCTCTACAAACAAGGACTTACAGAACGAAATTAAAGAAGGTCATTTTCGCGAAGAGCTGTATCATCGTCTGAATGTCGTGCCGATTTCGGTGCCGTCACTTGAAAGTCGGCGCGAGGACATCCCCGAGCTGACCAAATATTTTATCGACGAGCTCAACAAGGCGCAGGGCCTGCCGATGCGCAAATTGTCAAACGAGGCCGAAGCGCTGCTGCAAACCATGAGTTGGCCGGGCAACATCAGGCAGCTCAAGAATGTTATCGAACGGGTGCTGATCCTTGGCCCCGATAGCGGTGTGATCGACGCAAAAGAGCTGCCAGACAGCGATGGTGCGCCAGGCGAAGCTTCTGCTTCCGGGATATCGAGCAACCTCGCAACCTTGCCTTTGCGCGAGGCACGAGAGATGTTTGAGCGCGAGTATCTGATGACACAAATCAATCGTTTTGGCGGCAATATTTCTCGCACCGCCAATTTCGTCGGCATGGAGCGCTCGGCTCTGCATCGCAAGCTCAAATCCCTGAACGTGGTGACCTCGTCAAAATCAGGCGCCAGAGTTGCCGAACTCAGTCAAGACGAAAGCGCGCAATAATCAGGAGCGGTGATCAGGAATTGACGTGGACCGCTGGTTTTGCGACATAGACCACGCAGAACCCTTGGGAGACCAAAATGAAGGTCATTATCTGTGGCGCGGGCCAGGTTGGCTGGCAGATCGCGCGCCATCTTTCGTCGGAAAAAAACGACGTTACTGTCGTTGACAACAACCCGGATCTGGTGCGCCGGGCCACGGACTCGCTTGACGTGGGGGGGATCACCGGATTCGCCTCTTATCCCGATATCTTGGAACGCGCAGGCGCGCGCGACGCCGATATGATCATTGCCGCGACGTTCTCGGACGAGGTCAACATGGTCATCTGTCAGGTGGCCCATTCGGTATTTTCGGTGCCGCGCAAAATCGCACGGCTGCGGGCGCAGAGCTACCTTGACGCGATTTATTCGGACCTTTATCGGCGCGATCATATGCCGATTGACGTGGTGATCTCGCCGGAGAAAGAGGTGGCCGAGGCGGCGATCCAGCGCCTGCACTCCCCGGCAACCTTTGACACCGAGCTGTTTTTGGACGGCAAAGCACAACTGATCGGCGTCTCACTTGACGAGAGCTGCGCGGTCCTGAACACCCCCTTGCGCCAATTATCCGAGCTGTTTCCAACGCTGCGCGCCATCGTGGTTGCGGTGCGGCGCGACGGCGTTTTGTTTGCACCAGAGCCGGGTGATCAGCTTTTTGCCAAGGATCAGATCTATATTTTCACCCACACCGAAGATCTCGGTCGCACGCTAGAGATTTTCGGCAAATCGGTCAAAAAACGTGAACGGGTGATTGTGATTGGTGGCGGAAATGTCGGGCTCGCCGTGGCCAAAAGCTTGGAGGAGCGTGTTGATCGCATTCGGGCCAAAGTGATCGAGCGCGATCGCGACACGGCGGAAAAGGCTGCCGATGCGTTGGAAAGAACCATTGTTTTACATGGCGACGGACTTGATCTCGACCTGCTCAACGAGGCTAATATCGACAAGGCCGACGCGGTTTTGGCGGTTACTGACGACGACAAAACTAACCTTTTAGCTTGCGCGCGCGCCAAGGCTGCGGGCTGTCCCATGACCATCGCGCTGGTCAATGATCCCACGCTCGGCTCGTTGATGGCCCCGTTGGGCATTGATGCGTTTGTCAATCCGCGCACCACCACCGTGTCGTCGATCTTGCGCCATATCCGCCACGGGCGCGTGCGCACGGTTTACTCGATTGGCGACGCTGAGGCCGAGGTGATCGAGGCGCAGGTTCTGGCCCCCTCGCCAATCGCCGACAGACGCATTCGCGATATCGAGTTTCCCGAGGGGGTGTTGGTCGGCGCGATCAAAAAGGGCAACGAGGTGATTTGCCCGACAGCCTCCACCAAAATCGAAGAAGGCGATGTGATCGCTCTGTTTTGCATGGCCGTGGATGTTCCGGAAGTCGAGCGCCTGCTTCAGGTCAGCATCGACTTTTTCTGATCCGATGATGCCCGCTATACGCAGATTGCCGTTTTTAGTGATCCTCACGGGGGTCTTTGCGCTCGCCATGCTGGTGCCGATGGCCCACTCAATTCGTCTTGGCGACTATTTTACCGCTCGGGTATTTTTGGATAGCGCCGCGTTATTTCTTATCCTGACCGGATTTATTGCCTTTGCGACGGCGACGTATCAGGCGCGGGTGACGGCGCAAGGCCATCTGGTTTCGTTGATGGCGGCGTTTATTTTATTGCCGGTGATGCTGGCCTATCCGCTGACGTTTTTGATGCCTGATACCAGTTTTTTCGCTCTTTATTTCGAGATGCTGTCGAGTCTGACCACAACCGGCGCAACCCTGTTTGACCCCTCCCAGTTGATAGAGCCGGTGCATCTTTGGCGCGCGCTAGTGGCGTGGCTCGGGGGTTTTCTGGTTTTGGTCAGCGCGGTTTCGATCATGGCGCCGCTCAATCTTGGCGGGTTTGAGGTTTATGCGCGCGGCTCAAAGACGACCTCGGCCCGTGATCTGGTTCAGATAAAAACGGCGGATGTGTCCGAGCGATTGGTTAATTTTTCGCGCCTGCTTGCGCCAGTTTATCTGGTGATCACCGGCTTGTTGGCCTTGGGGTTGATGCTTAATGGCGAGCGCAGTTTTGCAGCGGTGGTGCATGCAATGTCGACGATCTCCACCAGCGGGATCAGCGGAACCGGCGGGCTGGCTGGCAATGGGGCCGGGGTGTCGGGCGAGATACTGGTGTTTATTTTCCTGTTCTTCGCCGTGTCACGGGTGACATTTTCGTTTGAAACCGGCTTTCCGAGCCTTGGAAAAATTTTGCGCGATCATGAGTTTCGGCTGGCGCTTGGCGTGGTCACGGTCTTGCCGGTCATTCTGTTTCTTCGCCACTGGATCGGCGCGTTTGGAACAAGTGCGCAAGGCAATGCCACCGAGGCGCTCAAGGCGCTGTGGGGCAGCGCGTTCACCGTCATTTCGTTTCTGACCACGACCGGGTTTGAAAGCGTCTATTGGGATGCGTCGCAGAACTGGTCGGGCTTGCACACGCCGGGGATTTTTCTGATCGGACTGGCGGTGATGGGCGGCGGGGTTGCAACAACGGCAGGAGGGGTGAAGCTGCTTCGGGTTTATGCGCTTTATCAGCATAGCCGGCGCGAATTGCAAAAACTGACCTTTCCGTCTTCGGTTGGCGGGGCCGGGCGAACTGAGCGCAGCATTCGCCGTGAAGGCGCCTATGTGGCGTGGATATTCTTCATGCTGTTTGCCATCTCGCTGGCGCTGGTTTTTCTGGCGCTGACCCTGACGGGGCTGACCTTCGTGCAGGCGATCGCATTTGGTGTCTCCGCATTGGCAACCACGGGTCCGTTGGCGGGGATGATCCTCGGTGAAAGCACGACCTATGCCGATTTGGGGACTTGGGGGCGCGCGATCGTCAGTGTCACGATGATTTTGGGGCGTATGGAAACCCTTGCGATCATTGCGCTTTTCAACCCAGAATTTTGGCGCTCATAACAGAAATTTTGGCGCTCATAACAGAAAAGTGAGTAATAATCCTGAAAAACTGTTATTTCGACTGGAAATCACCCGGTTTCACCGCCATATTCCTGCCATCGGGATCGTGAGATAGGTCCTAAATAACAAAAACCGCCCGCCGTGAACCGGCGGCATGAACCAAACTGAAGGCTGAAAAAAATGGCTGCCGATAAACAAAACTTGCAGGACGCGTTCCTGAATAATGTCCGAAAATCCAAGATTTCGGTAACAATTTTCCTCATTAACGGCGTGAAACTTCAAGGTGTCATCACCTGGTTTGACTCGTTTTGCGTGCTGTTGCGCCGCGATGGCCAGTCGCAACTGGTCTATAAAAGCGCGATCTCGACCATCATGCCCTCGCAACCTGTCAGCCTTTATGACGGCGACGATGGAACTTAAGGCCGGTTAACCTTCGTTAATGCGTTGCCTCGTTCTCCATCCTGATATTGCGCCTTTGCGGAAACGCCGTCTGCCCGAAAACGCTCTGGCAGAGGCCATTTCGCTTGCGGTCGCACTTGATCTTGAGGTGGTCGCCCAGCATGTGATCAAATTGCCAAAAGCCCATGCGGGGCTGTTATTTGGCAAAGGCAAGATCGACAGTATCGCCACTGAGATCGAGAACGAAGAGATCGAGCTGGTGCTTATCGACGGTCCTGTCAGCCCGATCCAGCAGCGCAATCTTGAGCGGCGTTGGAGCGTTAAGGTACTTGACCGTACTGGCCTGATCCTGGAGATTTTTGGCGACCGGGCGGCAACGCGCGAAGGGGTGCTTCAGGTCGATCTGGCCGCTTTGGCCTATCAGCGCACGCGACTGGTTCGCAGTTGGACCCATCTGGAGCGTCAACGTGGCGGGCTCTCATTTGTTGGCGGTGCTGGCGAAACTCAGATCGAGTCTGACCGGCGTGCCATTGATGATGCTATAATTCGCCTCAAACGCCAGCTTCAGAAAGTGACAAAAACCCGAGCTTTGCACCGGGCAGCGCGCAAGAAAATTCCGTTTCCGATTGTGGCACTGGTTGGCTATACCAACGCCGGAAAATCGACTATTTTCAACAAGCTAACGGGGGCGGAGGTTCTGGCCAAGGACATGTTGTTCGCCACTCTTGACCCGACCATGCGGCAGGTGCGGCTGCCATCTGGGCGCGAGATTATTCTGTCCGATACCGTTGGCTTCATTTCGGAGTTGCCAACCCAACTTGTGGCCGCGTTTCGCGCGACACTTGAAGAGGTGCTTGACGCCGATCTTATCTTGCATGTGCGCGACATCACCCATCCCGAGACCGAACAACAGGCGCAGGATGTTGACGATATTCTGACCGAGCTTGGCGTGTCCACGACCGCTGGCGAGACCATGATCGAGGTCTGGAACAAGCTTGATCTCGCCCCTGATGAAACCGCGCAAACCTTGCGCAATATCGCCGAGCGGGACGACAAAATATATGCGACCTCGGCCATGTCTGGCGACGGGTTGGGGCCGTTATTGGAGGCCATCGACAAGGCGGTTCGCGACCCGGCATTCTCCCAAACATTGCGCCTGGATTTTGCAGACGGGCGCAGGCGCGCGTGGCTGTTTGATCAAAATGTGGTCACGTCCGAAGTCCAGCACGAGGCCGGATATGAACTGCTGGTTAACTGGAGCCGAAAGCAGGCAAACCTTTATAAGTCGTTGTGATGTTCACGAGATAAGTGCGAGCCCCCCTATTTGGAAGGCTGGCCCGGATAGCTCGGAATAAGCCGCGAAATTCCCACAGCCGCCGCGCGCGCGAGTTTTGGGTCAAGCGACATGGGAATATACTCTCCCCGCCGCCAAATCTGCGCCAGATCATCGTAATGGCGCGACAGGAAATTCCCGCTCTGGCCAGTTGAAATGATGTAAACAGAGCTGTCAGGGTCGGAAAAATCGTAAACTCCGCGATAGCCCGCCCCTTTAACATTGGCGTAAGGATTGCTGCCGGTCGCACTGGTTTTTCCGCGCATCAACGTGTTGTCCCCACCAGAAGTCGATTGGCGAATATTCACCAGCCACGACAGCAGAGGGATTTTACCAAGGATCGGGTGATCCTGCATGGCCTGATGGGCATCGCCCCAACGCCAGCTTTCGATACGCGGGCCATAACCCCGGACCAGCTCCAACAATGCGGCATCAAGTGAGGCGCGCGCGATCTGGTCGCAGGTTTCAGTTGGCGTTGACTGGATCACGTCACACCATGCTTTGGCCCCGTCAACATTGCGAAATACCCGCTCCAGAAACACCGGATCGGGGGTCAGGAACTCGCGCGATAGCGGGCCAAGCTCGTCGCGGATCAGGCGTTGCTGCAAGGCGCGCATCCAAGCGGCATAGATCAGCGGCTCGGGCATATGCTCGTTCATCTCGCCATTCCACTTGGCCAGCATCGCCAACGCCTGTTGCCGCATAGCTTTGGACGAGCCCGGCTCAGGCGTGTCGGTAGGATACCACAGATCGCGCGCAATCAACGGCAACAGGGCGCGGGCAGAGAAGGAAACCTCGTCCAGTTGCGCCTCGATAAAGCTGGCTTGGGTGTGGACCTTGCGACTGCCCAGCAGGTTTTGCAAACGCTCGATACGCTGGGTGTCGCCCCAGACATAGCTCACATGGTTGGGAAAAGGCCGGTCCACGGTCTTGTTATTGGTGTTGGCAATGATGCCGCCAATCGGGTTGATGATGCGCGGGTTGTTTTCATAAGGCAGATAGCCAAGCCAGCGATTTTGCGCGAGCCAACCGGGCGAGGGCAGGCGGCCCCGGCTTTGGCTGCGCGCCTGCCGGTTGGGCATTTTGCCGATCATCTGGAAGGCAATCGAGTCCTTATCAATCAGGGTCAGGTTCTGCGACGGGCTGTTGTAAAGCCGGCCAGCCTCAATCGCCTGGCTCACATTTTGCGCCTGCATCAGATGTATGGCCGAGGTCATCGAGCGGTCAACCGGATCAAGCGCGGTCCATGCAAGGCTGACCACATGGCCTTCGGGCGTGATCGAGGCCAGGTCATAGCGCTTGCCTGGAATGACCGGACCGTTTTCGGTCCATCTGAGGGTGCGGGTAACGGGGGCTTGGCCCTTGATCTTGATAATAGTTTTGCGGGTTTTGAAGGCTTTATAGCCATCCGGTGTCAGATATTCGTGGTCAGTGTCGGGATTGAGCTTTTCGATATAGACATCTTGGTCGTCCAGATATGACGAGGTAATCCCCCAGCCAAGTTTCTTGCTGCGACCGCTCAGGATCAGCGGCATTCCGGGGATGGTTGCTCCGATCACATCGCCGGTGCTGAGTTGCAGTCGCGCCAGCATCCAGATACTCGGCGCGGTAAAGCCCAGATGCGGGTCATTAGCCAGCAAAGTCGATTTGCCCGCCGTGCGAGATGGCGCGGCCGCCCAAGCGTTTGATGCCCCCGCAAAGCCGAAATCAGGCACGGGATCAAGCGGGTCTTTGGGCGCGGGTGGTAGGGCTGCAAATTTCTTCAGCCCGTTAAACAAGCTGCCATATTCCGGCAGCGCAATGCCGCCCGGACCGGGGGCGTCGGGCAAAATATCTGCCAGACGGTTTTTACCCACCAACATGGAGGTCTGCGCGCGCAGCACCTCGGCCTGCACCTGCCCGCTTAATTTCAAAGCCATCAGGCGCATGATCACCAAACTATCGGCAGGCACCCACGGTCGAATTTTGCGCGAAAACAAAAAGAATTCAGGAGCGCCGCGCCCCAAGGCCTCTTTGCGGACGGTCGCCAGCCAAGCATTCACCCCGTCGGCATAGGCCTGCAAGGCCACTTTGGTGTCGGCATCCTGATACTGAAACGATTCGCGCGCGAGGTTATAAAGGTCAAGGCGGCGCATAAAATCGTCGACCTCCAGCGTGCGCGGCCCGAAAATCTCCGAAAGCCGCCCTTCGGCGGTGCGCCTGAGCATGGTCATCTGCCACAGCCGGTCTTGGGCATGGGCAAATCCCAGCCCGAAATAGGCGTCGCGGTCGCGTTCTGCGAAAATATGCGGCACGCTGTAAGAATCGCGCACGATTTCGATCGGTCCCACCGCCCCCTTGACCTGATAGTCTCGCCCGTAATCCGGCAGCGAGCGCGAGGCCAGATAATAGGCCAGCGCCAAACCGGCCAGCGCCAGCACGGACAGCAAAAGAAACAGGCGCAAGAGCCAGCGGAAAGTTAGGGCCATTTATATAATCCGAGTTGACCCGCGCTTTCTAGCAGGCCAAATGTTGGGAAACAAACGCTTCTGGGGGTTATTATGGCTAAAATCGCATTTATCGGACTGGGCGTCATGGGCTTCCCCATGGCCGGGCATCTCAAGTCGGCGGGACATGACGTGACTGTGTATAATCGCGGCGTTGACAAGGCCGAAAACTGGGTGGCGCGTCACGTGGGGCAGGCGGCGTCAACTCCGGCATTGGCCGCCAAAGATGCCGAGTTTGTGTTTTGTTGCGTGGGCAATGACGATGATTTGCGCGCTGTCACCCTTGGGGTGGATGGCGCATTTTCAGCGATCTCGCCGGGAGCCGTGTTCGTTGACCACACCACGGTTTCGGCCACTGTAACGCGCGAGCTTGACCAAGCTACACGCGCGGCCGGGTTCTCATTCATCGATGCGCCGGTTTCAGGCGGCCAGGCGGGGGCCGAAAACGGGGTACTGTCGGTCATGTGCGGCGGCGACGCCGAGGCTTATGCGCGGGCCGAGCCGGTGATCGCGGCCTATGCCAAGGCCTGCAGTTTGCTAGGTGGCTCTGGCGCGGGTCAGCTCACCAAGATGGTCAACCAGATTTGTATTGCGGGCCTTGTGCAAGGCCTTAGCGAAGGGTTGAATTTTGCCCAAAAGGCGGGGCTTGACGGACGCGCGGTGATTGATGTGATTGCCCATGGTGCCGCGGGATCGTGGCAGATGTCCAATCGTTATGAGGCCATGCTCGACGACAAGTTCGATTTCGGTTTTGCGGTTGACTTGATGCGCAAGGATCTTGGTATTTGTCTGGATGAAGCCAATAATAACGGCTCCGGCCTGCCGGTCACAGCGCTGGTGGATCAGTTCTACAAAGACATCCAAAACCTCGGTGGAGGCCGATGGGACACCTCAAGCCTAATCCGCCGTTTGACGTGAAAAGGGCGTGGTGTCCTTTGATCGTGGACGCTGAAATATCTGTGTCACATTTCCTTGTTTGCCGAATTTTCTAGAGTCGGCACAGTATCGCGCGCAAATTTGGCGTAGTTTACAACACAGGCCAACAGATCTTTTTTCTTGACCGGTTTGGTCAGAAACTCGCTCATCCCCGCCTCCAGGCATCGTTTTCGGTCTTCCGCCATCGCGTTGGCGGTCAATGCGATAATTGGCGTTGGCACAAGGTGTTGAGCATCTTCAAAAAATCGTATTTCGCGGCTGGCATCCAGCCCGTTCTTGCGTGGCATCGAGATGTCCATCAAAACCAAATCGGGCGTATCCTCCATAAATGTTGTAACCGCCTGTTCTCCGTCGCTGCACATCGTGAGATCAGCGTTGTAGGGTTCCAACATCTTGCGCAAAACCAGTTGATTTGTCTTATTGTCCTCGGCAATCAGAATTCGAAATCCAGCAAGTGTTTCGCTCTCATGGGTATTTTTCGACTTGCCGGTTTTTTTGGAGGTGCTACGAGAGTTTTGCGCGGGCGTTACACTGGACAGGCTCATCGCAGAGACTAACGCCGAAGATAATGTTTCTGAGCGGACGGGTTTGCTTCTTGCTGACTTCAAGCCAAGTTGTTTTAGACGCTTTTGGACTGGGAGCAGGTCGCCGGACGACAGAATTATTGTGGGGATTGGGAAAATTTCGCTATCTCTGACCTTTTTAAACAAGTCCTCTCCGCTCATTTCTGGCATACATTGATCGTATATCGCGACGTCAAAAGCCGGCGCATCCGGCGCGCTTTGCAGTAGAAATTCGAGGGCTGACTTTCCCGACTCAAACGCCCTCGACGTTATGCCCCATCCCGCCAAGCGTGTTTTGAGAATACGACGATTTACCTCCAGATCATCCACAATCAGAGCGTGTTTCCCTCGCAGGGGCTCCGGGCTGGGCACTCTGATCTCGCTTGGAGCGACGATAGGCGTGAACGGAAGCCTGATCACAAAGCTGGACCCTTTTGCCAGCTCGGATGTGACACTCACGCTCCCACCCATCAGTTCGGTTAGTTTGCGGGTGATAGCAAGACCAAGCCCGGTGCCATCAAAACGCCGCGTGTCGTTGTTTTCTACCTGTTCAAACGACGAAAAAATCAGATCCAGCTTGTCTTTTGGAATGCCCGTGCCGGTATCGGTAACGGATATTTCATAGGTCTCGTTTGTTGATTTTACCGCAGAGATCAGGATGTGACCAGTTTCGGTGAATTTAACTGCGTTTCCCAAAATATTTAGCAAGCACTGACGCAGCCGCGCCGCATCGCCCATGATCCAGACAGGTTCCGAAAACTTGGATTCAACACATATTTCAAGACCCTTGGCATTAGCAACCGGAGTAAGCAAGGCTGCGACGTCTTGGACCAGCGAGTTCAGATCAAAGGGCTCGTTCTGGATATTGAGCTTTCCAGCCTCAATTTTCGAAAAATCCAAAACATCATTGATTATCTCAAGAAGAGCAGCGGCAGAATTTAGAATAGTCGAGGAAAAACAATGTTGCTCAGGCGTCAGGTCTGACTCGTTTAACAGCTCGGCCATGCCCATAATGCCATTCATCGGGGTTCGGATTTCATGGCTCATATTGGCTAGAAATTGGCCCTTGGCGGTTTCGGCGGCCTCGGCCAAGTCTCTGGCTTTGACGAGGTGGCGATTGGTCTCGCGCAAGCGTCGCCAAAAACGATAGACAAAAAAGCTGGGAACCGACATCGCGCCGAGAATAAGCAGAGACAGAGCGAGACCAAAAAACTGAAATGATGACGAGATCGTATTATAGGCGGCGGTTACGTCAACATAGACTTCGACCACGCCAACGATCTCACCGGCCTTGAAAATGGGCATATAGCTTTCAGAGTAATAATCCGGTCGGTTAGGGTTTTGCTTGCCCTCGACAATCGAGGATTGCGGCTTTCCTGTTCGCAGCACGCCGACTGCCTTGATATTATGTTGTTGCAGGTTTTGGTAAGCAATACTTTCACTATCTATGTCGTCAGAGATGACCAGCAACCTGCCTTTCTTGTTAAACAGCTTGAAGCGAAACACATCGATAAATCGTCGAGCCTGGTTGAGCTGTTGCACCTCGGCAGCGGTGGTGGTTTGCCCGTTCAGAATATGGTCAAATCCATCAAGCTGCTCTGAAAAATGCAAAACCCACGTGGACGCGCTGGATTCAGCCCGGGCCTTCAACGTATCTTGTGCGGTGTGTTTGGTCAGGGTGACTCCGGCCCAGAGCAGTCCCGCAAGCACTCCGATCATGGTTAATGCAAGGGCCGACGATGTTTTTATGCCTAATTTCGTCCAAGCGCTTAGCGAGATCGTGCGTAGGTCCATGTGGTAATTCCTGCGTAAAACCAAGGGGTCGCGCTCACGTTATTTCACAGCCACTGACGATTGGTTAAGCGCGGTGGAAATCTAGTTAAAATTTTAGATATAGCTTCGGCTTGTGATCTGCCGAGGTGTCCGCGCAACCCATTAAATATCTTGATAACTCGATCCATCAAACCACCCGCTCAGGGGTTCTAATCGTTAGAACCGATCACCAGGGTTTGTCGAGCTTGGGTCGCTAACGCTTTTTGAAGCCGCGAGGATTAAGCGCTGAGCCGCGCTCGATTTATCGTCACAGATGCTCCATCGGCGTTGGTCGAGCCACATGGTTTTGACAAAAACAGGCCCCGACTATTCCGGAGGGAGGTCAAAGGGTTTCTTGGTCAGATGCCCGCAGCTCCAGACGCTCCCATTCTTGGTCGATATCGGTTTGAAATCCGGCGATATCCTCGGGCTTGAGGTGCCGGAACCTCTTTTGCTGCTGCAAATAGGCGTCCACTGGCCGGGTTTTGTCGCTCGAACTCATCTTATAGATCAGCCCGTCGATCACCTCGAATAGCGGGAAAACCCCCGCCTCCACCGCCAGCCGAGCGGTCTTGACCGCGCTGTCATCGGCCACGCCCCAGCCGGGCAGGCACGGGATCAGAACGATAATCACTTTGGTGCCGCGAATACCTTTGGCCTTTTCAACCTTGGCCGCCATATCATTGAGATCAGACGGGCTGGCCGTGGCGATATAGGGAATTCGGTGCGCGGCCAAAATCTCGATCAGGTTCTTTTTGCGCGTGGTTTTGCCGCCCGGCGTGCTGCCGGTAATCGCATTTATCGGCGTGGATGAGCTTTTCTGCCCGCCGGTATTCATATAGCCCTCATTGTCAAAACAGATATAAAGGATATCCTCATTGCGCTCGCAAACCGACGACAGCGCCTGAAAGCCGATGTCATACGTCCCCCCATCCCCGGCCAGACACAAGACCGTGGTGTCGGGCTTGCCCTTGGCCACCAGCGCGCGCTTGACCCCGCAAGCCGAGGCGGCGGCAGACTCGATCGTGGTGTGAAACAGCGGAATTTTGACCGAGCTCATAGGATGCCCGCCGCAAATTACGGCCGTACAAGAGGGCGAGACCACGCCGATCGTGTCCGGTCCCAACGTGTTGAGGATCACCCGCAACGCTAGCGCCTCTACGCAGCCGCCGCATGCCACATGGCCCGAAGAAAACAAGCCGTCGTCGCAATAATTAATCATGTCCATGGCTCTACTCCACCCAAATCGGGTCGTTTGAAGGGGCGGCATCGGTATATTTTCGCGCCAGCCCCTCGATGGTTGTCGTCGAAACATTAACGCCGCCAACGCCGGTCAGCAGACCAAACAGCCGCGTGGAGTTCTCGCCATACATGGCCGCCTTCAGCTCCTGATGCAAAACCCCGCCCATGCCGGGGGAGTAATTGCGATCAAGCACCAGCGCCACGGGGACGCCCGCCAACGCCTCGCGCAACGCCCGCTCGGGCAGGGGGCGAAACAGGCGCAGCTTTAACAATCCCGCCTTTAGCCCGCTCTCGCGCAAACGATCAACCGCCTCGCGCACGGTGCCGCAAAGACTGCCCATGGTCACAAACGCGACCTCGGCCCCGTCCATGCGGTATTTCTCCAGCGCGCCATATTCGCGCCCGGTCAGCGCGCCCCAGTCACGGCCCGCCGCGTCAACCAACCCCTCGACCTCGGCCATCGCCGCCGCCATCTCGCGCCGGTTCTGGTTCCATGTTTGCTGATTAACCGGCGCGCCAAATGTGCGCCCGTTGGCGGTATCCAGCAGCAAATCCGGCGCAAATGGCGGCAAAAACCCGTCAACCAACTCTTGGACGGGAACATTCACCGGCTCGACCGCATGCGAGACATAAAACGCGTCGTGATTAACCATAACTGGCAGACGAGCGCTCTCGGCGATTTTAAAGGCGTGAATGACCGTATCCAGCGATTCCTGCGGCGTTTCGCTGTAGATTTGCACCCAGCCGGTGTCGCGTTGGGAAAGACTGTCAAGCTGATCTGGCCAAAATCCCCACGGGGCGGCAGGGGTGCGATTGACGTTGAACATCACAATAGATGAGCGCGCGCCAGCGGTGTAATGCAGCAGCTCATGCATCAGCATCAGCCCTTGCGAGGATGTGGCCGTAAACACCCGTGCGCCGGTCATGGCCGCACTCATGCAGGTCGCCATCACCGAATGCTCGCTTTCGGGCGTGATCATCTCGACGTTAAACAGGCCTTGGGTTTGCAGCTCGGTCAGCTTTTCTAAAATCGGGGTTTGCGGCGTGATCGGATAAACCGGCGTCACATCAGGGCGCGCCAGTTTCACCCCCCAAGCCACCGCGTGATTGCCGCTGAGAAGTTGCACCTCACCGCTCTGGTTCATGTCCTTCATTGCACCATCTCCCCGATCATCTGCACCGAGCCGGTCGGGCATTCGGCCACGCATAATCCGCAGCCTTTGCAGTAATCCGCGTTGACCAAATAGCCGTGATCGAGCTTGGTGATCGCCATGTCGGGACAGTAAAAATAGCAATTGTCGCAATAGGTGCAGGTGCCGCAGGAAAAACAGCGCGAGGCTTCGGCGAGGGCGGCGTCAATATCCAGCGGCTGTTGCACCTCGTCAAAGGAGTTAAGGCGCAAGGCTGGCTCGGAGTTGGCCTGCCTCTGGCGCGCGGTCCTGATCTGATAGGCGGTGTTGATCTTGTCATAGCTGGCAGATGGCGCGTCCATTTCCGGCGGCGTGCTCGGTGCATGAA
>JAADIJ010000159.1 GCA_013151335.1 Alphaproteobacteria bacterium | reverse complement strand
AGCTTTACGCTGACCGCGCGAAACCCCGACAAGCAACTGGTTTTAGGCGGTAATAATGTCAGCTTCAGTCTTGTCGCCGGCCCGCCCAATGTGCATGACCGCATTAACGGACGGCGTGCGGGAAATTTCGCGGATTATCGCAATTTTATTAAACTGGCGCATCATTTTAACGCTATTCACTTGATTGGAAATCAGGTGATGGCGCCGATGGAATTGCCTGCCAATACACGCCATCTTGATACCTATCTGGCAAACCTGACCTATAGCGATCTTACCTTTCATTGCACGGCAATTGGCCGGGGTAGAGCACTGGACGGGATCAACATGATGGCGATCAGCCGCGGTATTTCGGTTGAGGAAATGCGCGCCTCGCCCGGTGTGATCACCATCATTTCTGTTAACTCGCCGCGTTTGTTGGATGATTCCATGAGCGACGGGTTGATCGCGATGGCCGAGCATGGCCAGCCTGTGACTGTCACGCCCTTTACCCTGATGGGGGCGATGACGCCGGTATCTCTGCCTGCTGCTTTGGCACAACAAAATGCCGAAGCATTGTTCGGGATCGTGTTGACACAACTGGTCAACCCCGGCGCGCCCGTCATGTATGGCGGATTCACCTCGAATGTGGACATGCGTTCGGGCGCGCCGGCTTTTGGAACACCGGAAAATGCCAAGGCAAATATTATCAGCGGTCAACTGGCCCGGCGCTATGGCATTCCCTACCGAACCTCCAACGCCAACGCTTCCAACGCCGTTGATCTACAGGCAACCTATGAGACCATGATGTCCACATGGGGTGCGGTGATGGGCGGTGCTAATATGGTTTATCATGCGGCGGGTTGGCTGGAAGGCGGGCTGACGGCGTCCTATGAGAAACTCATTCTGGATGTCGAGATTCTGCAAAACATGATCGAGTTCATGAAACCGATCAAATTCAATACCGACGAGCTGGGGTTCGATGCCATTTCGGATGTGCCATCGGGGGGCCATTTCTTTGGCTCCGAACACACAATGGCGCGTTATGAGACCGCCTTTTACAAACCGATGCTCTCGAATTGGCAGAATTATGAGGCTTGGCAAGAGGCGGGATCAAAGGACGCTTTGGAGCGGGCAACAGAATTGTGGCAGCGCGCCTTGGCGGAGTATGAAAAGCCGCCGATGGACCCGGCCATAGAAGAAGAACTCGTGGCCTATGTGGAGAAACGGCGTCGGGAAATCGGAACAGACGAACCTTGAGAGATTGGCGTTTTAAGCTGAAATAACTGATGAATGGAAAATATCTAAAATGAAGACACACGCACAAGCAGTGGTAATAGGGGGCGGACTGGTTGGCTGCTCGATCCTGTATCACCTGGCAAAGCTTGGCTGGACAGACGTTGTTCTGTTGGAGCGCGATGAACTGACATCGGGGTCGACTTGGCATGCGGCGGCCAATATTCATGGGCTGCATGACAGCACCAATATCAGCCGTATTCAGCACTATACCATGAACCTTTACAACGAGTTGGAGGCGGAAACTGGTCAGGGCTGCGGCGTGTTTCAGCCGGGCTCTCTCTATCTGGCCCAAACCGAAGAACGCGAGCACCAGCTGCGTTTGCAAGAAGCCAAGGCGCGGCTTTACGGCATGGATTTCAAGGAAGTCAGCCGCAGTGAGGCCGAAGCGCTGCACCCGCTGGCCAATTTTGAAGACATCCGCTGCATCATGTTTGAGGCGGGCGGGGGCAATGTCGACCCCTCGGGCGTGACACAGGCCTACGCTGCCGGGGCGCGCATGATGGGGGCCGAGGTTACGCGGTTTTGTCCCGTGACGGCGACCCGGCAACAGCCCGATGGCAGTTGGATCGTTGAAACGCCCAAAGGCAATATCCACACCCAGTGGATCGTGAACGCGGCGGGTCTTTGGGCGCGCGAAGTGGCCGCTCTGGCCGGATTGACCTTGCCTTTGCTGCCAACCGAGCACCAGTATTTTGTATCCGATACCATGCCCGAAATCGCAGCACTTGACCGGCGTCTGCCCTCAATCGCCGATCGGGATGGCGAGTATTATCTGCGTCAGGAAGGCAACGGTTTGCTGATCGGCGCTTACGAGAAGAACATGAAGTTCTGGGCCGAGGACGGCACCCCGCAAGGGTTTGGTCATGAGCTGTTTGCCGATGATCTGGACCGAATTATGGATAATGTAATGCGGGCAATGGACCGCGTGCCAGCGGCAGCTAATGCGGGCGTGAAACGGGTGATCAACGGGCCGATGATCTGGTCCCCCGATGCCAACGCGCTTTATGGTCCGGTGCCAGAGCTGCAAAATTATTTCTGCTGCACCGGGATCATTCCCGGGTTTTCGCAATCAGGCGGGCTTGGATTGATGTCGGCCCAGTGGATCGTCGANGATGGCGAGCCGCAATACGATATGTTCGCCTGGGACTTGGCGCGCTTTGGCGACTGGGCCGACAAGAAATTCACCAAAGCCCGGGTGGAGGACCAGTATACCCACCGTTTCAAAATCCACTTCCCCAATGAGGAACGTTCGGCAGGACGTCCGGCGCGGGTGCGTCCGACTTATGAGATGCTGCAGGAAATAGGTGCGGTTTTTGGGCTTAACTATGGCTGGGAACACCCGCTTTGGTTTGCCGACGAAAAGGGCACCGAGGAGACCACCGGCTATAGTCGCCAAAACTGGTTTGAACCGGTGGGCCGCGAGGTGCGGATGCTGCGTGAGACGGCGGGTGTCATCGACATTTCAAACTTTGCCAATTACGTGGTGGAAGGCGCAGGAGCGACAGCTTGGCTAAATGCCTTGCTGGCCAATAATGCCCCTGCTGAAATTGGTCGCTCATGCCTTTCGCCACTGATCGGCGTGCGTGGCGGGATTGCCGGTGATTTCACCATTACCAAGACCGCTGAAAACCGGTTTATGATGGTGGGTTCGGGCATGGCCGAACGCTATCACCAGCGTTTCTTCAACATGGTTCCATTGCCCCAAGGCACCACGTTTACGGTGAAAACAGAGGATATCTGCGGCTATAACGTCGCGGGCCCACGATCACGCGAGCTGTTACAGCGCTTGACAAATGCCGACCTTACGACTGAGAATTTCCGCTTCATGCGCTCTCAAACTATCGAGGTGGCGGGGGTTGAATGTCTGGCTATTCGCGTCAGCTTTACCGGCGATCTCGGCTGGGAGCTTCACTGCGCTGTGCACGATCAGGTCAAGCTTTATACCGCACTTCTGCAAGCCGCAAAAGACGTCGATGGCGGCCCGGTTGGCAGCCGTGCTTTGGGATCCCTCAGGATCGAAAAAGGGTATGGCAGTTGGGGGCGCGAATACAGCCCGGAATACTGGCCACAAGAGGTGGGGCTGGAGCGTCTGGTGAAACTGGACAAGGAGTTCCTGCACAAAAAAGCCTATCTAAAAGTCAAGGATGAGCCGCCGCGCGAAACCTTGAGCATTTTCGAGGTTGACGTAACAGATAACGCCGATGCCACGGGGGGGGAGCCGATTTTCTTGCTGGACGGAACAGCCGTCGGGCGGGTAACCTCCGGTGCTTACGGGTATTCGGTCGAGAAATCTCTGGCTTTGGGGTTTGTAAAGCAAGGCACCGCCAAAGCCGGCGATACGGTCGAGATATTCATCCTCGGCAAGCCGCACAAGGCCCGCATTCTGGCCGAGCCGCCCTTTGATCCCAAGGGCCAGAAGCTGCGCGCATGAGAGAGGTTTTATAGCGGGCACAGGGCCGCCCGGACCGCAACCATCACTGAGAAAGGGAGGAAATAAACTGCGAGACCAACCCAATCAAATCACCGGACAGCATATAAATAACACCTGTCTATAAACCCAAACCCACAACAGGGAGAACAAACATGAAGTTTTTCAAAAAAAATGGCAGTCCTCTGCCAGAGCATATCCACCAGTCGGCAAAGTTTGCGCGCAAAGGCTCGGAGATGAACCGCCGAGAGTTTATCGCCACCGCCAGCGTGTTTGGTGCCACCGCCGCCACCGCCTATTCGATGCTGGGCATGGCCACCCCGGCATACGCGGCCGAAACACCCAAGATGGGTGGCACGGTCCGCATGGCGATGAGTGTGCGCGCCCTCAAGGATCCGCGTACCTACGACTGGAGCGAGATCGCCATGGTGACCTCGGGTTGGCTCGAATATCTGGTTGAGTACAACAATGACGGCTCGTTCAATCCGCGCTTGCTGTCAAGCTGGGATGTCAATGACGACGCAACCGAATACACGTTGTATGTGCGCAAGGGCGTGACCTGGAACAATGGTGAC
>JAADIJ010000193.1:2428-4511 GCA_013151335.1 Alphaproteobacteria bacterium | reverse complement strand
GACCTTGATGCCATCGAAGAGGCTCTAAAGGGTAAGGACGTTGCCGCCATCATTATGGAAACAATCCCGGCAACCTACGGCTTTCCGATGCCGCACGAGGGCTATCTGCCCGCGGTCAAAAGCCTGTGCGAACGCTACGATGCCCTCTATATCGCTGACGAAGTGCAAACCGGCCTCATGCGTACCGGTGAACTGTGGGGCATTACCAAATATGGTGTCACACCGGACATTATGGTGATTGGCAAGGGCATTACCGGCGGCATGTATCCGATCCGATTTCATGTTGTGTCGTCAATGAGCGCGCCGGCCAATGGCTCAAACAGGACGGTTTTGCCCATATGTCAACCGCTGGCGGGGCCGAGCTTGGCTGTATTGTCGCGTTGAAAGTGCTCGAAATCACCCAGCGACCCGAAGTTGCTTCCATGGTCGGGTACATCTCCGATTTCATCCGTGCAGGGCTCGATGATATTCAGGCACTTTACCCTGATTTTTTCACCGGCATTCGCCAGAACGGCGTCATCATGGGGCTGGAATTTAATGATCCCGAAGGTGCCAAGCCGGTGATGAGGCATCTTTATGAACACGGTGTCTGGGCGATTTTCTCGACCCTTGATCCTTCCGTGCTGCAATTCAAGCCCGGCATTCTCATGACCCAGAGCCTGTCAGAAGACCTGCTGGCCCGCGTCGAAGTCGCCATCGGTCTGGCGGCTAAAGAAGTTATGGGCACCGGACGCAGAGGCAAGATGTAATGGATCAGGCCATCACCAACCTCGTTGACATTTCCGCGTCCCCCGCCGCCATGCATGCCGCAGCCGATATGGTACTGGAACGGGCCAGATGGGCATCGCAGGTGTTTCAGCGCTATGACCGCGACACAACGCTCGCCATCGCTGACGCGGTAGCACAGGCTGCCCACGACAATGCGGCAAAATATGGCGACTGGGCGGTAAAAGAGACCGGCTTTGGCGTCGCCGATCACAAGAGGCTAAAAAACCAACTCACCGCCAAACCCCTGGTGGATTACTATCGCGATCATGATTTTGTTAATCCGAGGTTTGATGCTGAGAAAAATATCATCGAAGTCCCCAAACCTGCCGGTGTGGTGTTTGCGCTGGCACCCTCCACCAATCCGATTTCAACCATCTACTTCAAGGTTCTGTGTGCCCTGATGACCCGTAATGCCATCGTCATCAGCCCCCATCCCGCCGCCCGCGAATGTTCCGTTGACGCCGTCAACACACTGATAAAAGCCGCCGAAGATGCAGGCGCACCCGAGGCGGTAATTCAGGTCATCGAGCGCCCCACCCTGGCGCTGATTGATGAGTTTATGGGTTCGGAAAAAACCAATGTCATTTTGGCTACCGGCGGCAGCGCCATGGTGCGGGCAGCGTACTCATCCTCCAACCCCGCCATTGGTGTCGGTCCCGGTAATGCCCCGGTTTTTGTCGAGGCAAGCGCTGATCTCAAACAGGCGGCCGCCATGATTGTCGACAGCAAATCATTCGATAATTCGGTTTTGTGCACCAATGAATCAGTGTTGATCACCCTATCGGAAATATCTCAAGCGCTGTTGCGCGAGCTTGGCCGCAACAAATGCCATATCTGCAAACCCGACGAGGTTGAATTGCTGCGCCGGTATCTTTTCCATGATCGCGGCTTTAACGTCGAAGCGCTTGGCCGCGATGCCACATGGATTGCCGAGCAAGCCGGGTTCAAGGTTCAGCGCAACACAAAAATCCTGCTCACGCCCATAGATAAAATTGGTGTCGGTGAAGTATTGTCGCGCGAAAAACTATGCCCGGTATTAGGCTATTATGTCGCCACCAGTGTAACCCAGGCCATAACTCAGGCCCGCGCCTTGTTGCGCTATACCGGTGCCGGGCATTCGGCTGCCATTCATTCAAACGACAACCAGGTCATTATGGATTATGCCGCCGGTGTCGAGGTTTACCGGGTCATCGTCAATGCACCGTGCAGTCAGGGTGCCGCCGGATTTGCCACCAACCTTGCGCCCACCTTCACCATTGGCACCGGCTATTTTGGCCGCTCTTCTGTGGGCGAGAATGTCGGGCCGCAGCATCTG
>JAADIJ010000193.1:0-2415 GCA_013151335.1 Alphaproteobacteria bacterium | reverse complement strand
TGGAATAGCCAGACCTCTGGCCAATCAAATGATTTTCAAACAGCCAGACTTACACACCGTGGCAAGCTGCCAAAAGCACCTGCCGATGGTGTGCCGGGACAATCACGGGTAAGACGCGAGGTGTCTGATATCTCTCCCCGGACACCGGCGCGCACCGATCCTGAATTACGCGAAGAAATTCGCCGCATTATTGCCGAAGAGCTGCGCTCGGCGCTGAAAGATTGATCTATGGCTGATTTGCGTTCCTTCATATTCATCGACCAGTTGCAGCCGCAAACCATGTCTTATATGGCATCGTGGATGCGCGGCTCCCTGCCGCGCGCCCATGTGGCAGCCCAGATCATTGAGGTCGCCCCGGGTCTGGATATCGAAAACCTCACCAATATTGCCCTCAAGCACGCGGGTGTTCACGCCGGTATTCTGGTGGTTGAGCGCCAGTTCGGCTATCTCGAGTTTCATTCCCGCGATACTTCTGCCGTAAGGGAAGCTGCACAAGCCGTGCTTGATAATCTCGGCGCCGAAGCAGATCATGCCATGGCGCCGAAGATATTGGGGTCCAAAATCGTCACGCGCATCGATAACCAGCACGCTTTTTTGATCAACCGCAACAAGCTCGGCTCCATGGTTTTGGGCGGAGAATCGCTGTATCTTCTCGAAATGCAACCAGCGTCTTACGCAATTCTGGCAACCAACGAAGCCGAAAAGGCCGCCAATATCAAAGTCGTCGATTATCGCATGATCGGTGCCAACGGGCGGGTTTATCTCTCGGGCGGAGAATCCGAAATCCGCAGTGCGCGCGAAGCCGCTGAAGCAGCACTTGGCGGTTTTGACCAGGGAGAGACAGTATGACGACAGATGCCGTCAGATCCCTGATACGGGAAGTTCTGGCCGAAGAACTCGGCCGCGTTGCCCGCGAGCGTTCAACAACCAAAGAAACTGTCACGATAAAAACCAATGCGGATTTGCAAGCGCTGGTTCGCCATATAGTGGAAATAGCCCGCGATAAATCCATGCGCGACCGCATCATCGCAGGCGATCATGTTTTTGTGCTTGATAGCCAATCGGGTGTATCCATGGCAAAAACCCCTGCACCAAACGCCAGCGACGTGGTGCAGATAATGAAAGGTTTTTTGTCCGAGCGCGCAATAGAAGCCCTTCCCGCCAACACCCGTGTGGTGCAGCTTGGACACGGAGTGCGCTTTACACCGCTTGCCCGCGACCGGTTGAGACAGCGGAAAATAACAGTTGAAAGGATATAATTATGGTCAGAGGACGCGTTACCGGCAGACTTTGGGCAACCAAGCGCATTGACACTTTACCCCAGGGCGCTTTGTTGAATGTAGAGCTGGAAAACGGCACACAGATCATCGCACTGGACCCGCTTGGCTGTGGTGAAGGTGAAGATGTGCTGGTTACTCAAGGCTCCGTTGCCGCCGGTTATTTTGACGATATCAAAGCCCCGATCGATGCGCTGATTATCGGCTCCATCGATGCCGACTAATAAACATTACGCTATTTTTTAATCAAAAGGAGAAAGACAAATGTCAAACGAAGCAATAGGAATGATTGAGACCAGAGGGTTCGTAGCCGCTTTAGCTGCCGCTGACGCCATGGTGAAAGCAGCGAACGTAAAAATTGTCTCGCGTGAAGAAGTCGGTGCCGGTCTGGTATCCGTGGTTATTCAGGGCGACGTCGGCGCGGTTAAGGCTGCCACCGAAGCCGGTGCTGAAACTGCCGGACAAGTTGGCGATCTGATATCCGTTCATGTGATTCCACGCCCGCACACAGATCTCGGCAAACATTTTACGGCTAAAAAATAGCTTTTTGATAACCGGATTTCCGCCGGGCCAAAATCAGGTCCGGCTGCTGAAGGCGCCGCAAAGGGATGGCTTTGCCAAAATGAGTGAATACCAATGACTGAACTACGTGTTTACCTGCCCATTGAGGACCTGCAACCGCAGTTTGCAGCTTACATGGCAACACCAACGCGCGCGCGCGGCTATCCGCCATTTGTCGGCGACCACAGTCTCATTATCGAAGTGGCTCCAGCGCTTGCCATCCATCGCGTCACCGATCTGGCTTTAAAGGCTGCACCGGATCTTGAGCCGGGAATATTGTTCACAGAGCGTCATTTTGGCCTGCTTGAATTGCACTCGAGCAAACGTGAAACGGTTATGGCAGCCGGGCAGGCAATTCTCACAGGCATCAATTGCAAAGCCGAAGACCAGCTCAAGCCGCAAATCCTGTTCACCGATATCATCGAAAACCTCTCCGACCAGCATGCGGTCATCTACAACCGCATGCGTGAAGCCTCCATGATCCTGCCCGGTCAATCCTTGTTGCTCTATGAAATGGCCCCGGCCCTGTTCGCCGCCATGGCCGCAAATGAGGCCGAAAAAGCCGCCCCCGACATAA
>JAADIJ010000026.1:22240-25306 GCA_013151335.1 Alphaproteobacteria bacterium | reverse complement strand
AAGCTTGGTTACGCTATCGTTGTGACCAAAAATGTCCAAAAAGGCCCGCTGTCGCGCAGCATTGACCCCGCCGAGATTAAGGCGGTGCTTCAGCCCAAACTGGAAACGGCGCTGCGCCGCTATCAAGGCACGCGGCTTTACCATGTGGCCGTCGCCGTGGACGCCTATATTCTGGCGGTTCCGGGAATTCCACTGGTCGCCTCGCCCAAATCGGCGCTGATCATTTCGGTCGATGTTTGGGACGATAAAAAGCAGGCAAAGGTGATGGATCGCAAGCAAATCACGGTGATGGAGGCGATCTCTGGCAAGTCGTTCTTTGGCTCGGGTCTGACCCAAAATAAAGAACAGCAACTGGCCAGCTTGACCACCTCTGCCGTCAAGCTGGTCGAAAAATGGCTGCGCAAGAACGAGGCTTTGTTTAAGTCTGATCCTGCGGATACACCGGTTGTTACGCCCCCAGAAACGCCCGTAGTTACGCCGGTGGTCAAGGCCGTGCCCAAAACCTGAACCTCGCGCCTCTCACCTGATTGAATTGCACCGTTTCGTGCTTATTTGCGCTGTGCGGGAAGATCAAACAGGGGAAATTTCATGACCAAAACGGTTCTTATCACCGGCGCGTCCGGGTTTATCGGCAAGCATATCGTGCTGCAATTGCTGGAGGCGGGCTATAATGTGCGCGGTTCGGTGCGCAATCAGGCCAAGGCCGAAGAGGTCAGGGCGGCGATCAAGGTGCATCTCAAGGACCAGAAAAGCCTCGCCAAACGGCTGAGTTTTGTCGAGCTTGATCTGACCTCTGACGAGGGCTGGGACGAAGCGCTGGCGGGGGTTGATGCGCTGCTTCACACCGCCTCGCCGTTTCCGCTTGCGCAGCCTAAAGATGAGGATGAGCTGATCCGGCCAGCGGTTGACGGCACTTTGCGCGCGCTCAATGCGGCCAAGGCGGCGGGGGTTTGCCGGGTGGTTCTGACCTCGTCGGTGGCGGCGGTTTATGCGCAAAATCCGGTGCCGGATGAGGCGACTTATAACGAGGATAACTGGACCGATCTAAACAGCCCTGCCGCCTCGGCCTATGTGAAATCCAAAACGCTGGCCGAACGCGCCGCTTGGGATTTCGTTAACGAGAATCCTGAAATCAAGCTGACCACCATCAACCCCTGCTTGGTTCTTGGCCCGCCTTTGGACACCAATATCGGCTCGTCGATGGAGCTGGTGCAGCGGGTTATGCAAGGTAAAGACCCCGCTCTGCCCGCGCTGTGTCTGGAGGTTGTGGACGTGCGCGACATCGCCAAAATGCACGTCGCGGCCCTGTCGGCGCCCGAGAGCGAAGGCAAGCGCGTGATCGGCAGCAGTGGCGATATGTGGTTTCGCGATATGGCCCGATTGCTGAAAGTGGCCCATCCTGATCGCAAGATTACCACGCGCCAGGCTCCGAATTGGTTCATCCGGCTTTATGCGCTGATCGACCCTGCGGTGGGGCAAATCGTGGCGATCCTTGGCAAGCATCTTGTGACCGATAATTCTCGCGCGCGCTCTGTTCTGGGGATCGAGTTTATCGCCGCCGAAGAAGCCACCACCGCTGCCGCTGATTTTCTGGTGGAAAATAAACTGGTCGACTGACCAAAGGAAATAGTTGCGTCTGCCCGTCTGATCTTGCCATAACTGAGGCAAAAAAGGCGGGCGGATGAGCGAATTCAGGCAGATGCAGTTGTTGCGCTTAGCGACGGTTTTGTCGTTTATGCTGGCGATTGTTAACCATCTTTTACCGCCCAAGGCGTTTGCCGCAACCCAGCTTTTGTTTGATTATAGTCAGGGGTTTGCGCGGCGCGGTCTGGTTGGGCAGGCGCTTGATTTCCTGTTGGGAGCAACGGTTTCCGTCGGCGAGATTTACCTCACGGCGGCGTTGATTACCTTGGTCGGCGCGTTCGGGTTGTTTGTGTTTTTATCGCGCAATCTGCCCGAAACGCGCAGCGCCTATATGGTCATTATCCTCGCGCTGAACTCGTTTGCTTTTGCCAGTTTTGTCGGTAATACCGGCTATCTGGATGGCCTGCTGCTGGTGATTGCCGTGGTTGCGCTGTCGATTGACGGGCGTGGATGGTCGGGGGGGTTGGCGCGGCTTGGCTTGGTGGCGCTGGGGGTTTTGATCCACGAGAATATGCTGCCTTACTTTGCCGTTTTAATCGGATTTGACTTGTGGCTGGCGCGAAAAGGGTCGCGAGACGCGCGGGTGGTGGCGCTGTTGCCGGTGGTGGTTGGCGCGGTCACGCTGGCGCTGCTTGTGGCGTTTGCGCGGTTCACGCCAGAGCAGGCGCAGGCGTTTGCCGATGGGCTGCAAGCGCGAGCGGCGTTTGGGCTTGATCCTAACTCGACCGTGGTCGTGGGGCGCAGTATTGGCGATAATTTCGCGTTGATGTCTGAGCTGCGTGGCACCACGAAATATTGGACATGGGTGCTGTTTGATGGCGCGCCGCTGTTTTTGATGAGCCTGTGGCTGATCTGGCTGGGGCGCAAATTGCTGGCACCGGGCGCGCGTCCGTTGACGGCGCTTTTGCTGGCCGGCGCGGTGCTTGCCCCCCTGAGCCTCAACTTTATTGCCTTTGATGTGGTGCGGTTCGGGGTGGTCTCGACGCTGGCCGGGTTTATGGTGATCGCCTTGCTGATCCGTCACGATCCCGAGGCGCGCGCGCGGCTGGAGCAGGTCTTGAGTTGGCCGTTATTTGTGGTGTTGCTGGTGCTGAACGCTAATATTTTCACCATGCAGGTCAATATCTTATCCGGTCATACCAGCCAGTTTCCGTGGGTGCTGTTGACCCAGTTGAAGTGGTTTTCGCCCTAGCGGATAGAACGCAACGGTTGAGCCCCTCCGCAAGTACTACATATTTTGCGTAAGTAACTCAAATATTGTGATAATTTGATCCATCAAGTAGAAAACCAGTGGTTCGAAACGTAAGGTTCGATCCGCTAGTCATCTACCACGCGACCGCGTCCTGATTTTATGGTGGCGCGGTGGGATTTGGCCTCTAGTCGGCGGCGTTTAGAGGCCAGTGTCGGGCGGGTTTTGATGCG
>JAADIJ010000026.1:14263-22079 GCA_013151335.1 Alphaproteobacteria bacterium | reverse complement strand
AGGCGGGTGAGCGGGCGGCCTCGAACCGCAGCTCAACCGCCGTTGACACTTTGTTAACGTTTTGCCCGCCGGGACCGGAGGCGCGCATGAAGCTCTCGCTAAGCTCCCAGTCTTGCAGGGTTATATGGTCGGTGATGCGGATCATGGTTTGGTTTTGGTATCATAAATAGCTGGCCCCTAAAAGCAAGAACCCCGCTCGGCTGATAAGCCGGGCCGCGCCGGACCTTCCCCCCGGGGAGGCGCGATGCAACGATAGCGTAAATCGATATGGTTCAATGGGTTGAGGTGTTCCTGAATCCATCAAACGTGGGAATACGCCGCCCCAAGGTCCGGCGCGGCCCTTGTTCTCTTCAAATGAGGTTGTGGGAGTTAACATTTGTGACGAGCGTTAGATTTGAGGTGACCAAGCTGGCGGCTTATCGCAAATGAAAAGGGCCGCGAAATCAGCGCGGCCCTTTTACCAATTTTTAAGAGTTTTGGAGGTCGATCAGTCTGGGTGCACCCGTTTGCGACCAAAATCCCTAGTCGAATTCTGTGAAAGTTTGCCCTCAGGCAGACCTCTCTCGCAATGACCTGACTACACTCTCCAATATCCCTTTTGACACTGGATCACCTCCTTTTGCTTGCTTCGGTTAGCTCAGAGGGTGCCACATCATTGGCGAAAGTCAAAACCTTTTTTCAAAAAACCCCGTGATCCGCGCGCGCGATGGCGCGGCCGATCAGGATGCGGAACGGCACCAGTGCGACCAGTGCGATTGATAACTTCACCGAATAATCGGCAATTGCGAGCGACACCCATAATGGCTCGACGGGGCCGGAGCCAAGCATCGGCAGCGCCTCATTGGCCCAAGCCACGTTGTTACCCGGATCGATCCAGCTTAGCGAGGCCGAGAACGCGATGGTGAAGAAGATTATCGTGTCAACGGTCGAGCTGATCAGGGTCGAGACCAAAGGCGCGCGCCACCAACTGCCTTGGCGCAGGCGGTTGAATATGAACACATCGCTGAGTTGGGCGGCCAGGAATGCGGCACCAGAGCCAAGGGCGATGCGCCAGGTTACATAGGGGCCGAATTCGCCGATGATTTGGGTGCCGATGATCGAGCTGATCAGGCCGACGACAAAGCCGACCAGAACCACGCGGCGGGCAGCTTGGGCGCCGTAAAGGCGGTTGGTGATATCGGTGACGAGGAAGGCAAAAGGATAGGTGAACGCGCCGTAGGTCAGCCAGTTGCCGTAAAGGAACTGGACCAGAATGTTGCTGGCAACAACGATCACCGCCATGGCGATTACGCCGGGCAGAAGGGTGCGGTACATTGGGTATTCTCCGTTTTGAAAAGGTCGCGGACACTTTTGCGCCGGAGGCTATCCGGCACGAGGCTCCCTTACACCGGCGGTGGGCGGGGGATCAAGGGAAATGCAGGCTATGCGCCCCTTCGGTGCGACGGGGAAGGTCCGGCGCGGCCCGGCCTGTCAGCCGGGCGGAGCTTGTGTTTGGGCCGCGATCTTATTCGTCGGCTTCATTACCGCCTGCTAACACCCCACCTCGATCAGCGCGCTGGCAAGGATTGGCACTGTGGTCGGGTTCAGGCCTGCGATGTTGATGCGGCTGTCGCCGACCATATAGATGCCGTGTTGCTCGCGCAGTTTTACCACCTGCTCGGGGCTGGCCCCCATGCGTGAGAACATGCCGCGATGCTGGGCGACGAAGCCGAATCTGTCAGAGCCGGACAGGCGCTGAAGTTCGCGTGCGAGATGCTCGCGGGTGGTTAGCATGCCCAGACGCACGGCCTCAAGCTCGGCCATCCAGTCGGCTTTTAGGGCCGGATCGGTCAGGATCATGGTTACCAAACGCGCGCCATGATCGGGGGGGAACGAGAAGTTCTGGCGGTTCAGGTGGGCGAGATTGCCTTGGGTGGTGTCGCGTGTGGCCGTGTTTGGCGCGACGGTAAGAACGATGCCGGTGCGCTCGCGGTAAACGCCGAAATTCTTGGAGCAACTGGCCGCGATCAGCATCTCCGGGAACATCGCCGCCAACAGGCGCACCCCCGCCGCGTCCTCGTTCAAGCCGTCGCCAAAGCCCTGATAAGCGATGTCGATGAACGGAACCGCGCCGCGCGTGAGCAACAAATCGGCCACCGCTTGCCACTCTGGCAGGGTCAGATTTGCGCCGGTCGGGTTGTGGCAGCAGCCGTGCAGCAAGACCACGTCTCCGGCTTTGACCGTTTTGAGATCGGCCATCATGCCGTCAAAATCGACCGCGCAACTGGCGTCGTCAAAATAGCGGTATTCGGCCATTTTTATGCCCAGATGGCGGATGATCGAGGGGTGGTTGGGCCAAGTTGGCGCGCTGAGCCAGATGGTGGCGTCGGGGTTGGCCATGCCGATCAGCTCGAGCACCGCGTGGATTGCACCGGTGCCGCCGGGAGTGTGGGAGGCGGCGATGCGGTCGCGCGAAACGGCATCGGCAAGCACGAGGTCGATCATCGCGTTTTGATAGCCCGGATCACCGGCAAGCCCGGTATAGGCTTTGGTGGTCTCGGTGGCCCAGAGTTGTTGCTCGGCGGTTTTGATGGCGCGCATGACCGGGGTGAGGCCGGTTGCGTCCTTATAGACGCCAACGCCAAGGTCGATCTTGTCGCTGCGCGTATCCTCGCGGTACATTTTCATCAATTGCAGGATCTTGTCTTGCGGTTGTTGGTGAAGGTTGTTCAGCATAGCAGAAATCCTTTTGAGCGAGTTACCCCCGCGCTACTTTCAAATCGTTATACATGCCCCATTCGGCCCATGATCCGTCATAAAGCCCGTGGTTTTTATGGCCAAGACGCGCCAGAGCGAGGCTGATGATGGCGGCTGTGATGCCCGAGCCGCAGGTGGTAATGACGGGCGCGCGCATGTCAACGCCAAGGCGGGCCATGATTTCTGTCAGCTCTTGTTTTGACCGCATGGTGCCGTCTTTGTTCAGCAACATCTGGAATGGTAAACTGGTGGAGTTGGGGATGTGGCCTTGGCGTAAACCGGCGCGAGGCTCAGCCTCGTCTCCGCTAAAGCGACCGGACGAGCGGGCGTCGAGGATTTGTGCGGATTTAAGCTTGGAGGCGGCGGCGGTTTGGGTCACGTCTTTGATCCATTGGGCGTTACGCTGCACGGTCATGTGGCGGTCACGCTCTATTGGTGGCATGTCCTCGATCGCGCGCCCTTCGGCTTGCCACTTGGGCAGACCACCATCCAGAACGGCGGTGTCGGTCTTGCCAAAGAGATGAAACAGCCACCACACGCGGGGGGCGGACAGGATGCCTGCGCTGTCGTAAATCACCACCTGATGGCCGTCGCCAATGCCTTTGGCGCGCATCCGCGAGATGAATTTCTCGACCGTTGGCGCCATATGCGGCAGGTCGGTTTTTGCGTCGGCGATCTCGTCAATGTCAAAGAACCGCGCGCCGGGGATATGGGCGTTGTCATACTCGGCCTTGGGGTCGCGGTTTTGCTGGGGCAGATACCACGAGGCGTCGATGACGCGCAAATCGGGGTCGTCAAAATGTGCGGCCAGCCAGTCGGTGGAGACGAGAGTTTTGGGGTCACTATAGGGCATCGCGGTGTCCTGATCAGCAATGGGCTTTTATGGAGTATCGTTGCGCGCGTCCGGTTGCAAGTGTCCGGTTGCAAGTGTCCGGTTGTAAGGGTGGGGTGGGCAACAGCGGCAAAGCTCGGCGTCGATGAGGGCGGGCGTCAAGCCATTTCCCCCCGAGCGAATGACCTCTATGGGGTCGCACCTTATGCCAAACCACCGGCTCAGGTGATTTTTTCCGACAATTCAGTCGCTTGAAAACGTTGACATTCCAGCGCAGCCAAGCTTAATCAACGAGGAAATTCGCTTAGAGCGGTGACGTGGGATTAACGGCTCCTGCATTCTGGTCACGCGCGAAATTACTTACTAAAGGCGCGCGCAGATGAAGCTCGGTATTCTATTTTTGGTGTTTGGCTATTTCCTCAGCCAGTTTTATCGCAGTTTTCTGGCAGTACTGACCCCGATTCTGTCGGTCGATATCGGCGCGAGCGCGTCCGATCTGTCTTTTGCCTCCGGTCTGTGGTTTTTCGTGTTTGCGCTGATGCAAATTCCGGTTGGCTGGGCGCTGGACCGGTTTGGGCCTCGGGTGACCACGGCGGTTTTGCTGGCGCTTGGCGGCGGCGGAGGGGCGGTGGTTTTTGCCATGGCCAACGGGCCGGATGCGGTGTCTGTGGCGATGGTGCTGTTTGGTATCGGCTCGTCGCCGGTTCTGATGGCGTCTTACTATATTTTTGCGCGCATGTACCCGCCGGCGATGTTTGCGACCTTGGGCGGAGCGATGATCGGCTTTGGCTCGGCGGGCAATCTGGCAGGCTCGGCACCGCTTGGTTGGGCGGTCGATGCTTATGGCTGGCGCGCGACCTTGTGGGGGTTGGCGGTGGCTGCGGTGGTGGTCGCGACCGCCTTGTTGATCGCCTTGCGTGATCCGCCAAAAGACCCTGCCGAGGCTCATGAGAGCGGCAGTTTGCTGGACTTGCTTCGCAATCGAAATCTCTTATTTATTTTCCCGTTGATGCTGGTCAATTATGCCCCTGCGGCAGCGATCAGGGGGCTTTGGGCCGGGCCGTATCTGTTGGATGTGTATGGTCTGGACCAGACCGGTATTGGTCGCGCTACCTTGATGATGGCGATTGCCATGGCGATTGGCAGCTTTGCTTACGGGCCGATGGAGCGCCTTGTCGGGTCCAACAAAAAGGTGGTTCTGGTAGGCAATCTTTGCGGCGCATCGCTGAGCTTATTTTTGTGGCTGGTGCCGCAATCAACCTGGATGACCTCGGCCATTGCCATCACCGCAATCGGCTTTTTCGGCGCGTCATTTCCGGCACTTATGGCCCATGGGCAACAGTTTTTCCCGCGTCATATGAAAGGACGCGGCATCACGCTGTTGAACCTGTTTGGCATTGGCGGGGTTGGGGGATCATGCAGTTTGTCACCAGCGCCATGCGCAAGACCTTACCCCAAGACATCCCCGCCCCGCCAGCGTTTTACAGCAGCCTGTTTTTATTGTTCGGCCTGAGTTTGTTGGCCGGCGCGCTGATCTACAGCTTTAGCTCCGAGCGCCGGTCAGGGTAGCTGGCGAAAAATGCAACAGTTCACCGCGTTTTCACATTGTGGAACATGGCAACTGGATTTTTGAAAATCTGCGTTTTAGGGTTTCGCGGTCGGGAGGCGCTACCCGCCAGTTTTGGTAAAGGGTAACCACGTGGGAGTTTGTTTCATGTCTGAGATATCGATGGCCTTTTGCGGCCAATTGACCGACGGTTTGATGGCTTGATCCGTGACGCTCTTGCCTGCCGATCCCGACTTTGACATCACCACCCACTGGCAGCTGGATGCACGCGCGGCCGAGCTTTCGGCGATCGTGCTTGATGCAGAGCAGCTCCATCTGTGGTGTCCCAACGTGTTCATGCACGGCACATTGGTCGATAAAGGCGCGCCTGACGGGCTGGGGATCACCATCCGTTTGCACACCAAGGGCTGGCTGCCGCATTCGTTTCTGTTTATCGCCAAGATCGTCGAGGTGGTGCCGAATAAATCCATGACCATTGCCGTGAAAGGTGATTTCAACGGCGCGGGCTATATTTCGCTGAGCGAGACGCCGGATGGTCAGTGTGCTGCGAAACTGCGTTGGGTGGTGGAGATTGAGCAGCCGCTGATCCGCCGCATCGTGCGTATTCTCAACCCGATTTTCGTGCTTAACCATCTGTGGTCGACCCGTCAGGCGCGCAAGCTAATGCAGGCCGAGGTCTATCGACGCCGCAAGGGAGCCAACCAGTTCGCCGTAGCCAAGCCGACATTTCCCCATAATCTTCCCGGTTTCAGAAAGCGTCATTTCGGTCGCGCCGCCCCGTTGCGATGGGACGAAAATAAAAACTCGTGAAGTTATCCGCGCATGTTGGTTTCTGCGAGGAGTTTCGTTAACCTCTTGAAAATTCATCAATTCACAGGAAAAAATATGCGCTATTATGTTGGAATTATCGTGTCCTTGGCCTTCATTGGCGGCGGGCTCAGCATCATGTCGCATGGCCTTGGTCGCGAGAATGCCGTTGATGATCTGGTTATTGGCGCCTTGATGGCTTTATTCGGGGTGTTGATTTATATTGGCGCGAAACGTGCGCGCAACCAGCCCTCCGGCGCAGATACCGTGAAAACTCCCGCGAAAATCTCGGCAACCGCCGTTGGCATGCGACTGGCCGATGATTTTGATGACAATATCGGCGATGATGGCGATTCCGGAAATGATGGCGCAGAGTAGCTCCTCATCGGTTGAAATATTTGCCCGTCGCCTCCAGGCCGGTATTATGGCAGTCCTTACGGACAAAACGCCGGGCGTTTGGCTGCCGGAAACGGTGGTATGGCCCAAAAGAAGCGTGACAGAGGCCGCCTCGAGAAGGCGGGCAACACGTCTTTGCCCGCCAATATCGCGCCGGTGGTTGCCGCAACCAGTCAAGCTGCATCGGGCGCAATCGGCACCCAAGCCAGCGAGGAAGCGCTAAAGCTGTCTCGTCACGATAAGCGGAAAATCCAGCGGCGTCCGACGCTGATTGACTATGACACAGGCGGGATTGACGGCAAATTCGGCAAGGGCACCCGGCGGGCAATCCGGTCGTGGCAGCGCGACAATGGTTTGGCGAAATCTGGGTATCTGAACAGCGCGCAACTGGCGCAGCTAGAGCGGGCCTCGGCCAAGAAATATGCGATCTGGGACGCCAAGCCCAAACGCTATTACGACAAGAAAGGCTGCCTGAGAGAGCCAAACGGTCGGGTCGTGAAGGGGCGGACTACGCTTTGTGATCTGTCGGCGATTTTTCAATAATCGTCGGGCAGGATTGCAAAGTGCGGTTCTGCCTTGAACTTGTCCCCAAAACCCGCAACAAAGCGCGCAACGGCCCCGTAGCTCAGCTGGATAGAGCGGCCCCCTCCTAAGGGGCAGGCCAGAGGTTCGAATCCTCTCGGGGTCACCATAGCATAAGCTAACCCATTGATAACGCTCCAGCTTGTAGCAATCGCTAGGAGCCGTAGACCATGTCGGAGACCATTTCCCCTTCGTTCATGGCCCGCACGGTCCAGTGACTGGCCTCATGCGGCCGCGGCTTCAGGGTCAGGGCGATAACTTCATCAATCCTGCCCTTGGCCAGCGGCAGTATCCGCGAGGGCCGTATTTTGTCGCGCAGCAGCCCCGCCACGCCCTCAAGCATAAAGCGTTCCTGCCAGCGCCAGACACAGGTCTTGGATTTGCCGCTCGCGGCCATGATCGCACTCGTGCCAAACCCCTCGCCGCTCAAAAGTACAATTCTGGCCCGCCAGACATGTTTCTGCGGGGCCGAGCGAGCCGCAATAATTGCGTCCAGGCGGCGGCGATCATCAGCGGTGACGGCAAATGAGATTCCCTTGCGCATGCCGCAGACTCGCATAATCGCAAAAGTTTGGGAAAACCTATTCGGACTCTTACGTTACCTACAATCCACTAGCGCCGCCATATTGGCCATTTCACCCCGAATGCGACTCGCGTCACCGCTTTTCCCCCTAAACCGAGGTTCAATGTCGGGATTTGAGGTTCGCGCCGTTTGGCGTGATTCTGCCGCGCCCCAACGGATTCGCCAGCAAAACAGGGGGTTAAGAGCCGGATTTCATAAACTCTGGGTCTACGAACATCCGCAGTTGGTTAGGCAAACCCCCATCCCCACCCTCAGTTCAATTTAGCCCCCCGAACCAGCGGGCTAAAACCAATTCATCGAAACGCGGCAATCA
>JAADIJ010000026.1:0-14205 GCA_013151335.1 Alphaproteobacteria bacterium | reverse complement strand
ATCATCCTCGCCTCCTCCGTAAGCGTTCTCGCTCTCTTTGCTGTAGCTGCCAACGCCCAGACTGTTGCCCCTGCTGTTGCGCCAGTCACTCCCGCAGTTGCTCATGCCGCTACCGGCACAACTGTTGCTCCGGTCAAACTGCTTAAAGGCACAACCGTTGCTGCAACTGCTGGCGACGATGATGGCGCAAACTCGCAAGGTTCCGAGGGCGGTTCTGAAGGTGGGTCTGAGGGCGGAAACGGTGGCGGCTCCGAAGGCGGAAACGACAACTAAGCCGACCTCTCTTACAGTGCGGCGCTTTTTCCTCCTCCCTGAAAAGCCTCGCCCGAGACACCAAGCCCCTCGCCCAACCGGCGGGGGGTTTGGCGTTTGGGGGGCGCGCCGTCAGACTTTCTTCATAAATTCCGTTTTCAGCACAATCGTTGATTTGCCGATCCGGCACTCGATCTGTGAAGGGTTGCCGGTCAGGCGGATGCCCTTGATCTGGCTGCCGCGTTTAAGCGTTTTTGACATGCCTTTGACCTTGAGATCCTTAACCACCATAACGGTGTCACCATCGTCAAGCTCGGCTCCGTTGCTGTCGCGTGTTGTCATGTCTTGTCCTCGTAAAATGGTGTCATCTGCGCCACGATCACGGCGTTTTCATCCAGCGCCCGCGTCATCAAGGTGCGCTCGTCCTCGGCTATGTCATGCCCCTCGGCCAGCCGCTCTTCAAGCGTGCCATATCCGGTCACATCAAGCGGGGCCATGTCGGCATGTTTCAAAATTACCACAGTTTCACGCACCGCTTCGGCCTCGTCCACGCCCGACGCATAGCACATCAGCGCAGCGCCAGTCGCGCCTTTTGGCAGACCGTCACCGGGGTTACGCCCAACCTCGACCAACAAGGTAAACACCTGCTGGCGGGATTTTTTCTTTGGTTTATCAGTCACGTAATAGCTCGTTTATCGAAGTTTTCGAGCGCGTTTGCGCGTCAACACGCTTGACGATCACCGCGCAATAAAGGCTGACCCCGTTTTTGGACGGCAGAGAACCCGCAACCACAACCGAGCCTGCTGGCACCTCGCCATAGGTAAACTCGCCGGTTTCACGGTCAACGATCTTGGTAGATTTACCGATGAAAACCCCCATGCCAAGCACCGAACCGGCCCGTACAATACAGCCCTCAACCACCTCAGAGCGCGCGCCGATAAAGCAGTTATCCTCGATAATCGTCGGCCCCGCCTGCATCGGTTCAAGCACGCCGCCAATGCCGACCCCGCCCGATAGATGCACGTTTTTGCCAATCTGCGCGCACGACCCGACCGTGACCCAAGTGTCAACCATGGTGCCGCTGTCCACATAAGCGCCGAGATTGACGAATGACGGCATCAGCACCGCGCCCGGCGCGATATAGGCCGATTTGCGAACGATTGCATTTGGCACGGCTCGAAACCCCGCCGCTGCCCATTGGTTCTCGCCCCAGCCTTTGAACTTGCTGTCAACCTTGTCCCACCAACTGCCACCTTGCGGGCCACCAGATTGCTCGGACATATCATTAAGACGAAAGCCCAGCAGGACCGCTTTCTTGGCCCATTGGTTAACGTGCCAATTGCCATCATCGCGAGGCTCGGCCACGCGCAATGTGCCACCATCAAGCGCGTTCAAAGTGTCCTCGATCGCCTCGCGAACCTCGCCTTTGGTTGCGGGGGGAATCGCATCGCGGTCCTCCCAAGCGGCGTTAATCGTGGTCTCAAGTGCGGTGTTTGACATTGATCGGTCTCCAACAATTGACTGGTCAGGCAGAAGCTGACGCTATAGATCGTTGAGGGGCCGCGTGCAATGCGACAAGGCCTCTAAACGCGACAGGAGAGAAACCCATGAACCAGCCGCCAAAATTCCGGCGCTTTCCCGATGCGCGTTCGGACATCAAGAAATCGGCCGAGATACTGGACACGCCGCAAACGCGCTCGCCCACCTATCGGCTGGCGTTTAATGACCCGGATTTTCTGTGCCGCGAAGGTTTGCGCCCGGTTCGTTTGCAGCTTGAATTGCTCAAAACCGAGATGGCGCTAGAGGAGTTGGGCATTGAAAGCACCATCGTGCTGTTTGGCGGCGCTCGCATTCCAGAGCCAGCCAAGAAAGATCAGGCCAAGACCAAAACGCTGGCAGAGTTGTCGAAATACTATGACGAAGCGCGCAAGTTTGCCCGCCTTTGCACCCTCAAAAGCCTCAAGCAAGGAGGCTGCCACGATGTGGTGGTCACCGGCGGCGGGCCGGGCGTGATGGAGGCCGGAAATCGCGGCGCTTACGAGGCGGGAGGGCGCTCAATCGCCCTTAATATCGTGTTGCCGCACGAGCAGGCACCGAATGAATATGCGACGCCGGAGCTGTGTTTCAACTTCCACTATTTCGGTATTCGTAAGATGCATTTCCTGCTGCGCGCCAAGGCGATCATCGTCTTTCCTGGCGGCTTTGGCACGCTGGACGAGTTGTTTGAAAGCCTGACCCTGATCCAGACCAAACGCATGGATAAAATTCCGGTGGTTTTGTTTGGCAAAGAGTTTTGGCACCGGATTATCAATTGGGACGCACTAGCGGATGCGGGCACAATTGCGCGCGAAGACCTTGATTTAGTTACGTTTGTTGAAACGGCAGACGAGGCGATGGCCGCGATGGAGAGTTGTGGCGGCGAAACCTCAGACGCATGAAGTCAGCTCACTTATCCTCAACCACTGCGTATTCAACGAACTCCGTTACCTGAAAATAACTGAAGTTATCGTCGGATATCATCGACAAGCGCACGCGGCCCGACTGGTCTTGCCACGCGGCAATTCCCTCAAGATTGTCGTGCATCCCGAACGGGGTGACCAGCAAGGTTTCCTCGTTTGTGGCCCCCTCTGGCGTCATGTCAAACCGGCGAACGCGCGAGGCAAATCCTTTGTACCAGACGAAATCCCGTTCCAGCAGATAGAACTTGCCATCAGGCCCGAAATCCGCACCAACAGGTAGAAAATCGCCGCGCCTCGGGATAGAAAATCGGGTTTCCCATGTCTCGTTTTGATAGGTGTAGACCGGAAAGGGCCGATCAAGCTCACCCGAACGCTCGGGCAAAGTATAAAGGACGCCATTTGCATCAATCGCCAAGGCCTCAAGCCCAGAGTTGTTCTGGAATTTCCTGAAATCCTCGTGATGGCCGATTTTATTGGCGGCACCGTCGGGATCGTCATAACGCCAGACCCGGTGGTTGCCCTCAAACGACACAAAAAATTGGCCATCCGCCCCAATCGCCAGCCCCTCGCTGTCAGTGTCGTACCTCTTAAGCGGCCCTCCGGTTTTGGCGTGAAGTGGGCGGATTGGTCCCGACAACACGTTGATGATCAGCCCGTTTTTGCGGCTCAGAGTTCCGGTCATGAACCGGCCTTTGTCAGAAACGGTGACGAATTTCGTTCCGTCCGCTGAAAGCTCCAGCGCTGAAAATCCGCCAATATTCGCGTCGGTTTGGGGCCAGATCGCGCTTGAAAGAAGCTCGAGACTGGCGCTTTGTGCAGGCGCGGCCAGACACAGGATCAGGCCTGTCAGCGCGGCTTTCATTGCGATTTCAACACGCCGACGCATTGGCGTGGCAGATCTGCCATGATCATTTCGCGAGCGCGCCTTGGCTTGGGTTTAGGTCGAATTTTAACCTTTTTCTTAATCTTTTTGCCGCTCGGCTTGGGCTTGGCCAGATAATCTGTCACCCACCATGTCAGAGTTTTATCGCAACCATCCCCCTTGGAGATCGCGCGAACAGGCGTCTGTTTCTTGCACCGTCTGTCGCCTTTCGGGCAGCGCAGACGTACATGGAAGTGATAGTTATGGCCGTAAAGAGGCCGGATTTTGGCCAGCCATTTTCGGTCGTTGCCAGCCTTTTTACACATGTCGATCTTGGCAGCAGCGGTGACAAAGATCCGCTCCACAGCCGGGTCTTTTGCGGCGGCTTTCAACAGCGCCATGTGCTTGGGCGTCCAGTATTTCGTTAACCGTTTCTTGTCTCTGCTGCGAACGGAAACAGAAGAGATATTCTCGCGCGCGGCGCGGCTGAGGTTGAGGCGCTTTGGCTGCAACATCCAGATATCCGCATCAAGCCCGACCTGATGAGACTGATGGCTCGAGGTCATCGGCCCACCGCGCGGCTGGGACATATCGCCGATATAAAGCCCCTTCCAGCCAAGCTCGGTTGACTTGAGGCTAAGCCGCTCCAGAAACGCGATCAGCGAGGGATGGCCCCAGTTTCGATTGCGACTAAGGCGCATCGCTTGCCATGTGGGGCCAGTTTGGGGCAGTTGCACCGCCCCCGCCAAACAGCCCTTGGCGTAAGAGCCAAACACCTGCGGGGGTTGTTGCGAGGCGGTTTTCTGCGCCCCAAACAGCGTGTTGGCCAACGGCTCGCCCGGCTTTCTGGCAACGTGACTTGTGGCGGTCAAAAAGACCAAAGCCAGCGCGACCAGCGCCCAACGTTTTATGTCAAAACCTGCCAACATCGGTGGTGTTGTTTCCCTCGCCAATCAAGATTTCTCGCCCTCCGGCTTGACCCAAGTCAACAGGATCAGGCCGAGCACAAACAGCACAATCACGGGGGTCACCCCCAGCCGTTGGCTCTGCGTCACCTGGGTCGTAATCGCGATCGCGATCGGGGCCAAGAACGCGGTGGCCTTGCCGGACAGGGCATAAAGCCCGAACGCCTCGGTCATGCGATCAGGATCGGCCTGACGAACCAACATGGTGCGCGAGGCTGACTGGATGGTCCCTCCCGCCGCGCCAATGACAAAACCGCAGGCATAAAACACGATGTCGGGCAGGGACGAACCCGGCGCCACCGCAAAGCCCAGAACGCTGTTGCGATCCAGCATAACGATGACAAAAACCACGGCCACAAGCGTGAAGATACTGACCAGTATCACCGGCTTTGGCCCATATTTATGGTCGGCCTTACCGCCCAGCCACGCAAACAGCGCGCCCGAGGTGATGGCCAGAATTCCAAAGACACCAATGCTGACAACCGACCAGCCCAGCACCCCTTTGGCATAAATCCCGCCGAAGGTGTAAATGCCATTCAGCGCATCGCGATAAAGCATCGAGGCACCCAAAAACGCGAACAGGCTCGGGTGTTTTGGCAGGTTAGCGAGTGTTTTCTTCAGTTGTTTCAGGCCGGTGCCAAGCGCCCCCTTAGCGGTGGTTTTACGCGGCATATCCTTGACCCACAAAAAGAACGGGATGATAAAAATCGCGTACCAGATTGCCGTTAACGGCCCGACGGCTCTGGTGCCTTCACGGGCAGCCGCGTCAAGCCCAAAGATCGGAGGGATGCCGATCAGCGTCACCCCCTTGCTGTTTTCCGCCAAGAGCGCGAGCATGATCACCAGCGTGATCAGCCCTCCCACATAGCCAAGCGCCCAGCCATTTCCCGAGAGCTTGCCAACCTCCTCACGCGGGCCCAGCTCGGGCAAATAGGCGTTGGTGAAAATGGTCGCAAACTCCATCCCGATCAGACCGATGCCGAAAACCACCAAGATCCAGATATAGTTTTGCATGCCCGGCACCGCCCACCAAAGCAGGAACGAGCCGAACACATACATCAAACTAAAGAGCGCAATCCACGGGCGGCGGCTGCCGGTAGTGTCGGACCACGCGCCCAAAATCGGGGCGAATATCGCGATGATTACCCCTGCAATACCGACCGTATAGCCCCAAACTGCCTGACCTTGCACACTGTCGCCGACCACCGCCGAGGTGAAATATGGCGCGAAAATAAAGGTGATGAGCAGTGTGTTGTAAGGCTGGCTGGCCCAGTCGAAAAACATCCAGCCCCAGACACGTTTTCTGGTTGATACTTCAGTCATTTGGTTTCCCCCGTCGGTATTCTTTTATTTGTTCGGATAAGACAGGGTTCAAGCCTTTAGAGCAAGGGAATTCCCGTCAAACCACAGGCGGCCATGGTCGCGCGGCCTCGGCGGTGATCCATTGACGCGCATAGTCCGGCAGCTCGGGCGAGGTCTCTGCCCAGCCGATTGCCTGCGCGACTTGAGCCGGGGGAACAAGGCCGTTCTGGTCAGTGATCGCCATGCGCAGCAAGATCGACGAGGTCGCCTCGCCGCCTTTCCACATGGATTGTTGGAAATAGAAAAACCGCGCGTCCCAGCCCAGAATGACGCCGCTCAGGGCAAACCGATCAAACGCCTTAACGCGGCGGCGATAACGCACGGAGGCCCCGGCCACGGCCATGCCCCAGCGGTTTGCCCGCACGGCCGCGACCATTCCCGAGCGTTTGGCCATGGGAATACGACCCAGATCATAAAGGGTTAACGTGCGGCCATTATTCAGCTCCATCCACGGGTCCACATCCCACGGCCAGCAAATGTGGCTGGAGTGATGCACCTCGCCAAGAGCGAGCTTGGAGGCACGCGCAAACACGACCATTTCCTTGATAAATCGAACAATCGGGTACATGGGCGGCTCCGGCAAAGTGAGGCTCCGGTTTGCGCAACAATTCGCCAACATTCAAGCCATACGTCGCGTAGGAAAACTTGGTCTTGCGAAATTGGCGACGGCTAACTAGGTGAGAGACCAACCGACAGCTATCCAAGGGCGCTTTTTGACATGCTTACGCTTATTCAAGTTCTGCTAATGATCGTTAACATCATCTGGTTTATCGTGATCGCCCATATCATCATGAGCTGGCTGATTAACTTTCAGGTCTTGAACATGCGCCAGCCGCTGGTGGCGCAGCTTTGGTACGGGATCAACCGGCTGCTGGAGCCGATCTATTCGCGCATTCGGAATTTTTTGCCCAATATCGGTGGGATTGATCTGGCCCCGCTGGTGTTTCTGGTGGCGCTTTATGCGCTGCAACGGGTGCTGATAAATAACGCAGTTGGGTTTTATTAAGACCTCATGAAGCCTCGGCAAACGGGGCCGCGTCGCCCCAGAGAGCGCGAACACGGATGTCACGACCACAGGCGGTTCGGTATTTCTTATAAGCCTTGGCCTTGGTCACCCAGCCAAATCGCGTGATCACCCGCACTTTACTATAGGAGTAATCTTGGTGGTATTTCTCCGCTGGATAGAACGCCCCGGCGGGTAGAATTTTGGTGACAATCTTACGTTTTAGAACCGCGCTCGCCGCAGCTTTTGACGCTTGAGCATCGGCGCGCTGAGACTTGTTTTCAACGAACAACGCCGTGCGGTAAGTGTCGCCCCGATCACAAAACTGCCCATCCGCATCAACAGGATCAACACTACGCCAAAAGATATCGACCAGTTGGCGATAAGAGACGATATCGGCGTCAAACCTGATCCGCACCGCCTCGTAATGGCCGGTGCCACCACGGCTGACTTGCTTATAGGTGGGGTTTTTGACCGTGCCGCCAATGAAACCCGTGGTCGTATTAACCACCCCGTTCACCTTGTCAAAATCTGCCTCAACGCACCAAAAACAGCCACCAGCGAATATGGCAGTTCGGATTTCGCGCGCTTGGACACTGCTCAGATGCAGGGCAAAACCGAACAGGATTGCGACGATTAGCAGGAAGGGTTTGGCGCTGGACATGAGACTCGCCTTTCAGGTTGCCACAATTAGCTGACCCGGCGAGATCAATTTCAACTGACTTATGCGTGAAGTCACGCAGGCTTGATTGCGGCGCAAAGTGACAAGCTCAGGCGGCAATTTCGTCAAGTACGAGGGTTTCAAACCGTTTCAGGATCGGGCGCGCGGGAGTTGTCGCCTCGCGGCTGCCAGATGTGCCAAGCTCTGGAAAAAGCTCCAGAATTTCCTGCAAATGCGCCTGATCCATCTCATCGCGAATGGCGTTACCGACCAAAAAACTCTCGGTTGGCAACTCGTTGCTGAACACGATCTGGTGGCGATCAAACATCATGTGGTAATAGGTGACTTCGCGGCAGGTTGTGTCCACCGAAATCCCGTCGCGCGGGATCAAGGATTTCGCACTCGTCAAAACCTGCTCAAGGCCAAAGTTCAACGCGACCTGCCATCCGCCAAGCACAACCCGATGCTGCGCAGAGACAAACAAGTCTTGTGACGGGCGCGCCTTGCCTAGGCTATTTGCCGATATTTTTACCGGGCGCAAATGCGGCCGCGCAATCAGATCGCGCAGCGAAAGTTTGGTGCTGCCAATCCAGCGGATCGGATGACAGGTTTCGTCAACGGTGCGGACCATGTCGCCGACGCGCAAATCCTCAATCGGCTTTTGCCCGTGCTCGGTCAGGATCAGCGTGCCTTTGACAAAACACGGCAGGCTGGAATAGCTCAGAGGCGTGTAGCCGGTATAGGAGGTCAGGGTGAAGCCGGTGCCGACGCTCGCTCCGGGGAGCGTCGCCCCGGTCGGGCTCATCACATAGGAATTCGTGGTGCCGCCAACGGTCAGTTGAAAGGTCTTAACGGCCGTGGTGCCGCCGTTTATGGCGATGCTGTCATTGTAAAAAAACTGATAATTGCTGACCGGCCCGCCGTTAACCGTGATCACCTGCGCCGCGCCGGTATCGGTGGCAGCACTCGCGTTAAGGAACGTGTCGTCATCGCTCACGGTCATGGTGAATGTCGCCGAGATCGTCGGCGCGGTGCCGGTGATCACATAGCTGTTTGGCACCTGATAAATGGTAAATGTTCTTGTCGGCATGGTCTGTCCCCTAAACAAAACTCTACTGGTTACAGCCCACCCGATGCGCCGCGTGAATTGGCGCGATAGCCGAGACAATACGAGATAAAGCGGCTCATTTTGCCGAAATTAAGGCAAAATTCGCCAAGTGGGACTAAAATGTTGCCTAACTGCACAAAAACTTGCTGGCTCAGCGGCGATTTCGCATCGCAAGCAGCCTCAGGCGGAGTGCGTTTATTTTAATAAACCCGGCAGCATCTTTTTGATCGTAAGCCCCGGCGTCATCCTCAAATGTCACATGCTCTTGCGAATAAAGCGACATATCCGACCAGCGGCCAACGGTTTGCACCATCCCTTTGTAAAGCTTGAGGCGAACGGTCCCTTGAACATGAGCTTGCGAGTTGTCGATCAGCGCTTGCAACATCTCGCGCTCGGGGCTGTACCAAAACCCGTTGTAAATCAGCTCGGCATATTTGGGCATCAACTCGTCTTTCAGATGGGCAGCACCTCGATCCAAAGTGATCGATTCAATGCCCCGATGGCCCTCAAGCATGATCGTGCCGCCGGGGGTCTCGTAAATGCCGCGCGATTTCATGCCAACAAAGCGCCCCTCGACCAGATCAAGTCGCCCGATGCCGTGTTTGCCACCAAGCTCATTCAGCGCAGTCAACATCTGGGCCGGGGACAGGTCTTTACCGTTCAGGGCAACCGGATCACCGCTTTTATAAGTGATTTCAATATGTTCCGGCTTATCTGGCGCGTCCTCTGGATGGACAGTACGCTGATAAACGTAATCCGGCGCAGCCTCTGCGGGGTCTTCAAGCACCTTACCTTCCGAGGAGGTGTGCAGAAGGTTTGCGTCCACCGAAAACGGCGCTTCGCCGCGTTTATCCTTGGCAATCGGTATCTGGTTTTGCTCGGCAAACTCCAACAAGCGGGTGCGACTGCTCAAATCCCACACACGCCACGGCGCGATCACCTTTATGTCGGGGTTAAGCGCATAGGCGGCCAGCTCGAACCGGACCTGATCATTGCCTTTTCCAGTTGCACCGTGCGCCACCGCGTCGGCCCCGGTCATAGCCGCGATTTCGACCAGCCGTTTGGAGATCAACGGGCGCGCAATGGATGTGCCGAGCAGGTAAAGCCCTTCATATTGCGCATTGGCGCGAAACATGGGGAATACGAAATCGCGCACAAACTCTTCGCGCACATCCTCTATGTGAATATTTTCGGGCTTGATCCCCAGCAGTTCGGCCTTTTTGCGCGCGGGTTCAAGCTCTTCGCCCTGTCCGAGATCGGCGGTGAATGTCACCACTTCGCAGCCATATTCCAACTGCAACCATTTCAAAATGATCGACGTATCGAGGCCACCGGAATAGGCGAGAACTACTTTTTTTGGGGCGACCACGGGCGTTTCTCCGATATAACTGGGTTTATGGCGGGCGGTTTATTGGGTTTTTTAAGGCTTCGCAACCGAGCAGCGCACAAAAGTCGCGTTGCTATTCACTGCGGCTGTCCTCAAAGATGCCAATTCAACAAATAAAAGGTAAACTCATGTCCGATTTCGTAGCTCGCGCCATCGCTGCCCGCCGGGAGATGCGCAAGGTTTTTGCCGAAACGCCGCTGCAGAAAAACGAACATCTATCACAGATTTACGCAGCAGATATTTTCCTCAAGCGCGAAGATTTGTCACCGGTCCGATCCTACAAAATTCGCGGCGCGTTTAATGCCATGCGCAAACATCTCGATGCGTTTCCAGCGCAAAAGAGGTTCGTTTGTGCCTCGGCCGGAAACCACGCGCAAGGGGTTGCCTTTGTTTGTCGGCATTTTGACGTGCATGGGGTGATTTACATGCCGATCACGACCCCCGAGCAAAAGGTAAATAAGACCAAAATCTTTGGTGGAGGAAATATCGAGATCCGACTAGTTGGCGACTACTTCGAGGACACGCTCAAGGCCGCCCAAGAATATTGTATCACTGAAAAAGCCGTATTTCTGGCACCATTTGATGATCTAGATGTGATCGAAGGTCAGGCGACGGTAGCGGTTGAATTGATGGAACAATCAAACGAGCCCATTGATTTAGTGATTTTACCCGTTGGCGGCGGTGGACTTTCTGCAGGGGTCGTGACCTACCTAAAAGCCCTTTCGCCAAATACAGAGTTTCGGTTCGTTGAACCAACCGGTGCGAAGAGCCTCGCGGCTGCTCTTGCTGCTAAAAATCCGGTCACCCTTGAAAAGGTGGATAGCTTCGTTGACGGAGCCGCCGTTGCACGAATTGGCGATCTCACCTTTGACGTCCTGTCCGGGGTTGATCCCAATACTGTTTTTGCGGCCCCCGAAGACCGAATTTGCATGACAATCACCGAGCTTCTAAATGTTGAGGGTATTGTGCTGGAGCCAGCGGGCGCAATGTCGATTGATGTGTTGAAAGACCTGACGTTGGAAATCAAAGGCAAGCGTATCGTCTGCATAACCTCGGGCGGAAATTTCGACTTTGAGCGCCTTCCGGAAGTTAAAGAACGCGCGTTGAAATATGCTGGGCGCAAAAAATACTTTATCCTGCGTTTTCCCCAACGCCCCGGAGCACTGAAAGAATTCTTGTCTATATTGGGCCCGGATGACGACATCACCCGATTTGAGTATCTTAAGAAATCTGCCCGCAATTTCGGGACTGTCCTTATCGGCATAGAGACCCGCGACCCCGCTGAGTTTCCAATAATCTGTGCACGGATGCTGGATGCTGGCATGCGATTTCAAGACATCACCGATGACGACGGCTTGACCCAATTCCTTATCTGAATTCCGACCTAAACTACGCCACCATAGCTGTGCGACCCTAGCTATGCCGCGGCCAACTGGCCAAGAAGCTCGATCTTGGAGGCGTCATAGACTGACAGAATTTGACTGACAGGAACATACTTGTCTTGCCCATTGGCCGCCAGCTTCTCGCCGTCGGAACATAGACGTCCAAGCCTGTCGAAACCCAGGTTGAGCGCACTCCCCTTAAGGGAATGCATGTCTGCCTCAAGATCTCGCCCAATGTTCCCTCGTCTCAGGCCATTGATTACCTCCTCAACTTCGTCAAAAAACATCTCGACGATCTCTTCTATATCTTCGACCCCGATATCATCCTCGAGTTCCCTTACACGCGTCCAGTTTATCATATTGTACCTCCGGCATTCTGGCGGCGCCCCCAACACGTTCAATCTAAGGCGCATCGCTTAACAAAACCTTTCGAGATTCACCGACTTAGATCAAATTTTAGGCTTCACATCTCCTTAAGCTTCTTAGCTCAGCATGGTCTGGCGAATCACTATTATTGCTGAAGGTATCTTGGTGGAACTGGCTAAACATTGTACTGATAACAGGCCCCAGAACGTCAGGCCGGAACTGGATCAGACGCCCGTTCTGACGGTGTTGGTTGTGGACGACAGTCGCCTTCAACGCCGGTTACTTACAAGCAGTTTGACCAAATGGGGGTATGAAATATTCGAGGCCGAATCAGGCCGTGATGCATTGGCAATTTGCAAGGCTGCGCGCGTTGATCTAGTCATCAGCGACTGGATGATGCCGGAAATGGACGGCTTGACATTTTGTCGCGAATTTCGCGCGATTGAGCGGGAAAATTATGGTTATTTCATCTTGTTAACCTCCAAAGATGGCAAGAATGAAATTGCAAAAGGTCTTGATGTTGGCGCGGACGATTTTCTCACCAAGCCGGTTCATTCCAACGAGTTGCGCGCGCGTTTGCAAGCGGGCGAACGGGTGTTGGGGATGCAAAAGGAACTGATCAAAAAGAATCAGTCAATCTTGCAAAACCTGATTGAGCTGCAAGAGCTTTATCAGGCCGTTGATCGAGACTTGGAAGAAGCAAAAAAGCTCCAACTTTCACTACTACCGCAAACCTTCCGGAAATTTGACAACACTCACATATCGATGGTCTTGCAATCCAGCGGGCATGTTGGGGGCGATATGGTGGGATATTACTATACGGATCAACACCGGCTCGGAATTTTTGCGTTTGATGTATCCGGTCACGGGATTAGTTCAGCTCTAATGACAGCAAGGATTACCGGCTGTCTTAGCGCCGTTGATCCGGCTCACAGCATCGCGATGGAACCGCAAAGCGACGGCTCTTTCAGCCCGCTGCATCCCGAAAAAATTGCCGAAAAACTGAACAGTCGAATGCTGCGGGAACTGGAAACAGAATTATATCTGACCATATTGCTGGCAGATGTGGATTTGCGCACCGGCGAAGTCGAGTTTGTTCAGGCGGGGCATCCTCCCCCGGCGATATTGCGGCCGAATAAACGTGTTGAATTTATTGGCGAAGGCGGCATGCCAATCGGTCTTATTTCCGACGCAATTTTCCCCACATTTCGCTACCAGCTTGATCCTGGCGACCGATTTCTAATACACTCAGATGGCTTCACCGAAGCTGAGAATAACGATGGTCAATTTTTGAACGAAGACAGGTTTGCCGAGATGTTGCTCTCCTGTCAAAACACGCACGGGCCGGAGCTGTTGTCAAATCTAGTCTCTGAAACCCAAGCGTTTTCGGGCCACGAACTGGCGGATGATTTATCTGCGGTTCTACTGGAGTACGCGAGCGGATAAACTTTTATTATACCCAGCCTACTCCAAAACCCGAAAGCCCCGGTGTGAGATTATACGGAAATTATCGATCATTTCGCCTCGGAAATGCAGCCATTCTTTTGGGATCGTTTCACGAAAGAAGGCGAGGATTGCGGTGGCGAATTGGCGGGGGGGGGTCTTAAAATCTGTTGTGGGGGACGTTTTCGTGCATGACACCCCATAATCGTTCGATGGGGTTGAGATGCGGGCAATAGACGGGCAACCCGGATCAGATTTATGCGGCAAAGGCTCTGGCAGGGCGCGTATTACGGCACAGGCGACCCTCCGGTCATTCGCATAACTCCGCCTCCTGAGCGGCGTTAAGAACACTTAACCGTAAGACCGCATGTCTTTTGTACGGCGGCTTGACCTGCGCTGATCCTGACCTGAACTCTGAAGGCGGGGTCGGCATTGGGCTGCCCCTAATTTTGGAGGATCGTTATGAAGGACATGAAGAAAGAAGCATTCATCGGGTTTGATGTTTCCAAGAATTCGCACGCGGTTGCGATTGCCGAAGGCGGAAGAGATGGCGAGGTCAGGGGGGATTATCGTTGCGGATTGGTCGCTGGGTCTTGTCGTTGAGGCGTTGCAGGCCCTGTGCGGCGTTGCTCTGATTGGGGCGGTGACGTTCATGGCGGAAATCGGCGATGTTCGCCGGTTCGATCATCCGCGAAAGTTGATGACCTATCTGGGGCTGGTGCCCAGTGAATACTCGACCAGATTGACGACCCGGCGTGGCGGGATCACGAAGGCTGGAAACTCCCGGGTTCGGCGCATCCTGGTTGAGGGGGCCTGGACCTATCGCTATCCTGCAAAAGCTGTCGCCTGAAATCCAAGACATTGCCTTAGGGCGTAGACTCACAAATACCAAAGGACGATTGCAGCGAGGTGTGCTGCGGCGAGGAAAGTTTCACGACATCGAAAAGTTCGCAAT
>JAADIJ010000224.1 GCA_013151335.1 Alphaproteobacteria bacterium | reverse complement strand
TGATTGCCCAACTTCGATCGCTGATCATAAACCGTTCGCGGCGCATATTGTGCCTCCCTAAAAGGAAGCTTGAATCACATCACAACCGATTGGGGAATCCTGAATGTCCACAGACCCCAGGCATGTTCCAGAATATTTTCCGCCATGCCCTGGGCCCGGACTGGGCGCCGCTGGAAGTCAGGTTCGAGCACAAACGCCCCGATGGCGCCGCCGAACACGAGCGGCGCTTCGGCGCACCGGTGAAGTTCAACCGGCGCACCAATGCCATCGCCTTCCGGCGCAAGGACCTCGATGCCAGGATGCCCGAGCAGGACCCTTATCTGTTTTCGGTGATCGAGCCGTTTTTGAAATCGCGCTGCGAATTGCGCGGCGATCCCACCGATATCGCCACCATCGTGCGCAACCAGATCAAGCTCAATTTGGGCGAAACCACCCCTGGTCTGGCGGATATCTCGGGCATTCTGGGTGTCACCGAGCACAGTTTCCAGAAGCAGCTCAAGGAACACGGCCTGACTTTCAACGACCTTTTGCGCGCCGCCAGAAAGGAGCTGGCGATCCATTATCTGCAAAACCCCAACATTCCCCTGACCGAAGTGGCGCTGTGCCTTGGCTATTCGGAGCTTTCCGCCTTCTCCCGCGCCTTTCGCGCCTGGACCGGCATGAGCCCGCAAAGATACCGGCGCACGAATTGAAAATTGCAAAGCGTTTGATTTTTTTCCGCCTGCCTCCAATAGCGGCAAACAAACCCCTCCAAAAGGATCAGCAATGAGTTGGAAGACCGCCCATCGTTCGTTCTATTACGCCAATGCCGAAGAGCCCGACGACATCGTGCTGGACCCAGCGGACACGGCGCTTCTGGTCATCGATATCCAGAACACCTATCTGGAGGCCAAGCCCGAGGCGGCGGAGGACGCGCGCTGGCAGCCGTTTTTCAAACGCATGAACGAGGTCGTGATCCCCAATACAAAGCGGCTGGTCGCACACTGCCGGGACAACGGCACCGAAGTGATTTTCGCCCGCATCGCCTGCCTGAAACCCGACGGGCGCGACCGTTCGCTGAGCCAGAAAAAGCCCGGCTTCAACTATCTGCTGCTGCCCAAGGACCGTGATGACTCCCAGCTCGTCCCCGAGCTTGAACCCAAGAGCGACGAGATCACCATCATCAAAACCACCGACAGCGCCCTGACCGGTACCAACTTACGCCTGGTGCTGCACAATATGGGCATCAAAAACGTTATCGCGGCGGGCATCTTCACCGACCAGTGCGTCTCGTCGACGGTGCGCAGCCTGGCCGATGAAAGCTTCAACGTCGTGGTGGTCGAGGATTGCTGCGCCGCGGCGACCATGGAGCTGCATGCCCGCGAGCTCGAAATCATCAACATGATCTACTGCCATGTCGCCGAACTGGACGAGGTGAAAGGATTTTTCCCGGCCTGATACCGGCAATGCGAACCGGGTTTTTCTGTAATACCGGCGGTATATTATATGAACACCGTAACACGTCTGAAATGACATGATTTTCAATGACTTTGGTTGAGCCAAAGGCCGTTCCCACTTTCACCGCCTGTGCCGCCCAATTTATCCGTGTGCATCGGCGGCGCGCTTTTCAGCGCTGGTGCGGACGTGACGCATTTCCGTAATGCCTGCCATCACTGCCTCAACACCAAGTTCGGCCAAAACGGACTTTTGTTGAGCAGCGAATGGCCGCTTCTACGATGTTGGCTTATGCAAAATACCGGCAACGCTGTTAGTCCACCGGACACTTTCAGGACGTGAATAGCCATCTAACAAACTGCGCTGCATTATAAATTTCAGTTCATTTAAGGATGCTAACCATCTCGGCGTAATCGCGCGATATTGCATGTTGTAGCGGGGTGATGCCATCACGGTCTGGAATGGATTTATCTGCACCGGCCTCAACGAGGATCTGAACCGTTTTGATGTGATCTGCGCCGCCGTCGCCCAAAACCACGGCCTCGATCAACGCCGTCCATCCAAGGTTGTTGATGTGATCAAGCGGTGCACCACCGGCAATGAGCCGCGCAACGACATCATGATGCCCTAAATGGGCCGCGGCAATCAGGGCGGTGCCATCGTAGACGCTTGTGATCAGGTTCGCTTTGTTGCCAAGCGTCATCGCCAGGGACACCATCTCGGGATCATTGGCTACGGCTGCAATTGTCAGCACGTCATAGACACCGTTTTCCAATGCATTCATGTCTGCACCACCCTTGGCTAATGCCGTAATTGCCGCGTCGTGCGAGGCAAAAGCGGCAATATGGGCTGGCGTTCGGCCAGCGCGGTCGCGTGCATTCAAATCAGCACCGGCTGCGATCAAACGCTTGATCTTCGCTACCTGTCCTTCATGGGCGGCAAGGTGCAGGCCGGTATAGGACGCGATGTCTGACCGGGATGGGGCAGTTTGCGCCTTTGCCGCACTGGACAAGGCCAGAAAGGCGAAGATGAGTAAGGAGCGGAGCATATTGATCACCTTTCAAAATCAACGGCCCGCCCCATGCGGGAGCGGGCCATTTTTTGGCTTATTCAGCTCCGATTGCATCAAGACCAGCGCGAGCACAGTTTGCGTCGATGTCACCTGATGGAGCACCGCCTGCACCGATACCACCGACCAGCGCGCCACCGATCTTGATCGGCAGGCCGCCAGCCTGAATGACGAGGCGGGCGTCCATGTCGCGCAGGCCATCGTTTTGCGGATTGCCGCCAATGAAACCGGCCAGGCCAGCAGTGTCACGGCCCATGCTTGCGGAGGTAAAGGCTTTACCCGTGCTGGAGCCGACCGTATGAGGGCCTGCATTATCGGCACGCAGAATTACTTTTGTCACACCACTACGGGCCACGATTGCGACGCTGATGTTGTAGCCCTCGGCAGAGCATGTTTCGACGGCAGTTTTTGCGGCCTTGGTTGCCATGTCAAGCGGCAGGTATGGTGCGGTTGGCAGCTCCTGCGCGAAAGCGGCGACGGGGGTCAGAAGGGCTGCTGCAAGTACGAATTTGTAAATCATCGGATATTTCCTCATGTTTGACTGATGCCTTGTGTTTAAGCCAAGGCGTTGGGTCACAACATTCGTAGCCACGACAGGGATATCCGTAGTTCTACTGATCTTCGTTCGCCTCAAGCCAATACCGCGTCAGTTCTGCCGGCGACGATGTGCCTGCTTTGGCGGCAATGGCCGCGCGGTGACTTTCGACCGTGCGCGGCGAGAGGCTAAGCGCATCGGCGATCTGCTTGGTTGTCAAACCCTTTGCAATCATCTCCAGCACTTCTTTTTCTCGGCCCGAGAGGTGGTTGATCAAAGCCAAGGCTTCGGCCCGCTCTGCTGATATCTGTTCTTGCGCCTCAAGCTCAGCATGCCCCTTTTGAATGGCGTCAATCAGGTCTTGTTCATCGACGGGTTTACTCAGGAAATCTATCGCACCGTTACGAAAAGCTCGTCTGCACGCCTCTATATCGCCATGCCCGCTGATCACAACGGTGGGCCAGGTAATGCCTTGATCGGCCAACTTCTCTTGCAATTTCAGCCCTGAGATCGCGGGCATCCGAATATCTAAAATGAGACATCCCGGCGCAAGGCTCGCAGCTTGGATTAAGAAGGTATCGGGGGAGGCAAAGCTACGCACCTTCAACCCAACCGTTTCAAGCAGAAGAGTGAGCGCGTTGCGGACGGCTTCATCGTCATCGACCAGATAGACGCAATTGCTCATCGCAATTCCTGCGTTCTGGAAAGCGGAAGCGATAATCGAAATGTCGTCTCTGTCGTATCGGGTAGAAGTGCGATATCGCCATCCATTTCCTCGATTAGTCGCTGACATAGCGCCAACCCAAGCCCGGTTCCATCAGATTTTCCTGTGACGAAGGGCTCGAAAATGCGTGATCTGAGTTCCGCCGGAACACCAGGCCCACCATCAACCACCTGCAAAACAGCTAACCCGTCGGAGACCTCGGTTTGGATGGTAACTTGGGCTCGATTTGAGGCATCAAGCGCGTTGCGCACCAGATTAAAGACAACCTGTTCCAGTTCTACCGGGTCCGCATCAATCGAAATTGGATCGTCAGCCAGAGCCAATGTGACCGCGGCACCTGTGGCTTTGACTTCCTGTGCCAAAAGGCGGTCAACGCTGCGCACCGCGTCATTCAGCGCACAGGCTTTGGGCGGCGCGCGATTCGGTTTACTCCAGCGTCTCAGCCGATCCAGGATGTTGGACGCCCGCTGAGCCTGTGACACGGTATCGTCCAGAACAGTGCCCAATCGGTCTATGTCGCCCCGACGGGCCAAGTGACGCCCGGCCTGCGCTTGGCTAAGGATTGCAGTCAAAGGCTGAGCCAATTCATGGGCCATGCCGCTGGCCATCTCGCCCATCGCATTCACACGCGACGCATGGGCCAGTCGTGTTTCCTGTGCGCTCAGCTTGGCACGGCTTTCAGCCTCTTTGGTGCGGGCGCGTTGCCCGAGGCCAAGCCGTGTGAGCAAAAACAGAAACGAGACCAGTGCGGTTGCGAAAATGGTCTTGCCCAGAGGCAAGAGATCAGCCACACGGATCGCCAGCGATGTCCCCAAGATCAAAGGCTGCGATGCACTGCCGAGTGGTTTTGAGAACTCAGCACCATCCGCTGCAATCGTTCCCGTCAATGCGCCGCCTTCCGGTGTGAGAAGCCTGAGAGACACAGAAGTCCTTTTCCAAAAGGGATCATCGGACGCAATCAGGGCATCTGCGTCGATAACAAGAGCCAGACCGTAGCGCGCCGCATCCGTATTAGGGCTACGTTTGACCAGCAGATAATAGTTCGGCGTAGTGGGCATTCGCCGTATCTGCAAAGCACCTGTTGATTGACGGGCCATTTCACGAATAAGCGCCGCGTCCTCAATCGCAAGGCCGGGAAACGTTTGAATGCCCATCTCAGAGGGGTCAAGGGGCACCACATTCACAGAGATAATGCGTGGATAAAAACGCATGATCGTGGCGGCAACATCCAAAAACAAATCCCGCCGCTCGGCTCCACCTGCGACAAGAATTGCGGATAATGACGTCAAATGCGCATCATGTTGGTCCGCACGCTGAGACGCCAAACGGTGCAGTGTTGCACTGTTTATGTTAAGTTCGCGAACCAAACTCTGCCGCTCAAACAACGCCAATGCACCAAGGACCAGCACTAAAACAATACCCCATAACAAAAGGTATCGCCAGATCAGGTTGGGAGTTGAGTTTGCCGCAATCATCCGCCTTCATCGCAAGTGGACCATAAAACATCAATCAGTATTTCTACGGTCATCTTGGGGCGCAACCACGATGCAAGGCACAAGACCATTTCCTTCGCACCGTTAGAAAATAGCCATTTGTTCGCTTGCAGCCAAGGACCGCATAGTCGCCATTAGCCATTGACGGCTATTGGGAATCTACCGATTTGACCGACCATCATCAATCTGTGCCAAAGCCGGGTCGCCCAAAAACTTATAAGAAACAAAATTCAAACTGATGCACTACCAAAAATTGCCATCTGCGGCGTTCTTGCGCCTTCGTCGGAATGCGAGTTGGTGCAGAAGGGAGGCGGAAGCCGGGTTTGAGGTCCTGAATTACTGAAAATCTCTTTTATGTTTTTCGCGCAGAAGGTTTTTCTGGATTTTCCCCATGGTATTTCTGGGAAGTTCTGCAACGACAACCAGTTTTTTTGGTAATTTGTAGCGGGCAAGTGACTTGGCGATCGTTTTGGTGATCTGGTCAAAGTCCGGAATGGAACCCCCGTTTGCAACCACAACACCAACAACTGTTTCGCCATAGTCGGGGTGCGGCACCCCAATGACGGCGCTTTCAAGAATTTCAGGCTGATCGTTTAGCAGCGATTCAATTTCCCGAGGATATATGTTGTAGCCACCCGAGATGATCATGTCTTTGTTCCTGCCAACGATCTGCACATAACCATCAGCATCTATTAAACCCAGGTCCCCGGTGATGAAAAATCCATCCTGACGCACCTCTTCGGCGGTTTTTTCGGGCATCTGCCAATAGCCTTTGAAAACATTGGGGCCGCGGACTTCAATCACGCCGATTTCGCCGTCGGGCAGCGTTGCGCCGGTGGCGGTGTCGGTGATTTTGAGCTCCACTCCCGGCAGAGGAAACCCCACGGTACCGGCGCGCCGCTCGCCGTCATACGGGTTGGATGTGTTCATATTGGTTTCGGTCATGCCGTAACGTTCCAGTATCCGGTGCCCGGTCTTTTCTTCAAATTGCAAATGGGTTTCAGCAAGAAGCGGGGCGCTGCCGGACACAAATAACCGCATATGGCGTGTCAGATCCGCAGTTAATCTGGGATCCTTCACCAGTCTTGTATAAAACGTCGGCACACCCATCATCGCGGTTGCCTGCAACATCTTTTCGATTACGACATCGGAATCGAATTTGGGCAGGAAAATCATGGAACCACCGGCAAAAAGCGTAACATTGGTTGCGACAAAAAGGCCGTGGGTATGAAATATGGGAAGGGCATGAAGCAGGACGTCATCAGCGGAATAGTGCCAGATATCCACCAGGGACCGGGCATTGGAAAGAAGGTTTTCGTGGGTGAGCATCGCGCCCTTGGAGCGCCCGGTGGTGCCTGAAGTGTACAAAAGTGCCGCCAGGTCCTGCCCTTTGCGCCCGACCGGCGTAAATACTTCCGACTTGTCGCGAGCGTGGGCCAGGAATGTCCCGGAACCTTCGGCATTCAGTGTTTCCAGCACGACATCGGTGTTCTTTATTGCTCCGGCAAGCTCCTTTTTATGGCCCCTTGTGCAGACAAAAAGTTTTGCGCCACTGTTCTCGATAAAATACGAAACTTCGGTTGGCGTGTAGGCGGTGTTGAGCGGCAGGAATACCAGGCCCGCCTGGATACAGGCAGCGTAAATCGCCAGGGCTTCGGGGGACTTTTCAACCTGAATGGCGACCCGGTCGCCAGGGACAAGACCCATCTGGGTCATTGCATTGGCAAATCGCCCCGCCATTTGGATGAATTCGTCATGGCTAATCGTTTTGCCATTGAGTAAATGCAGAAATGGCGTTGGTTTGCCGGCATGAGGAGCAAACAGATGATCGTAAAGAGGATTAGCCATGCTGACTTTCCTTAGTCGCCGGCCTGACAGCCGCGCGCGCAAGGGTCTTTACCGCCTGTGAGGCAACGACGTCATGCTCGCTGGCATAAAGCACATGGTTTTTGGAAATCGCCCGCAGGTCATAAAGATAATTGACCATGGCGCCGTGTGACTGGGCCAGTCCGCTGACAGACATATCGGCCTGGCCGTGGATGGCGTGCACGATTGCCCCATTGCCAAGATGAAACCGCGCCACCGGATCAACGGGCAGTCCATCGGGCCGTTTGGCGTTGATCAGGTAATGAGCGGCGATTTGCGGCATGCTGTCATTGTCCAGGTCTTCCTCCCAACCCTCATTTTCAAGCCAGTCCGCAAGGCCGGGGATTGGCGAAAGCGTGACAAACGTCGTCAATTCGGGCAATTCATGGGACAGGTCCTCGACAACCTGCTTGATCAGGGAATTGCCAAAAGATATTCCCGCAAGTCCGGACTGGCAATTGGAGATCGAATAAAATACCGCCGTGTCCGCTTCGCCCGCCTCAATACCCTGACGGTCATTTGCGAGCACCATCTGAATGGAATCCGGAATGCCCCTGGTTAAGGCCACCTGTACAAAAATCAGGGGCTCGTCAGCCATTGAAGGGTGAAAAAACGCAAAACAGCGCCGATCCGAAGGCTGCAACCGCTGTCTTAGCTCATCCCAGCTGTCGATAGCGTGGACAGCTTCGTAAGTAATGATCTTTTCCAGAATATGCGCCGGGCTTTTCCAGTTGATTGGCCGCAAGACCAAAAATCCGCGATTGAACCAGGACGAAAACAGGTGCTTGAAGTCAAGGTCCAGCGCGGCGAAACTTGCGTTCTTTTTTGCCATTTTTATAAGATCATCACGCATGGCAACAAGGCTCGCGGTGGCGTTTGAGGCCTGATTGAGACGGCGTATCAATTCCTGGCGCGGCGGCTCGCTTGCATCCATGAAGGCGCTGTAGGTCGACTTTGACGGCTGCTTTTCATATGCCGACAAAGTTGTCCTGACAGCTTGAGCATCGATATCCATTCCCATGGCCAGAAGCTCAAAAAACTCGGCCCTGCCGGTGTCGTCCATGGTGGCGTATTTGTCGAGAATCTGTCGCGCCAACTCCATGCCGCGAACTTCGCCGGGGCTGCCGATCAGTTCCGCAACCAATTCGGGTACGGGACGTTCATCCCATTTTCCTGGCGAAACGTACCTTGATGCCCGATCAAACGCAGTGGAAAGAAGGTCAGCCAGCAAACTCACAATGTCGGCCCCATCACCGTTTCGGGCAGCCATGTGGCAATGCCGGGAAAAATGCTCAGCAAGATGATGGCAAGCACCATGCAGCCGACAAATGGCAAGGATCCCTTTAAAATGGTTTTCAACGGAATTTCTGGAGCGATGGCATTGATGACGTAAAGATTGAGCCCTACGGGCGGCGAGATCAGCCCGATCTCCATGTTGATTGTCAGGATCACCGCAAACCAGATCGGGTCGAACCCGGCGGTGGTGATGATTGGCAGAAGAATGGGCGCCGCCATCAAAATTACCGCGACCGGGGGCAGGAAGAACCCGGCGATAAGCAGGAAGATGTTGATCGCCCCCATCAACACCCAGCGATTGACGTCTAAAGTCCCGATCCACTCGGCGATCGACTGGGTGATGTAGAGGCTGGACAACATGTAGGAAAAGACCCCGGCGGCGGCGATGATGAACAAAATCATCACGCTTTCCCGGGTGCTGTCGCGCAAGACCACCCAAAGATCGCGGGGGTTCCACAGCTTGTAGATGATCATGGCGATCATAAGGGTAAGAAGGGCGCCCACTGCTGCTGTTTCCGACGGTGTCGCAATGCCGCCATACATGGCGTAGAGCACCCCGACAATAATCGCCAGAAAGGGCAATACCCGAGGCAGAATTTCAAATTTTTCGCGCCAGCTATAGCTGCGCGTGCTGAGCACGGAATGATTGCCCGACCGCGCGGTTGAATAAAGCGACCAGGCCATGAACAGCCCGACCAGCAGCAAACCAGGGAAGACCCCGGCCAAGAAAAGCCGACCAATGGAGCTTTCGGTGGCGATGCCATAAACGATCATCGTCACTGAAGGGGGGATGAGAATCCCAAGGGTGCCGCCGGCGGCGATCGAACCCGCAGCAACCCCGTCGGGATACCCTCTTTTGCGCATCTCAGGGATGCCCATCTTGCCGATGGCGGCGCAGGTTGCCGGGCTGGAGCCCGACATGGCGGCAAAAAGGGCGCACGCCCCAAGATTGGATATGACCAGCCCCCCGGGCACCCGGGTCAGCCAGCGTTCCAAGGCTTCGTAAAGATCGGCGCCGGCACGGGTCGAGGCAATCGATGCGCCCATGATGATGAACATCGGGATCGACAGAAGGGCGAAATTATCGAGTTTGCCGAAGAGGATTTCCGGTATCAGCTCCAGCGATCGCAGCCCATCGAAAATTATCAGGAAACCGGCGGAAACGATCAGCAGGCCCAAGGCCACCGATACGCCGGAGAAAAGCACCAAGATGGTGAAAAAGGCGACAAGGCCGCTCAACAGGAGAGGATCCATCAGGCGTCCTCCAGCCCGAAAGGCCGGTCAATTTTCAGGATTACCGCGACAAGGTCCGCGACCAGCTGAAGAAGGAACAGCCCAAAGCCGACGGGGAGCGACAAATACGGTATCCAGAGCCTTACGCCCCAAATCGTATCTGAGCGCCAACCCTTGTCCCAAGCAAGATACCAATATTCAAATCCGTGCCACAACATCACCGCGACAATTGAGGCCGAAAGGGTCAGGGTAACGATGGCAAGAAAGAACCTTGCGCGGCTACCCAGCGAGAGCGGGATCAGATCGACATTCACATGTCCGCGCAGGCGTTGCACGTAAGACAATCCAATTAACGTGGCCGCAACGACCAGATAGACCACCGCTTCGGTTTGCCAGATGGTCGACCCATTCAGGACAAATCGCACAAAAATCATCTGGCAGGTGATAACTATCGCCGCCACGATCATCGCGGCGGCAAACCATCCGGCTAGCGTCGATGCTGCCGCGACAAATTTGAGAAACGGGTTGTCGCCCGTATGCGATATTGCCGCAGAACTGTGCCCCGCCACCGGTTGCCCTTTCTGTTATCTGGAAATACGGGGGGCAGCCGCAACGCGCACGACCGCCCCCTGTTGGGATCACTCTACGGCGAGCGCCATATCCAATAGGGCCTGGCCATTGGGCACGCTTTCGACAAAGGTCTTGTAGGAGGTCGTCTGCGCCAAGGCACGCCAGGCGGCAAAGTCATCCGCCGACATTTCCGCTATTTCCACTCCGGCCTGACGAAAAATGTCCGCAGATTTTGCGTCCTGTTTTTTGGCCTCTTCAAGGTAATACGCCTCGGCCTTTTTTGAGGCCGCAAGCAGGGCTTCCTGTTGTTCGGGCTTCAGTCCGTCGAATTTTGATTTGTTCATGAGCAAAGGCTGATACATGAACCACAAGGCCACATCGCCGGCGGGCGTATAACATTTCACCTGTTCATAGATGCGGAATGAAACAAATGACGACGAGGAGGTGTTGGCGGCGTTCAGCACCCCGGTTTGCATGGCGCTGTAGATTTCAGACGATGCCATCGAGGCGATAGAGGCGCCGGCACCTGCCAGCATCTGTTCAAACGCCTTGCCGGCGGCGCGGGTCTGCAACCCGGCAACATCTTCGGGCTTGGTGATGCATTTGTCCTTGCCGGCAAAACCACCGGCAAGATAGCCGTGCACCAGGACCATCACGTCGTCTTCGGCCATTGTGGCTTCAAGAGACGCCATGAACGGCGATTTGCTGAGGCGTGCTGCGTGTTCGTGGTTTTTCACCAGGCCGGGCATCAGGGTAAGATTATAGGCTGGCTGCTGGCCTCCGGCGTAGGACAGCGGAAACACGGTCATGTCCAACAGGCCGCGGCTGAGCGGTTTGTACTGCTCCCGCGGCTTGAACAGTGATTTTGAGCCGAAGATTTTAATTTCAAGTCCGACATTGGCCGCGGCAACTTCATCCGCGACAATCTGTGCCACCTGGTGGCGGATGTCCTTGTTCGACCACTGATGAGACAAGCGAAGCACGTCTTGCGCCGATACAGCTGTTCCCGCCGCAAAGAATGCGGCAGTGGTGGCAAGTACCAGTAATTTGTTTTTCATAAGTTCCTCCCGTTAGACCAATCCCCAAAGAATGTTCGTGGGAATGCTGTCCATCATTGGCAGTTTGCATGCCATGTCAACTTTTTTGTATACAATACCAAGTTTCTTGCACTTAAAGCTACCGCGAGATATGGTTTGCTATGGACGTTCGACGCGCAAATAAGATCGCCGAAGACCTGGAGCAATTCATCTTGACCGGTGAATATGCCGATGGCGAACGGCTGGACGAGGTCAAGCTGGCGGAGCAGTTTGGCGTATCCCGCACCCCTATTCGCGAGGCCTTCCAGCAGCTCACGGTTTCAGGCCTGGTGGAGCAGCTTCCCCGCCGCGGCGTATTCGTCCGCCAGCCGGGACCGGTGGAGTTGCTGGAGATGTTTGAATATATGGCTGAAATCGAGGCGGTTTGCGGACGTCTTGCCGCAAAACGCATTTCCGATGAGGCGCTTGGTTTGCTGGAAGAGGCCAATGCGAAATGCGAAGAGGCCGTGCAAAAAGGCGATGCTGATGAATATTATCGCAAGAACGAGCAGTTTCACCATCTGATATATAAACAGTCGGGAAATGGGTTTCTGGAACAGGAAGCGTTTCGCCTGCACCGGCGACTAAAACCATTTCGCCGCATTCAGCTTCACCTTCGCGGACGAATGAAGCAGTCATTGGCCGAGCACAAAGCCATCGTGGAAGCGCTGAATGACAGCAAGCCCGAGGAAGCCGCCAACGCCCTTCGCGACCACGTGGCGGTACAAGGCGAAAAGTTCCACCATTTGATGATCAAAATGAAATCGGCAGCCGAATAGCCAATATTGATGCCCGTTTTACGGGTGTTTCGGTTTTTAACGCTTGATTGGTCCGGTTTGAATGTTAGTTCATGATTGGCCTTTCCCACAATGTGGAGTTGGAGTTCCCCCGGTTTGATGGACACATTTCAGTTTTCAACGGGAGTGCTTTTCATGCCAAGAACGAGGAACCCGTACCCTACGAAATTCAGGGATCAATTGATCGCGTTGGCCCGTGCTGGGCGTAGCGTTGAGGATATCTTGCCCGTGAGTTTGAACCCAGCGTTGCGACGATCCATGGGGGGATCAATCAAGCCGAGATTGACAGCTGTGATCGTAGGGAAGGACTGGCCAGCGGCGGACGCGATGAACTTCGCCGTCTGCGTCGAGAGAACCAGCAGCTGCGACAGGAGCGCGACATACTCTCAATAGGCTCGCCATTGAAGGCGCCATTGGTTCGAGCTCAATGGCGAGCGCTTGGTTTGCACGTGAGCGACGTGACATCGCCGAGGTCTTCGAATTCATGACCGCACCCGCGCCGGCTATCCCATTCAACTGATGTCACGCACACTCGGTGTTTCCCGCAGCGGGTTTTATGCACACACAGGTCGAAAACCCTGCGCCCGTTCTATCGTGGATGCCAAACTGGAAAAGCGGATCACGGCTATCCATTCGGCATCGAGGGAAACGTATGGCGCCCCGCGCATTCATGCTGAACTGGCCGATGAAGGCATCACTGTAGGCCGTAAGCGTGTTGAGCGATTGATGAAAGCCAAAGGCTTGAGGGGTGTTAGCCGCCGTAGGTTCGTGACCACGACGGTGCGTGACAATCGGGTTCGTCCTGCCAATGATCTGGTCGACGTAAACTTTTATGCCGAGGCTCCAAACGTGCTGTGGATGGCCGACATTACATATGTCCCCACCTGGGCAGGGTTCTTGTATCTGGCGGTCGTGCTGGATGCTTTCAGCGCCAAGATTGTCGGCTGGGCCATGGGGACTGATCTCAAGGCTCAAATCGTCATTGATGCGGTGAACATGGCAATCACGCAGCGCAAGCCATCCAACGTCATCCACCATTCTGACCAAGGGTCACAATATACCTCCGTGGCCTTTGATCTACGATGCAAAGAGGTCAAGGTGCGCCCGTCAATGGGATCGGTCGGTGATTGTGGAGCCTGCCCTCGGGTGCGACCCGGGGGACAATGCAATGTGCGAGAGCTTTTTTGCCACTGTGAAATGCGAACTGCTTGGCCGCCAAAAGTTCCAGACAAAAGCCGAGGCCCGGATGGCATGTTTCCAGTTCATTGAAGGTTGGTACAATCCCATCCAGCGGCATTCCGCCCTCGGCCACCAGTCGCCCATCAACTTCGAAAGAAGTACCCACGAACAGCCAGAGTCTGCTAGCGCTCAACTGTCCACAAAACCGGGGAACTCCAACTCCAATCATCCCGCATCACTTTGGTTACGGGCGTGCCGCACGCAGATGCCGAGCTCTACCCAAAATCCTCGATAATCGGCTAAATCCCGCTTAGGATAAATAATGGACGCAAAAGCACATGATTTGAATTTCGTATTAGGCCAACGCCAACAATGGGTCGTGCCTGTTTACCAGCGCCACTATGAATGGGAAATCGGGGCAGATAAACAGATTGCAAAACTGTGGGATGACCTGCGCGATAAAGCGATTGAACGATTAGAGAAGGATCGGACTCCATTCCCGCATTATTTCGGCGCTATCATTTATTCAGAACCAAGTGCACAAGCTTTTGGTGCTGTTCCACAACGGTTTCTTGTGGATGGTCAACAGCGTATCACCACATTTCAAATCGTTTTAGCGGCCATACGGGAAGAGGCAAGAGATTATGAACTTGACCACCTAATTGAAGTTACAAACACATACCTGTTTAACGATGAAAACAAGGGTATGAAGGATGTATCCAAAGAGCGTTTTAAGCTTTGGCCGTCCGCATTCGACCGCAAACTATTTCAATCAATTGCATTGGATGAATTCAAGACGGTTCGTAAAAACAATACCCCACAGCACTTTTACAAAACGGGGCGTATTATTAAAGGTGGAACTCCTAAGCTTCTTTTGGCTTATCACAGCCTTTGCTTAAGCATCGAAGAGTTCGTCAAAGAGCGTGTTGAATTTGGAGACGAAGCAGAAGATGTAATCAACGCATTGCTTGAAGGGTTTTTATCCGGCTTTCAAGTGGTTGTTATTCAGCTTGATGAAAACGACGATGCACAGGAAATATTTGCCTCACTCAATGGACTCGGCAAACCACTA
>JAADIJ010000078.1 GCA_013151335.1 Alphaproteobacteria bacterium | reverse complement strand
ATTGCACTGCATCCCACCAACAATATTTGGCCCCATCTGATCGCAACCACCTTGCCGCGCTATCTTGGCAATACGGTGATCTTGATGCTGTCAACCGGGGTGCTGACGGCGATGGTTGGCACCGGAGCGGCCTGGCTAGTGGCCATGTACCGCTTTCCGGGGCATGGTTTTTTGCAATGGGCGCTGCTGCTGCCCTTGGCAATTCCCGCCTATATTGGCGCTTACGCGGTGGTGGATTTTCTGGAATATGCCGGGCCGGTGCAGACGGGGTTGCGCGAGATTTTTGGCTGGAGCTCGGCTCGGGATTACTTTTTCCCTGAAATCCGCTCGCGCCTCAGCGCGGTGATTGTCTTGTCGGCAGCACTTTATCCTTATGTTTACCTGATGGCGCGCTCGGCGTTTCGCGAGCAATCGGTCGGGGTTTTGGAGGTGTCGCGCGCGCTTGGTTGCGGGCCGTGGCAGAGTTTTTTGCGGGTGGGTTTGCCGCTGGCGCGTCCGGCGATTGCCGCAGGTGTCGCGATTGTGATGATGGAGACCGCCAGCGATTTTGGCACGGTCGAGTTTTTCGCGGTGCAGACCCTGACCACGGGGATTTTTTCGGTTTGGCTGGAAAGCTCGAACGCGGGAGGGGCGGCGCAGATCGCGCTGGTGATCCTCGGGGTGATTTTCGTGCTGGTGGCGATGGAGAAAGTAAGCCGTCGCAAAATTCGTTTTTTCCGCACCACAAACCGCCAATCGCCGATCGAGCCGAGGCGGCTTGGCGGGGTTCAGGCGGCATTGGCGTTTGGGCTTTGTGTGGTGCCGTTTGCGATTGGATTTTTGCTGCCGGTCGGGGTAATCGGCTGGCATGCCCTTGATAACATTGAGATTTGGTCTGATCCTGCTCTATTCACGGCACTTTGGACAACGGTTTGGGTGGCGGGAACGGCAGCGTTTTTGACCGTGGTTGGCGGGGTTTTTCTGGTTTATGGCGTGCGCCTCAGTGGCCATCGCTTGCCGCGCTATATCCTGCCCGCAACCACCATTGGCTATGCAGCGCCGGGGGCGGTTTTGGGGATCGGGCTGATCATCCCGCTGGCGGCGTTTGACAATCAGCTGGCTGATTTGATCCAGGCGGTGACTGGATTTGACCCCGGATTGATGCTGACCGGCAGCGCGTTTGCGATTATTCTCGCCTATTTCGTGCGGTTTTTCGCCATTGCGCAGGGGGCGGCTGATGCGGCGATGGGGCGGATATCGCCATCCTTGCCGATGGCGGCGAGGTCATTGGGGCAAACCGCGAGCGGCACGTTGGCGCGGGTGCATTTGCCGATGATTCGCGGCTCTATCGCCACCGCGTTGTTGCTGGTTTTCGTGGACAGCACCAAGGAGTTGCCAGCGACGTTATTGCTGCGCCCGTTTAATTTCAACACGCTGGCGACGCGGGTTTATGACGAGGCGTCGCTGGAGAATTTGGGCCAAGCGGCACCGGCGGCGTTGATCGTGATCGCTGTCGGGTTGGTTGCCGTGTTGTTTCTGGCGCGCACATCGCGGTGAGATCGCGGTGACGGGGGGAGCTGGCTATATAGTGGCCACGCCCTGTACCTCGTCGCGGATAATCGCCGCGATCAGGGCGCAATCTGCAAGCGAGAACGTTAGCGGCAGGCGCATATCCATCAGCCCGTCAAGCACGCGGTCGGTTTGCGGCAGGCTTTGTTTTGGCGCGTAGGTCCAACTGCTATAGCGCGAAGTAAACCCCTGCGGGCTGGCGGCACCGAACCATTTCAACTCGACCCCGCGCGCGGCGACCGCATCAATCAGAGTGGTGATTTGGGTTGGCGAAAACTCCGGCAGCAGGAACTGGATTGACGAGCCGACGAACGCCTCCGCATTAGGGCGCTCGATCAGTTTGAGGCCGCTTGTGCCCGACAGACCAGCCTCGACAACGCGGTATCGCTCGGTCCAGGCGGTACAGTTCTCGGCAAGCTCGGTCAGTTGCGGGCGCAAGAGGGCGGCGCGCAGATTGTCCATTCGCGCCGAGCAATTGGGGGTTTCAAGGCAGATATCTTTGAAGCTCGCGGCCTCGGGTCCGGCCCCGTGACGCTCATAAAGCATATAGCTGCCCGACAGCATGGTCGCGCGCGCCATCGCGGTCGCATCGTCCGAAATGATCAGGCCACCCTCGCCGGAATTCATGTGTTTATAGGTCTGGGTCGAGTAACACCCCACCTGCCCAAACCGCCCCGAAAGTGTTTCGTTCCAGCGCGCGCCCATGGTGTGGGCGCAATCCTCGATCACTTGGATTTTGGCGCGATTGCAGAGATCCATCAAGCGCTCCATCTGGCAAATATGGCCGCGCATATGGCTGAGCAGGAGGGTGCGCGCGTCGGTTTGAGCAATCATTTGGTCGAGATGGTCGAGGTCGATAACCAAATTGTCAGTGACATCGACGAAGGCGGGGACCGCGCCGACATTGGCGATTGCGCCAGGTACGGGGGCCAGTGTGAAGGCGTTGGTCAGCACGGTTTGGCCGGGCTTGACCCCGATTGCGCGCAGCGAGATTGATAGGGCAGCACCACCAGAGGCCACGGCCAGACAGTATTTCGCGCCCATCGCGCTGGCGAATTCGCGCTCCAGCAAGGCGGTCTCGCCCAGTTCGCCTTTGGTCACGTTATAGCGGTGCAAACGGCCCGATTGCATCACTGCCAGCGCCGCCTTGATCCCGGCATCGGGGATGGGTTTTTGTTGGGTGAAATTGCCCGTGAAGCGGGATTTTGGTGCGCGGGCGTTCATTGGGTTTGCTCCAATTGTGCCAGCACCGTCGCGAGGTTATCAAAGTGGTCAAGCAAAGCGTCCGGCTGCATTGCCACCACGTCGCGGTCATGGGGGCCGAATGTGACCAGAATGCACGGGATATTGGCGGCGGCGGCGGTGTTGCGGTCGATCATGGTGTCGCCGATCAGGACCGCGCGATCGGGATGCCCACCAGCGCGGCGAATGGTCTCGCGCAGATGCTCGGGATCGGGTTTGCGCACGCTCAGGCTGTCAGCGCCGAGTATGGCGGTGAAATACGAGCGGATGCCGAGGCGCGTCAGCAGGGTTTCGGCCAAAGCGGCGGGCTTGTTGGTGCAAACGCCAAGCGGTGCGCCGGTTTGTTGCAGCAACTCAAGCGCTGCGCGCACCCCGTCATAAAGCTGCGTGTGAGTGTTGATATGATCGCCGTAATAGGTCAAGAGATGGGGGTAGTGCTCCTCAATATCACGCTCGCTCCAGTCGGGGGTGGCGCGTGAAAAACCTAGCCTTAACATGGCCTTACCGCCTTCAAACGCGGTTTTTTGATCAGTTTTGGCATCCAGCATATCGCCAAATCCTGCCTGCACAAAACAGGCATTCGCCGCCGCGATCAGATCGCCGCTGGTATCGGCCAGCGTGCCGTCGAGATCAAAAATTATGCTGCGCATGATGCCCTCACCTGACTGCCGCTCGCCCTCTTTTGGCATGTTGTGTAACGTTCCGAAAGCATTGTTGATAAGGTTTCGCTGTTCGCCCCGCTGAAAGCTGGTTAAAACCGGGGCGCAGACATGAGAGAAAGGACGAGGATGGCCGTTGCGCTGATAATTCTGGCCGCTGGTAAGGGGACGCGGATGAATTCCGAGTTGCCCAAGGTTTTGCACCGGTTGGCGGGGGTGTCCTTGCTGGCCCATGCGGTCGGTTTGGGGCGTGCAGTTGAGGCTGACAAGATTGTGGTTGTGGCCGGATATGGGGCCGATTTCGTGCGTGAAGAGGTGGAGAAGCTTGGCTCTGACGTTGAAATAGTGCTTCAGGATCAGCAGCTTGGCACGGGTCATGCCGCAGGGTGCGCGGCGCAGGTGTTGGCGGGATTTGACGGCGATGCGATTGTGTTACTGGGGGATAATCCGTTTATCCGTCCTGAGACTATCACCGAGGTTCTGGCCGCGCGCGCGAGCGGTAATGATGTGGTCGCGGTCGGGTTTGAGGCCAATAATCCGGCCAAATATGGCCGTTTGATCCTGCAAGATGGCGGCGCGTTGGCGGCGATTGTCGAGGCCAAGGACGCCGATGAGGCCGAGCGCGCGGTGAGCCTGTGCAACTCGGGCATTATTTGCGCCAAATCCTCGGTTTTGTTCGATCTGATCGGTCAAATCGGCGACGATAATGCCAGTGGCGAGTATTATTTGACCGATGTGGTCGCTCTGGCCAATGCGCGCGGTCTGAAATCCGGGGTGGTGATCTGTGACGAGAGCGAAACCATCGGCGTTGACAGCCGAGAGGGTTTGGCGCGGGCCGAGGGCTTGTTTCAGGATCGCGCTCGGGCGCGCGCGCTTGAAAACGGGGTGACGCTGAGCGCGCCGGACACGGTGTTCTTTGCGCTTGATACGGTGATCGGGCGTGACGTCATAATCGGTGCGAATGTGGTATTTGGGCCGGGTGTCACCATCGAGAACGGTGCGGAAATTCGTGCGTTTTGCCATCTCGAGGGCTGTCATATCAGCCAAGGCGCGCTGATCGGCCCATTCGCGCGGCTGCGACCGGGGGCGGAGATCAGTGCAGACGCGCATATTGGCAATTTCGTCGAGATAAAGAACTCGGTGGTGCAAAACGGGGCCAAGATTAACCATCTCTCGTATGTTGGCGACGCGGATATCGGGGCGCGGGCCAATATTGGCGCAGGCACGATCACCTGCAATTATGACGGGGTGATGAAGCATCGCACCGAGATCGGAGCGGGGGCTTTCATAGGCTCAAACACCGCGCTGGTCGCGCCGGTATCGGTTGGAGCGGGGGCGATGACGGGCTCTGGCTCGGTTATTACGCAGGATGTGCCGGGCGATGCGTTGGCGTTGTCGCGCAGCAAACAGGTCAACCGGCCGGGGTTTGCGGCCAAGTTCATGGCGCGCCTTAGGGCGGTTAAAGACTTGAAAGATAAGGGATAAAACCATGTGTGGCATTGTTGGTATCTTGGGTAAGCACGAGGTCTCGCCGATCATTCTGGACGCACTCAAACGGCTGGAATATCGCGGGTATGACAGCGCCGGGATTGCCACGATCAACGAGGGCAAGCTGGCGCGGCGGCGCGCTTTGGGCAAGCTGATCAACCTCTCGGACCTGCTGGTGCATGAGCCTTTGCGCGGCAAGGCGGGGATCGGCCACACCCGCTGGGCCACCCACGGCGCACCTACCGTTAACAACGCGCATCCCCATAAGGCGGGCAAGGTTGCGGTGGTTCATAACGGTATTATCGAGAATTTTCGCGAGCTGCGCACGGAGTTGGCGAAAGAGGGCCACGGCTTTCAGACCGACACCGATACCGAGACCGTGGCCTTGTTGTTTCGCACCTATCTTGATCAGGGTCACAGCCCCAAACAGGCGACTGTGGCCACTATTGCGCGGCTGAGCGGCGCGTTTGCTTTGTGTTTTTTGATCGAGGGCGAGGATGATTTGCTGATCGCGGCGCGCAAAGGCTCGCCTCTTGCAATCGGCCATGGGGAGGGCGAGATGTTTGTCGGTTCTGACGCGCTGGCGCTGGCGCCGATGACGGGCAAGATCACCTATCTGGAGGAGGGCGATTGGGCCTTGATCACCCGCGCTGGCGCCGAGATTTTCGACCAAAACGGTGCGCGTGCCAATCGCGAGATGCGCGAGATAGAACTTGAAACCGCCGCCGCCGACAAGGCGGGCTACACCCATTTCATGGCCAAGGAAATCGCCGAGCAGCCGGTGGTGATTGCCGACGCAGTGAGCCATTATGTGGCGGCGGATCGGACCTCGGTTGGCATTGACGAGATTGACTTCAGCGCCATTGACGGCGTGACCATGGTTGCTTGTGGCACCGCGCATATCGCCTGCAACGTGGCCAAATACTGGTTTGAGAGCCTCGCGCGCTTGCCGGTCGAGCTGGATGTAGCCTCGGAGTTTCGCTATCGCGAGCCGCCATTATCCAAGCATTCCTTGGGTCTGTTTGTCAGCCAGTCGGGTGAAACGGCGGACACATTGGCGGCACTAAGGTATTGTTCCGGCAAGGTTTCCAAGATTGTCTCGGTGGTTAACGCCGCCGAAAGCTCGATTGCGCGCGAAAGCGATCTCGCGCTGCCGATCCATGCCGGTCGCGAAATCGGCGTGGCCTCGACCAAGGCGTTTACCTGCCAGTTGGTGGCGCTGGCCAGCCTCGCGATTTTGGCGGCGCGCCAACGTGGGCATCTGAGTGCCGAGGCTGAGGCCGAGATGGTCGCAGATCTTAACGCGCTGCCAGCGGCCATGCGCGCGGCGCTTGAGGTTGACAACAAAATCCGCTCGATCTCGCGCAAGCTGGCAGAGGCGCGCGACATTCTGTTTCTGGGTCGCGGGCCGATGTATCCGCTGGCGATGGAGGGGGCGCTGAAGCTGAAAGAAATTAGCTATATCCATGCGGAAGGCTATGCCAGTGGCGAGCTGAAACACGGGCCGATTGCGCTCGTGGACAAGAAGGTGCCAGTGATCGTGATGGCTCCGAAGGATGCGCTTTTCGACAAAACCGTCTCCAACATGCAGGAGGTGATGGCGCGCGGTGGCAAGATCGTGCTGATCACGAATAAGGCGGGCGCTGCCGAGGCTTCTGACGGAGTGTGGCAGACCTTGATCATGCCCGATGTGGCCGATTTTCTCGCGCCGATCGTCTATGCTATCCCGGCGCAATTGCTGGCTTATTACACCGCCGTGACCAAGGGCACGGATGTGGATCAGCCGCGAAATTTAGCAAAATCAGTGACGGTGGAATAGGCATCATGGCCAAGCAATTCAATCGCATCGCCGAGGCGCATCAGCGTTTTATCGAGGCGCAGAAGACGTTTTTCGTCGGTAGTGCCGCATCAAGCGGACGGGTGAATATCTCGCCCAAGGGCATGGATAGCCTGCGCATTCTTGGCCCCAACCGCATCGTCTGGCTCAACCTGACCGGCAGCGGTAACGAGACGGCGGGGCATTTGCTGGATGTTAACCGGATGACCTTGATGTGGTGCGCGTTTGAGGGGTTGCCGATGATCATGCGCGCATATGGCTCGGCACGAACGGTTCATCCGCGCGACCCCGATTGGGGGGAATTGGCGACAAATTTTGCCCAAACCAAAGGCTCTTGGCGACAGATTTTTGATATGAAGGTCGAGACGGTGCAGACCTCTTGCGGCTTTGGTGTGCCGCTTTTTGACTATGTCGCGGAGCGTGACGGGCTGGTTCGCTGGGCCGAGAAAAAAGGCCTTGAGGGTGAGAAAACCTATTGGAAAGAGCGCAATGGGCTGACTATTGACGGTAATCGGACGGGTATTCTCGGGGATGGGGACAAGTAGGCACCGTTGGTGGCGACGGCCCTCCTGTCCCCGAAGCTATCGTCATACCCATCGTCATAACCCACAAATCTATGGTCAAATCTATACAGTGTTCACGCGCCGCTCACGCGTGATTGAAACGGCTTTACCTCATTTCTGTCAGCACTCTGCTATTTGTCATGAGTTCTACAAACAAGAAACAAGGGAAGATAGATATGTTTCAACAGATAAATACTGTGGGTCGGGGGGCTGCGCTGGCGCTGGTCGCGGCATTGGTAATCGGCTCGCAAGCCTCGGCGCATAAGGCCTTGAAAACCGGCGAGATGCGGGTCTCGGCCAATGGGTTCGCCATCTGGCAATTGCCCGATAAACGTGCGCTGGACCCCGAGATTTTCGGCACACCTGCCGCTCCGTTGAACGGGGATTTACTGCCGGTTGCTGCGCGCGCGATCAGTGCGGATGGCGCGTCTTACACCACCATCAAAAAGCCCGCGATGTTTTCCAACAACATCAAGAAAATCTCTGGCAGCTTTAACATGAGCGTGCAGGATTTGACTGCGAAAGACAGTATGAAATCGCGCGACAAGATCTCGATGGAGGCGAAATTCAAGGGACCGAACGGCAAGGATTACCGCGTGGTGGTCAAGCGCGTGGTGCCCGTTGGCCCGGATCACCCGTTCTTTGGCGGGGTTGGCACCAATGTTTTGATGCATGGCGCGACCGGAATTGGCACGCCTCTGGTGGCCGAGGAGTTCTCTTATATTACCGCGTGGGGCCTTGGCACGTTATATATTGACGGGCAAAAGGTTGACGATAAACGCATCGTTCATATCATGGTGTCCGAGCGCACCCGCGACGATAATTTCAAGATCGGATTTGGCGTGGCCAACCCCGACAAGCTGGAGATCCATCTGGCCATGCCGCCGTTGAAAGGCTCGCCCAAAGGGCCGGTGGCTAGCCCGGTTCCTAGTGGTCTGACGCTGCCCAACGGCAAGACCCAGCCGTTCATGCATGTTAATTTTTACGGCAATATCAAGGTCCTGGGAAACCAGTTCCTCGCCGCAAAATAGACCCTGAAGAGATAGAGTTGCGAGGTTCCCGACGATGGGTCGGGGGCCTCGTTTTTTGTTGCAATGGCGCGCTGAAACCCGTATTAAATGAACAAGCGTTCAATTAAGCGAGGGGAGTCGCCGATGTTTACCGCCTCAATGAATTTTGCCTGTGGTGAAGAGATCGAGGCGTTGCGCGATATGGTGCATCGCTGGGCGCAAGAACGTGTAGCGCCGATTGCCGCCGAGATCGACAAAACCAACCAGTTTCCAGCCGAGCTGTGGCGCGAGATGGGCGACCTTGGCCTTTTGGGCATCACCGTACCCGAGGAATATGGCGGCGTGAACATGGGCTATCTGGCGCATACGATTGCGGTTGAGGAAATCGCGCGGGCCAGTGCCAGCGTGTCCTTGTCTTACGGCGCGCATTCCAACCTTTGCGTCAATCAAATCCGCCTCAATGGCACGGCCGAGCAAAAGGCTAAATACCTGCCGGGCTTGATCTCGGGCCAACATGTGGGCGCGCTGGCTATGTCTGAGGCCGGGGCGGGCAGCGATGTGGTGTCGATGCGTTTGCGGGCCGAGAAAAAGAACGGCTATTATACCCTCAACGGCACCAAATACTGGATCACCAACGGGCCGGATGCGGATACGCTGGTGGTCTACGCCAAGACCGATCCCGAGGCCGGACCTCGCGGCATGACGGCGTTTATTGTCGAGAAAACCATGAAGGGGTTCTCGACCAGCGCCCATTTTGACAAGCTCGGGATGCGCGGCTCCAACACCGCCGAGCTGATATTTGAGGACGTGGATGTGCCGTTTGAAAACGTGCTCGGCCAAGAGGGGCACGGCGTTAATGTGTTGATGAGCGGCCTCGATTACGAGCGTGTGGTGCTGTCGGGCGGCTGTATCGGCATCATGCACGCGGTGCTTGATCACATCATGCCCTATATGCATGAACGCAAACAATTTGGCCAAAGCATTGGCGATTTTCAACTGATGCAGGGTAAAATCGCCGATATCTACACCGCCATGAATGCCTGTCGCGCCTATGTTTACGCGGTGGCCCGAGCCTGTGATCGCCATGAGGTCACCCGTCAGGATGCCGCCGGTTGCGTGCTATTTTCCGCCGAAAAGGCGATGGAGGTGGCCGTGCAAGGGGTGCAGGCCATGGGCGGGGCCGGCTATCTCAGCGACAGCCCTCTTAGCCGGATTATGCGCGATGCCAAGCTGATGGAGATCGGCGCTGGCACCTCGGAAATCCGCCGGATGCTGGTCGGGCGCGAGTTGATGCGGGTGACTAAATAGGAGGGTCATCATGGGCCGTTTATCTTCAACCGTTATATGCGGCTCGGAGCAGTTCAAAACCAATGTCGCGGCCCATGAGGCGGCATTGGCGCGGGCTCAGGCGGCGGTCGATCTTGCTGCTTTGGGCGGGGGCGAGAAGCCGCGTGCGCGACATTTGGCGCGGGGGAAAATGTTGCCGCGTGATCGCGTCGCCAACCTGCTCGATATTGGCAGCCCGTTTTTAGAGATTGGCGCGACGGCGGCGCATGGGCTTTATGGCGGGGCTGCGCCGGGGGCCGGGGTGATTGCGGGGATTGGCCGCGTTCATGGCCTTGAGGTCATGGTCATTTGCAATGACGCCACCGTTAAGGGCGGCACGTATTTTCCCATGACGGTCAAGAAACATTTGCGCGCGCAGGAAATCGCCGAGCAAAACAACCTGCCTTGCGTTTATCTCGTGGACAGCGGCGGGGCCAATCTGCCCAATCAGGACGAGGTGTTTCCTGATCGTGATCACTTCGGGCGGATTTTTTATAATCAAGCCAATATGAGCGCCAAGGCCATCCCGCAAATCGCGGTGGTGATGGGCTCTTGCACGGCGGGCGGGGCTTATGTTCCGGCCATGTCGGATGTGACCATCATTGTGAAAGAGCAAGGCACGATCTTTCTGGCAGGCCCTCCGCTGGTCAAGGCGGCAACCGGGGAGATTGTCAGCGCCGAGGATCTGGGCGGCGGCGATGTGCATACGCGCCTTTCTGGCGTTGCGGATTATTTGGCCGAGGATGATGCCCATGCGCTGGCACTGGCGCGCGAGACGGTTTACGGGCTGAACCGGGTTAAGCTGGCAAATGTGAAGCTCGAGCCGATTGAAGAGCCGCTCTATGATCCGACCGAGCTGCTCGGGGTGGTGCCTGCCGATTTGCGCACGCCTTACGATATTCGCGAGGTGATCGCGCGCTTGGTTGATGGCTCCAGATTTGACGAGTTCAAATCGCGTTTTGGTGAAAGTCTGGTCTGTGGGCTGGCCCATGTCAAAGGCATGCCGGTCGGTTTTATCGCCAATAATGGTGTGTTGTTTTCCGAAAGCGCACAAAAGGGTGCGCATTTTGTCGAGCTGTGCAGCCAGCGGCGTATCCCGTTGGTTTTCTTGCAAAATGTCACAGGCTTCATGGTCGGTCAGAAATACGAGCGCGAGGGGATTGCGCGCCACGGGGCTAAGCTTGTGACAGCCGTGGCCACGACGAAGGTGCCGAAAATCACCATGATCGTGGGCGGCTCTTTTGGCGCAGGCAATTATGGTATGGCGGGACGGGCGTATAGTCCGCGTTTCTTGTGGTCCTGGCCCAGTTCGCGCATCTCGGTGATGGGCGGCGCGCAGGCGGCGGGGGTTTTGGCCACGGTTAAGCGTGACGCGATTGAGCGCGCGGGCGAGGTTTGGTCGGCGGCTGAGGAGGCGGCGTTCAAGCAACCCACGCTGGATATGTTCGAGGAACAGTCAAACCCGCTTTATGCCAGCGCGCGGCTTTGGGATGACGGAATTATCGACCCGAGAAAGTCACGCGATGTGCTGGCGCTAAGCCTGTCGGCGGCGCTGTGCGCGCCCATAGAGGAGACGCGGTTTGGCCTGTTTCGGATGTAAGGTCGGGGCCTCCGGCGGGGATATTTGGCCAATTGGAAAAGAGCGAGCGCGGTATGTTTGAGAAAATCCTGATTGCCAATCGCGGCGAGATCGCCTGTCGAGTGATCAAAACCGCCCGCGCCCTGGGGGTTGGCACGGTTGCGGTTTATTCCGATGCGGATCGCGACGCGCTGCATGTCTCGCAGGCTGACGAGGCGGTGCATATCGGCGCGGCGCAACCCTCCGAGAGCTATCTGCGCGGGGACGTGATTATTGCGGCAGCGCTGGAAACCGGGGCCGAGGCGATCCATCCGGGCTATGGTTTTCTCAGTGAGAACCCGGAGTTCGTCGAAGCGGTCGAGGCCGCCGGTCTAGTGTTTATTGGCCCGTCGGCGGCGGCCATTCGGGCGATGGGGTTGAAGGACGCGGCCAAGGTTTTGATGGCCAAGGCCGGGGTTCCGGTGGTGCCGGGCTATCATGGTGCGGCGCAGGATTTGGCCACGCTAAAGACCGAGGCGGACAAAATCGGCTATCCGGTGCTTATCAAAGCAGTCGCTGGTGGCGGCGGCAAGGGGATGCGGCGGGTCGAGGATGCGAGCGGATTTGCCGACGCGCTGGAGGCGGCACAAAGCGAGGCGCGAAACGCTTTTGGCAATGATGTGGTGCTGATCGAGAAATACGTCGAAAAACCCCGCCATATAGAAGTGCAGGTTTTTGGCGATGGCGACGAGGCGGTGCATCTGTTTGAGCGCGATTGCTCGCTTCAGCGGCGCCACCAGAAAGTGGTCGAGGAGGCCCCAGCGCCTGCCATGACAGACGAGATGCGCGCCGCGATGGGGGCGGCGGCGATCAAGGCGGCGGTGGCGATTGGTTATAAAGGTGCTGGCACGATTGAGTTTATCGTTGACGCCAGCCAAGGCCTGCGCGCGGATCGGTTCTGGTTCATGGAGATGAACACCCGCCTTCAGGTCGAGCATCCCGTGACCGAAATGATCACCGGCGTTGATCTGGTGGAGTGGCAGTTGCGCGTGGCGGCGGGAGAGCGCTTGCCTCTGGGGCAGGACGAGTTGACCATCAACGGCCATGCTTTTGAGGTGCGGCTTTACGCCGAGGACGTGGCCAAGGGCTTTTTACCCGCCACCGGGCGTCTCAGTCATCTGGAGTTTGGTGCTGGCGCGCGCGCCGATAGCGGGGTTCAGGCGGGCGACGAGATCAGCCCGTTTTATGATCCGATGATTGCTAAACTGATCGTGCATGGCCCTACGCGCGCGATTGTGCTGACGCGGATGCGCGCGGCTTTGGCGGCGACCGAGGTGGCGGGAACGGTGACCAATCTCGGCTTTTTATCAGCGCTTATTGACCACAAAGATTTTCGCGCAGGTGACGTGGACACGGGGCTGATTGAACGCGATCTTGAGGCTCTGTCAGCTGAAACGCCACCATCGGTCGAGGTGGTGGCCATGGCCGCTTTGCGCGCGTCGCACCTGTTGGAGCGGGCCGATTGGGCCACAGGATTTGCCCTGTGGCAGCCTTTGAGGCAGGCGATTACGCTCTGTCACGAGGGCGAAGAACTGGCGATTATGCTCGTGGTTAAAAGCCCCTCCAACGTCAGAATCGAGGTTGGTGAACAGGTGGTGGAGGCGTGCAAATCGGCGGAGATATGGCGCTTGGACGGACAGCCCGCACCCAACGCGGTGGTCGATCCCGGCGGCATTATCAGCGTGTTTTCCGGGCGAGGGTTTCATTTCAACCCGGTTGATTTACTGGGGCGCCAAGGCGAACATAGCGGCGACGCCTCGGTTGTCGCGTCGCCCATGCCGGGGTTGGTCAAGGCGGTTTTTATCTCGCCGGGCGACGTGGTCACAGCCGGGGATCGGCTGGCGGTGCTTGAGGCCATGAAGATGGAGCATGTCCTGTGCGCTGCGCGCGACGGGGTGATCGCCGAGGTGCTGGTCGAGGTCGGTGCGCAGGTCGAGGCGGGCGCGGCGCTGATCCGTCTGGAGGATGCGTCATGATCCGTCTTCACCATGGCTGGGAAAGCCGCTCGACCCGCTCGCTGGCGCTGCTTTACGAGATGGGCTTGCCGTTTGAGCTTGTTATCCATTCGTTCACAAAGACGCTTTATAGTGAGGGCTATCGCAAGCTTTCGCCGGCGGGCCGTGTGCCAGCGCTGGAAGATGGCGATCAGGTGATTTTTGAGACCGGTGCGATCACCGAATACTTGGTGGCGAGCTATCCTGAAAGCGGGCTGGGTCGACCGCTGGGGGATAGTGAGCATTGGCAATGGGTGCAGTGGTTGCATTTTGCCGAGACTATGGGCCAGCATCTGGCAACCTTGACGCAGCATCATGTGGTGCTGCGCGAGGACTGGATGCGCTCGCCCACGGTGATGAAATACGAAACCATGCGTCTTAGGCGGGTGCTTGGGGTGGTTAATGATGCGCTTGAGGGGCGGGATTTCCTGTTGGCTAGCGGATTCTCGGCCATTGATACCAATATTGGTTATTCGGTTTATGGCGCGCGGTTTTTTACCGATCTGGCGGAGTTTCCCAATGTCGAGGCTTATCGTGCACGACTGATGGCGCGGCCATCGTTTCAAAAAGCGTTGCCACCGGAGGGGGCGGAACGGCTCTATCATCGCTCGTTTTACGAGTTGCCAGATGGTTGAAACGGTGATGGCTGAGACGGTGATGGCTGAGACGGTGGAGATATTCGAGGTTGGCCCTCGCGATGGTTTGCAAAACGAGCAGACCAAAATCACCACAAGCGATAAAATCGCGTTGGTGGATATTCTGTCGGCGGCCGGATTTCGCCGCATTGAAGTGGCCTCATTTGTGTCGCCAAAATGGGTGCCGCAGATGGCGGACGGGGCGGATGTTCTGGCGGGGATTTCGCGGCGAGCGGGTGTTTCCTATGCGGCTTTGACCCCTAATATGCGCGGCTTTGAGCGCGCGCGCGCAGCACATGCCGACGAGATCGCGATCTTTGCCTCGGCCTCGGAGGGGTTCTCGCGCGCCAATATCAACTGCTCGATTGACGAGAGCCTTGCGCGATTTCTGCCGGTGGCAGCGGTGGCCAAAGCGGCGGGGATGCGGATGCGGGTGCGTGACCGATTGCCCGTTTGACGGGCCAACGCCGCCCGGCGATGTGGCGCGCGTTGTACGGGCGCTGGCTGATCTCGGTTGTTACGAGATCAGCCTTGGCGACACGATCGGTCAGGGCCGGGTCGAGACAGTCCAAGCCATGCTGATGGCAGTGCTTGACGTGCTTCCGGCCTCGATGCTGGCGGGGCATTTTCACGATACGGCAGGGCGAGCGCTGGAGAATATCGAGGCGTCGTTGGCGCTGGGGTTGCGGGTGTTTGACGGTGCCGTTGGCGGGCTTGGCGGCTGTCCGTATGCGCCCGGCGCGGCAGGAAATGTGGCGAGCGAAGCAGTGTTTGATCTGCTGGAGGGGCTGGGGTTTGACACCGGTCTGGATCGGCGCATGTTGGAGCGTGGGGCCGAATTTGTGCGTAAGTTGCGAAGCTTTGATGGGGACGTGAAAGATGTATGAAACGATCAGGATAGACCGGGATCAGCGCGGCGTTGCCCATTTGTGGCTGGCGCGGGCGCAAAAACACAACGCCATGTCGGGCCAGATGATTGAAGAGTTGAGCGAGGCCACAAAGGCGCTGGCGCGTGACGACAGCATCCGCGTCGTGGTGCTGGGCGGATTGGGCAAATCTTTTTGCGCGGGGGGTGATTTGCGCTGGATGCAGGCCCAAATGACGGCTTCGCGCGAGGAGCGGCGCGTTGAAGCGCGAAAGCTCGCCAATTTGTTGTTTCTTCTCAACACCCTGCCCAAGCCCCTGATCGGGCGCATTTCGGGCAATGCTTTTGGCGGCGGGATCGGTCTGATCTCGGTTTGTGACGTGGCAATCGGGGTCGAGCGCGCCAAATTCGGGCTGACCGAGGTAAAGCTCGGCCTGATCCCCGCCACGATCAGCCCTTATGTTTTGGCGCGGATGGGCGAAAGCAAGGCGCGGCGCGTGTTCATGTCGGCCCGCCTGTTTGACAGTGACGAGGCGGTGAAACTGGATTTACTGGCGCGCACGGTCGCGCCCGAGGATATGGATGCGGCGATCGAGGCGGAGGTTGCTCCCTATCTTAAGGCCGCGCCCAAAGCGGTCGCAGCCGCCAAGGCTTTGTGCCGCGCGCTTGGGCCGGAAATTGCGCCCCGGATTATTGATGAAACGATTGAACGGCTGGTTCAGACATGGGAGGGCGAAGAGGCCCGCGAGGGGATTGCCGCGTTTTTTGACGGGCGTTCGCCCCGGTGGCAGGACTAATTATCGCGCCACCGTTTTTTTCTGAAACGGCGACCTTGTGACATATGATGGCAACATGTCGAGCCTGCGCTCTCACGGTGCGCTCTGGATCGGATATGGGCTGGTCCTTTGCGCCAATGTTGGTCTGTCGCTCGGGTTTGCGTTCTAGTTGCAGGAGTGTATCTTGCGTGAGTCGAGCGGTTTTTCGGCCGATACATTTACCATATTCTTAACAACAGATCGTTGGATGACGGCGCGCGCTGGCTTTGGCCAGATAGTGTACCATTGTGTGCAAAAAATACTCCATATCCCTCCTGGTTCGGTTGACCTTGGTTTGAGCCGGGCGTAAACATCGGCAAGGTTATTGGTCACGCACAAGCACCCAAAAGGAGGCCCCGTTGGACGCCCTGTTAAGAGAATATCTTCCGATCATCATTTTTCTGGGGCTGGGCATCGCGCTGGGACTGATTTTGATCCTTGCGGCCTTCGTTGTTGCCGTGCGCCATCCCGATGCAGAAAAGATCAGCGCTTTTGAGTGCGGGTTCAACGCTTTTGACGACGCGCGGATGAAGTTTGACGTACGGTTCTATCTGGTGTCGATCCTGTTCATCATTTTCGATCTGGAAGTGGCGTTCCTGTTTCCATGGGCGGCGAGCTTTCAAAATCAGGGATTGCTCGGCTTTTGGTCGATGATGGTATTTCTCGGCGTGCTGACCATCGGGTTCGCTTATGAGTGGAAAAAAGGAGCGTTGGAATGGTCGTGAGTTCGTCGCCGGATATGGCTCCTGCAACCGCCGCTACAGGGGGAAATGCCTCGGCTGATCCCTCGTTTGTGACCGACGCGCTGAACGCCGAGTTGCAGGAAAAGGGTTTTTTGCTGACCTCTGCAGAGGATGTGATTAACTGGGCACGCACCGGCAGCCTCCATTGGATGACCTTCGGGTTGGCCTGTTGTGCGGTCGAGATGATGCATGTGGCCATGCCGCGTTATGATGCAGAGCGTTACGGTTTTGCCCCTCGTGCCAGCCCGCGCCAATCGGATGTGATGATCGTGGCGGGAACCCTGACCAACAAGATGGCACCGGCGTTGCGCAAGGTTTACGACCAGATGCCCGAGCCGCGCTATGTGATCTCTATGGGGTCTTGTGCCAATGGCGGGGGGGATTACCATTATTCCTACTCCGTGGTGCGGGGGTGTGACCGGATCGTGCCGGTTGATATCTATGTTCCCGGCTGTCCACCAACTGCCGAGGCGTTGCTTTACGGCATTTTGCAATTGCAGCGCAAAATTCGTCGTACTGGCACTATTGTCCGCTAGAGCGGGCTGTTGGCAAAACAAGGAAGAGACATGAGCGAAGCTCTCAATGAACTGGCAAAGCTGATCGAAGGCAAGCAGGCCGACGCGGTGATTTCAACCTCGGTTGAGACCGGCGATTTGACGGTGCAGGTGACGCTGAACACTATCGTTGATTTTGTTCAGTACCTGAAATCGGATCGCAACTGCCAGTTTTCGACGCTGGTGGACATTACGGCGGTAGATTACCCGACCCGCGACAAGCGGTTCGAGGTGGTCTATCACTTCCTGTCCATGTACCAAAATCATCGCATCCGGGTCAAAACTTCGGTGCGCGAGGGGGAGTTTGTGCCCTCGATTGTCGGTGTGCATCCCAGTGCCAATTGGTTTGAGCGTGAAGTTTTCGACATGTATGGCATCCTGTTTTCCGACCATCCCGATCTGCGGCGTATCCTGACCGATTACGGCTTTCGCGGCCATCCTTTGCGCAAGGATTTCCCCACCACCGGCTATAGCGAAGTGCGCTATGACGAGAAAGCCAAACGGGTGATTTACGAGCCGGTTTCTCTGGTTCAGGAATACCGGCAATTTGATTTCATGTCCCCGTGGGAGGGGGCGGAATACATCCTGCCGGGTGACGATAAGAGCGAGGCGAAATGATGGACGGATCGCATAATGACGTGTTGACCGGCGAACAGAAAATTCGCAATTTCAACATTAACTTCGGCCCGCAACACCCCGCGGCGCATGGAGTTTTACGGTTGATACTGGAGCTTGACGGCGAGATCGTCGAGCGCTGTGATCCGCATATCGGCCTCTTGCATCGCGGCACTGAAAAGCTGATGGAGAGCCGGACTTATCTGCAAAACCTGCCCTATTTTGACCGGCTGGATTATGTGGCGCCGATGAATCAGGAGCATGCTTGGTGCTTGGCAATCGAGCGGCTGACGGGTACCGAAATTCCCCGCC
>JAADIJ010000019.1:14661-15405 GCA_013151335.1 Alphaproteobacteria bacterium | reverse complement strand
GGGTTGCGCATATCAAGGATGACGGTCAGCAGAACTTTAACGCGGCGCAAAAGCCGTTAACCATTTGCTTCGCGCGCGGGGTGCGTATTCGCGGTGTGGACGGGGATGTGCCGGTTGAGGATTTGGTGGTTGGTGATCTGGTGGCGACGCTGCATCACGGGGTGCAAACGCTCCGCTGGATCGGGGTCAAACGGCTGAGCAATGTGGATCTTGGGCTGCACCCCCATCTGCGCCCGATTTTGATCAACGCGGGCGCGCTGGGGCAGGGTTTGCCGAGCCGTGATTTGCTGGTGTCGCCGCAACACCGCATGATGGTTGAAAGTGCGGCGTCGCAGGTGTTGTTTGGCCAAGATTGCGTGCTGATGGCGGCCAAGCATCTGGTCAATGACCAAAGCGTTTTGGTGGCGCGGGATCAGGCCGAGGTTACATATTACCACCTGCTATTTGACCACCACGAGGTGATTTTCGCCAATGGTGCCCCTAGCGAGAGCCTGCATCCGGGGGACGAAGCCTTGAGTGCGCTTGACCTAACGGCGCGGGGCGAAGTTTTGGAGCTGTTTCCCGAGTTGAAGAATTTGACAACGACCAGCCGCCGGACAGCCCTGCCGGTTTTACGGGCATTTGAAGCGCGGGTTTTGTGTGATTTTGGGGCGGAAGTCTAAGCCATCGGGCAATAGGGCGGAAAACTTTTGGCTGTCGTGGCAATCTCCGAGGGCCGTGCCCGACCTTGGAGGGTGCATCGCG
>JAADIJ010000019.1:0-14647 GCA_013151335.1 Alphaproteobacteria bacterium | reverse complement strand
GGCCCGGCTTGTCAGCCGGGCGAGGAGCTTGATCTTTTAAGGCCTCGGATGGGCGGCCCAGTTAAACTGGGCGTCGGTCTCGACCGCTCCGGGGCGCGCAGCGCGCAATTGTTTGAGGGCGAGGTTTGCCGGTATGCCGCGCTCGACCATCAGGCGCAGCAAAACCATGCCAGAACGACCATGCCCGCCGTAACAATGGGCCAGAACGCGGCCTTGCTTGTCGAGGGTTTTGTGCAAACGCGGCGATAATACCTGCCAGCGCGCCTCGTAATCCGGTGTGCCGAAATCGCGGATCGGGAAATGCGCCCACGCGATGTCAAACTGCGCCAACAGCCCACCGAGATCGGCCATGTTGTGGCGCGCCATCTCGAGGGTTTCGGTCATGGAGACCACGACATCGGCCTCCCACCGCGCGATTTGCGCCAAATCGACCAAGCCCGCACCGCCGCGCCCCGGCAGAGGGCTGATGCCGAGATGCGCTCCATTATCGAGCGCGATCGTTTCAATGCGAAAAGCCATGTTTTACCTCGCAGCCCGTGTTTTACCGCGCAGAGGGACTCGCCTTTTTGGCCCCGCCGCTTTACCTATGAGGATCAGGGAAGGGCGGGGCAAGATAAATGAGCGATCAGGCAGACACGGATGTAGAGAAAACGCGCAACTATCAGGTGTTGGCGCTGAAATATCGCCCGGCCACATTCGCGGATCTGATCGGTCAGGACGCGATGGTGCGCACGTTGAAAAACGCCTTTGCCGCCGACCGGATCGCGCATGCGTTCATCATGACCGGCGTGCGCGGGGTCGGCAAAACCACCACCGCGCGGATTATCGCCAAGGGGATGAATTGCGTCGGGGTTGATGGCAAGGGCGGGCCGACCGTGACGCCTTGTGGCCAGTGCGAGCCGTGCATTGCCATCGCCGAAGGCCGACATGTGGACGTGATGGAGATGGACGCGGCCAGCCGCACCGGCGTTAATGATATTCGCGAAATCATCGACTCCGTCCACTACCGCGCCGCCTCTGCGCGCTATAAAATTTATATCATCGACGAAGTTCATATGCTGTCGACCAATGCGTTCAACGCGCTGTTGAAAACGTTGGAGGAGCCGCCCGAGCATGTGAAATTCATCTTCGCTACCACCGAAATTCGCAAAATTCCGGTGACGGTGTTGTCGCGATGCCAGCGGTTTGACCTTAGGCGGATGGAGCCTGAGGATACTATCGCTTACCTGCGCAAACTGGCCGCGCTTGAGGGGATCAAAATCGCCGATGACGCGCTGGCGTTGATCACGCGGGCGGCCGAAGGCTCGATGCGGGACGCGCTCTCGCTGCTGGATCAGGCGATTGCCCATGGGGCTGGCGAGACCAGTGCCGATCAGGTGCGCGCGATGTTGGGGCTTGCCGATCGTGGGCGGGTTTTGGATCTGTTTGACATGGTGATGAAGGGCGATGCCGCGGGCGCACTGGCCGAGCTTTCGGCGCAATATGCCGACGGAGTTGACCCGATGGCGGTGCTGCGCGATCTGGCGGAAATAACCCATTGGACCAGCGTGATCAAGATCACACCCGAGGCCGTTGACGACCCGACCGTGAGCCCGGACGAGCGCGCTCGGGGCTCGGACATGGCGGCGCGACTGCCCATGCGAGCTTTGACGCGTATGTGGCAGATGCTGTTGAAATCATTGGAAGAAGTCGCCGTTGCCCCCAATTCGATGATGGCTGCCGAAATGGCAATCATTCGTCTGACCCATGTGGCCGAACTGCCCAGCCCCGAGGATTTGGTGCGTAAATTGCAAAATGCGCCGCTCTCTCAACCGCCCTCCGGTGGGGGGCGTGTCGGTGGTGGCGCGGGTGGAAATGCAGGTCATTCTGCGGTTTCGGAGGCGTCGGCCCAACCCCAAGGGTCCGGCGTTTCGGCGATTGCGGGCGGGGGCGTGACGGCAGAGGCGCATAGAGCTCCGAACGAGGCGCTGGCGCGGTTTCAGAGTTTTGAGCAGGTGGTCGAGTTGATCCGTGCCAACCGAGACGTCAAGCTGTTGGTCGAGGTTGAGGACGGTTTGCGGCTGGCGAAATACAGTCCCGGTCGGATCGAGTTTGAGATGACCGGGAGCGCGCCGCGTGATCTGGCCTCGCGACTGGCCGCTCGATTGCAGGGCTGGACCGGCGTGCGCTGGGTGGTCTCTGTTGTGGGCGATGGCGGTGGCGAGACCATTGCCGAGCGGCGCGACGCCGAACGCTCTGATTTGCACGCGCAGGCCTTGGCCCATCCGATGGTTCAGGCGGTGCTGGCGCAATTTCCCAAGGCGGAAATTCGCGAGGTGAATGCGCAGGGCTTTGAGCCGATGGACAATGTTGTGCCGATTGATCCCGATGATGTGGATGATGATTGGGATCCGTTTGAAGAAGATTAACAAAAAGGAAATGACATGCTGAAAGGTTTGGGCGGGCTTGGCGATATGGCCAAGATCATGAAACAGGCGCAGGAGATGCAGGGCAAGATGGCCGAGATCGAGGCCGGTCTTGACCAGATCAACGTGGTTGGTCAGTCGGGTGCGGGGATGGTGGTTGCGACCACCAGTGCCAAGGGCGCGCTCAAGGCGCTCGAAATCGATCCCTCTCTGTTTCGCCCCGAGGATAAAGAGGTGGTCGAGGATTTGATCGTTGCGGCGGTCAAAGACGCGCAGGCCAAAGCTGCCGAGACCCACCGCACCGAAATGGCCAAGCTGACCGAGGGCATGAACCTGCCCGCCGGTATGAAGCTGCCGTTCTGAGATTGGCGCGCGTGACCGGCCCTGACAGCGATATCGAGACGCTGATTGCTTTGATGGCGCGGCTGCCGGGGCTTGGTCCTCGCTCGGCTCGCCGCGCGGTTTTGCATATGATCAAAAAGCGCGGGCAACTGATGGACCCGCTGTCAGATGCGCTTGCGCGCGTGGCGACCTATGCGCGCGAATGTGTCATGTGCGGCAATATCGGCACCGAGGAGGTCTGCCCGATTTGCCGCGCCGACAAGCGCGCCAACGGTCAGATTTGCGTGGTCGAGGATGTGGCTGATTTGTGGGCGATGGAGCGTGCGTCGGTTTTTAGTGGGCGTTATCATGTACTTGGCGGAGTTCTGTCGGCGCTTGATCATGTTGGGCCAGAGGATTTACGCATCTCGCTGTTGCGCAGGCGCGTGACTGACGAGGGTATAAAAGAGGTGATCTTGGCGCTCAATGCCACGGTGGATGGCCAGACCACGGCGCATTATATTGCTGATGAGTTGGAGGGATCAGGCGTGGCGGTCACCTCGCTCGCGCAAGGCGTGCCCATCGGTGGTGAGCTGGATTATCTCGATGACGGCACCATTTCGGCGGCGCTAAAAGCACGGCGAAGCTTTTGAGTTTTTCGCTGTCGAGCGCTGAATATTGCTAATTCCCATCACAGACAAGTGTAGCCCACGCGCCGACGTAGGCCCATGGGCGGCTTGACATTCCCCTAGGGGGAACGTTTTACCTCGACCAAAAAGATCGGGAAGAAAAATGGAACTTTCGCTGCAAACGTTGATTTTGCTGCCAATCGGCTTGGGCCTGTTGGGGTTCGTCGAACCATGCACAATCGGTGGTCATTTACTGTTTTTAGACACGCAAAATGGGCGCAATCGCCGCGAAAAGATCTCGGCTTTGGGGATATTCGTGCTGTCGCGCTCGGTTATTGCTGGTCTGTTCGGGTTGTTCATTGCGATGGTCGGTCACGCGCTGATTGGGGTTCAAACCGGAATTTGGCTGGTGTTCGGCTCGATCTATTTGCTGGTCGGTCTCGCGTTTATTTTTGGCCGTGCGGGAATGATCAAAAGACGGATTAGCTTGACGCCTCAGATGTGGAAGTCGGCCAAGAACCCGCTGGTCTTAGGGCTGGCGTTTGGCCTTAATATTCCGGCTTGTGCCGCTCCGATCCTGTTTGGACTGTTGGGGCTGGCGGCAACCAGCGGCACGGCTGCGGTCGGGTTTATGATGATGTTTTTATTCGGTTTATTTCTGTCCGCCCCGTTGGTGGCCTTCGCGTTCGTTCCGCGATTTGCCACAGCGCTTCAGACGTTCGGGGCCAAGCTGAAGGGCATGCGCTGGGTCATCGGGTTGGTGTTTGTGCTGCTAGGGCTGTGGTCCATTTGGTTTGGGCTGTTTGTCGATCCGCAAAACTGGACCGGGACGTAAACGCGCATGTCTGAGACACGCCGTTTCAAGCATGTGGCTGTGGCCGGGATCACCTTTCAGGCAGGCTCCTCTGCGATAGATTCCAGCACCATCATGTCGGCCTTGGTGTTTCAGTTGACCGGCAATCCGATTTTGGTCGGGGCGGTGACTGCGATCTTGCGGTTTGGCTGGTTATTTCCGCAACTGATCGTTGGCTATTTGGCGCAGCATGGCGGCTCTAGCATGCGATATTATGTGATCGGCGCGTTTGGGCGCGCGCTGGCGATGGGGCTGATGGCGTTGGTTTTGGCGCTCGGAGCGGGGTGGAGCGCTGGCGTTTTGGCCGGATTAGTGATGGTGATCTGGACGGTTTACGCCTTTGTCAGCGGCATCGTCGGCGTGCCTTATAATGACATCGTCGCGCGCTCGGTCGCGCCGAATTTGCGCAGTCGATTGCTGGCGACGCGGTTTTTTGGCGGCGGGTTGCTGGCTCTGGTGGTGGTTGGTTTTGCTGATCGACTGGTGACCACACTGGCGTTTCCGTTGTCTTATGCGGCGATTGTGGCGATGGCGGCGGGCTTGATGTTGTTGTCGTCGGTAGTGTTCACGGTGATGGGAGAGCCTGACAGCGCGCCCAAGAAAACCGGTGCAAAATCCCAAAAGCCCACGTTCTTTCAGCATCTGAAAGAGGGGGTCGGCGTGTTTCAGACCGATCTGACCTTTCGCAAGTTCGTCTATGCGCAATGGTGCGGTGGGGCGGTGTTGATGGCGATGCCGTTTTATGTGGTTCAGGCCGCGCATAGCGGGGTTGATCTGGTTGATATTGCGTGGCTGATGGGGGCGCAAACTGTCGGAGCGCTGATCTCCAACGTGCTCTGGGGGTGGTGGGGTGACCATCTTGGTAAGGTGAGCCTGCTGCGGGGGATCGCGCTTGGTCGCCTTTTGCCTCCGGCGATTGCGCTGGCGAGCGGGTTGGGTCTGTTCACAGGCTCGGGTGAAATGTTTTACGTCTATCTGGCGGTGTTTTTCGCTCTTGGGGCGCTGGCAAACGGGCTGACGATTGCGGTTATCGGCTTTTTGATGGAAATCTCGCCGGATGACCGACGTCCGGCCTATAGCGGATATTTCAATGCCATCACCGCCCCGGCGTTTTTGCTGCCGTTGCTGGCTGGGCTGTTGGCGGCGCTGGTCGGGCTTGATGTGGTGTTTTTACTGGCGATGATTGCCGCTGCGCTGCAGGTCTATTTCCTGCATAGAATAGATGTGTGCGCTGCCTCAGCCTGACTTGCGCAGCTTGGCCTCGCGCCGGGCGATGTAAAGCGTGGACGAGATGATCACCGCCGCTCCGATCCAAGTGGGGCCGTCGATGGTTTCGGAAAACATGAAATAGGCGCCGATGCCGATCATCACCAGTCTGAGATAGGCGATGGGGGCGAGCAGGGCAGCCTCGGCGTAGCGATAGGCTTGAATGTCGGCGAACCCCCGCACAGCACTGGTCACGACCAAAATGGCGACACCGGCCCAGATCAGCGGGCTGGTGGGCAGGGACCAGACCGGCATAGCAATGGGCAATGTGACGATCACGGTGATCACCACCGACGAGAAATAGGTGGACAGCACCCCATCCGCATTGGCCAGATTTCGCGACAGCGTGAGAGCAATGGCAAACAGGGCTGACGAGCCAAGAGCCGTGAGCATTGCCGGATGAAACCCCTCAAAGCCGGGGCGCAGGATTACCAGTGCTCCGACAAACCCCATCAGCACCGCGATGATCCGCCTTGGGCCTACGCGCTCTTTATGGACGATAACCCCGAGGATTGTCGCAAATATCGGGGCGGTGAAAAACAGCACGGTCGCCGTGGTTAACGGGATGTGCATCAGCGTGTAAAAGCCAAGATTGGTTGAGGCGCCGATCAACACGCCGCGCAGCAGGTGTAAGCCGGGGCGCGAGAATTTGAGCTGTTTGCGCAAGCGCGAGAACAAGATCAGCCCGATCACGATCAACATGGTGGTGATCCCGGCGCGAAACATCACCGCCATGCGGCTGTCGATATCGGCAACCACCCCGCGCACCGAAAGCGCCATCAGGCTGGCGGCGAACACTGACACAAACGCCCAGAAAATCCCGCGTCCATTGTCGCGGACGGGGGCCGGAGGGATCGGCGCGGCGGTCGGGCCGGTTACGAAAATCGGGGTTGGCGGTGGTGCAGCCATGATCGGGCCTTTGAGGGGTGATGGTAAACATATGAGCTAGATGCCGGATAATGTCCGGTTTTTTGGCAGTTTGGGAGGTTCTCTCGGGCTTGTCCAGACGGTGCATGATGTGACGCGACGTTCATAAATCCTTAACCAGCCGCCTGACCGCGACATTCGCGGCGTTCCCCTTTTGAGGCAAGCGCGTTAACAAGGCGTAAAATCGCGACCAATCAACAGGAGTTTTTATGCCCAACCCCAGCCAAGAGGATCAAAAACAGCGCGCGAGTGCCTGGTTTCGCGACCTGCGCGACCAAATCGTCGCCGCTTTCGAGGCGCTGGAAGACAGCCAGACCACGGGGACGTTTGCCGGTCAGCCTGCGGGCCGGTTCGAGGTCTCCACGACTGTGCGCGATGCGGGCGAGGGGGTCGATGCCGGGGGCGGCTTGATGTCGGTGATGCGTGGGGGCCGGGTGTTTGAAAAAGTCGGCGTGAATGTGTCGACGGTTTACGGCACACTTGGTGCGCGGGCAGTCGCGGCGATGGCGGCGCGAAAAGGGCTTGAGGGGATGGCCGATGATCCGCGGTTTTGGGCCAGCGGGGTCTCGCTGGTGGCGCATATGCAAAACCCGCATACCCCCTCGATCCACCTTAATACCCGCATGTTCTGGACCCCGCATGGCCAATGGTTTGGCGGCGGCACCGACCTTAATCCGTGCCTTGAATATCCCGAGGATACCGCCGATTTTCACCGGGTGCTGCAAGAGTATTGCGACCCACATGGCGGCGCGCTTTATGGGCGCTTCAAGGACTGGGCCGACGAGTATTTCTATGTTCCGCATCGCGGTCGCGCGCGCGGCGTTGGTGGGATTTTCTTTGACGATTATAACACCGGCGGCTGGGAGGCCGATTTCGCCTTTACCCAAGACGTAGGCCGCGCGTTTTTACCGGCGTTTTTACCGATTACCAACCGGCGACGAGACATGGCTTGGGGCGAGGAGGACAAGGACAAACAATTGATCCATCGCGGTCTCTATGCGGAATATAATCTGGTTTATGACCGTGGCACTAAGTTCGGTCTGGAGACGGGACATGACGCTAATGCTGTCTTGATGAGCCTTCCTCCGATGGTTAAGTGGGTGTGAGGTGGGGGCTGGATTATCGGCATTGGTTTGCGTCCCGTGTCACGACTAGATGATAGCCAAAATCATAGGAGTCTTGGTCGAGAAACCGGGAATACTTACGCGCCCATTCTCCGGTTTGAATGTCATCTTCCAGCCGCTGCAAACCTTCGGTCACATTGCTAATTTTAGAGAATGATGACATTGAACGGCGTACGTCCGGCTCCAGATATGCCGCAGGCCGACACCAATAGGCGCAAAGCAGGCCATCTATGCAATCATGCGGAATTGGCACATTGATCCGGTCAACCGGCCCGAGCACGGTTTCAAAATCCGCGATGGAGAGCATCTGCTTTTGGTCGAGCGTTCCCAACTCTGGCAGATAGTCCGATAGCCAGAAGTCTGTGGCCAGCGGATCAAATGTGAAAATGATGATCTTGCCACGGGTTACGCGCCGCATTTCGCTCAGGCCCTTTTGGGCGTTGCTCCAATGGTGAACGATGAGGATCGCGAGGGCTACGTCGAATGTGTTGCCCTGAAACGGCAGGTCTTCGGCGTGGGCTTGAACCACAATCACGTCGCTGGCCGGTCTTTGTCGGATCAACTCTAGCGAGGGCTCGACCGCCGTGATTTTTAGATGGGTTGGTTCATATGAGCCGCTTCCCGCCCCCACATTCAGAACGGTTTTTGCGCGGCCCAGATGCGCGTGGATTTCCTTGGCAATCCTTGGATCGGTGCGGCGACCGCTTGCGTAGTTGAGGCCAATTGTATCATATAGGGCGCTCATTCGAAAAAATCCTGCGAAATCCGTTCATAGATTTATGCGTTCAGCCGCGTACCGCTTTGACCATTGCCTCGACATTTTTAGGGTCGGCATCGGGGGTGATGCCGTGGCCGAGGTTGAAGATGTGGGGGCCGTTTGAGAAGGTTGAGACGATGCGTTTGGTCTCGTCTATCAGCTTTTGGCCGCCGGTGACCATGTGATGGGGGGCGAGGTTGCCTTGAATGCAGCCGTCTTTTTGCAGGTTTTGGGCCGCCCATTCGGCATCAACGGCTGCGTCTGTTGCCACGCAATCCGCCCCTGTAGTGCGGGCGAAACCGATATATTTGTCGCCTGCCTCGCGTGGAAAGGCGATAACGGGGAGGTCGGGATGTTTGGCTTTCAGCGCGGTGATAATGCGCGTGGTCGGGGCGAGGGCGTATTTGTCGAAGGCCACGCCTTTGAGTGATCCGGCCCAACTGTCAAACAGCTTGACCACCTCGGCCCCGGCGGCGACTTGCGCCAAAAGATAGGCGATGGTGGCATCTGTAATCAGGTCGATCAGGGCGTCGAAGGTCGCAGGATCTCCCTGCATCAACGCATGCGCCGGTCCCTGATCGGGGGTGCCTCGACCAGCGATCATATAGGTGGCCACGGTCCACGGCGCACCGGCAAAACCGATTAGCGTGGTCTCTGGCGGCAGGGTTTCAGCGAGGATTTTGACGGTTTGATAAACTGGCGCCAGATGCTCGTGGATCGCATCGGCGGGTTTGAGGCGCATCATGTCCTGTGCGCGCGAGACGGTCGAAAGACGCGGGCCTTCGCCGGTTTCAAACCACAGATCAGCGCCCAAAGCTTGGGGCACCAGCAAGATATCGGCAAACAGGATCGCGGCGTCAAAGCCAAAGCGTTTGATCGGTTGCAAGGTCACCTCGGCGGCAAGCTCGGGGTTGTAACAGAGCGACAAAAAATCGCCAGCCTTGGCGCGGGTGGCGCGGTATTCGGGCAGGTATCGCCCAGCCTGTCGCATCATCCAGATCGGCGGTGTTGGCAAGGTTTCACCGGCGAGTGCGCGCAGTATGAGTTTCTCGGCCATTGGTTTCACCTCGGTTTTGCCCAGTTTTGAATGACGAAACCCTCTCCTCTAGGCTCGGCGCGGGGATGTCAATGTGTCACGACCGCAAGGGCATTGTCAGGCGCTTGCCTGCGGGTTAGAGGGTAGGGATGCAACCACTTTGGCCAAATTCAGACTCTCCTTTACGCATCGGCACGCGCGGCTCGCCGCTGGCGTTGGCGCAGGCATATGAAACCCGTCGTCGACTGATCGAGATGCACGGCTTTGACGAAATCTCGTTCGAGATTGTGGTGATCAAGACCACTGGCGACAAGATTCAGGATAAGCCCCTGCGCGAGCTTGGCGGCAAGGGCCTGTTCACCAAAGAGATCGAAGAGGCGCTTTTGGGTGGGCGCATCGACATCGCCGTTCACTCCATGAAAGACATGCCGGTTTTGCAGCCGGAGGGGCTGGCGCTGGATTGTTTTTTGCCGCGCGAAGATCCTCGGGATGCGTTTCTATCACCAGTAGTGGAGAAGCTGTCGGATTTGCCTGCTGGCTCTAAAGTGGGGACAAGCAGCCTTCGGCGGCGGGCGCAGGTTCTCTATAAACGGCCTGATCTCAAGGTGGTGGAGTTTCGCGGCAATGTGCAGACGCGGTTGCGCAAGCTTGATGAAGGGGTGGCGAGTTGTACGTTTTTGGCCATGGCAGGGCTTAATCGGCTTGGCATGGAGGGGGCGGCGAATGCGCCGGTCTCGCTCTCGGATATGCTGCCTGCGGTAGCGCAGGGCGCGATCGGGATTGAGCGGCGCGGCGCCGATGAAACGGTCAAGGATTTGCTGTCACCGATCCATGATTTCCCCACCGGCTATCGGCTGGATGCGGAGCGGGCCTATTTGCGGACGCTGGAAGGCTCGTGCGAAATGCCGATTGCCGGTCTGGCGGAAATTCGCGACCGGCAGATGCGCCTGAGGGGCGAAATTCTGCGCCCCGATGGCTCTGAATGTTTGTCGCATGAGGTGAGCGGGCCGGTCGATGATGCGGTCGAAATGGGTGTGTCGCTGGCGCAGGTGTTGCTCGGCGAGGCGGGACCGTATTTCTTTGACTGATGTGCCTATTGGTAGCAATATCGCGGCAGTTGAAAAAGGTGGCTCGCATGTCAGACATTATTAACCGGTTGGGTCGTATAGTTGGTCAGAACAATTGCCTGAGCGGCGATGATCTGCGGGAGAAATACGATCATGACATAACGGGTGTGTATAAGGGACGTTCATTGGCGGTGGTGCGGCCTGCCTCCACTGATGAAGTATCCCAAATACTGGCGCTGGCGTTTGAAACCGGGACGGCGGTGGTTCCGCTTGGCGGCAATACCGGGCTTGCTGGCGGCGGGTTTGCGGGCGCGGCTGGTGACAAGATCATTCTGTCGCTGGAGCGGATGAACAAGATCGTGGCGATCAACCGGCAAAGCCGTTTGGCGCGGGTTGAGGCTGGCGTGGTTCTGGCGAATTTGCATGCGGCTGTAGAAGAGGTTGATCTGGTGTTTCCGTTGGTGTTCGGGGCGCGCGGCTCTTGCATGATTGGCGGTAATCTGTCGACTAATGCAGGCGGCTCTAACGTCGTGCGCTATGGCAATACGCGTGCCTTATGCTTGGGGCTTGAAGTGGTAATGGCCGATGGCGAGATCGTCAATTTGATGTCGGAGTTGCATAAAGACAACACGGGCTATGATCTGAAGGATTTGTTCATCGGTGCCGAAGGAACGCTGGGGGTGATTACCGGCGCGGTTCTGAAGTTATATGAAAAACCCAAAGCCTATGCCACGGCGATGGTTTCGGTGAAGGATATTCCAACCGCGTTGGATCTGCTTCACAAATTACAAGCGGTGAGCGGCGGGGCGGTCGAGGCGTTTGAATATATGCCGAAAAATTATTTCCGCCATTTGCAAATGGTCGACGCGAATGCGCCGATGCCGTTTGATACATTGGCAGATACGGCGGTGCTGGTGGAGATTGCAACGACGAACGCGCAAAGCGCGACCGCCGGGCCGGACGGAAAAATCCCGTTGGTAGCTCTTTTGGAAGACACGCTTTTCGGGCTGCTGGAGGTGGGGCAGGTCTTGGATGCAACCATTGCCCAGTCCCAATCGCAGCGCGCCGAAATGTGGCGGCAGCGCGAAATGGCGTTTGAGGTTGCAACCCATCTTGGCGTGTCGATCACTGCCGATGTGGCGGTGCCGCTCGATAAGGTTGATACGTTCTTGACCGAGATGGAGGCGCGGATCGGGACCGTTGCTCCCAAGGCGGAAATCGTGGTGATCTCGCATCTGGGGGACGGAAACCTGCATTACAGCCTGTGGGTTGATCCCGATAATCCGGGACAGGTGGATGACGCGCAGAAAACGGCGATTTATAATCTGGTCGAGGATGTTGTAGAGGAGCTTGAGGGTAGTTTTTCAGCGGAACATGGCATCGGTCTGGCCAAGCTCGGGTCGATGGCGCGACGAAAAGACAAGCCCGCGCTGGCGGTGATGCGGCAGATCAAACGAGCGCTTGATTCGAAAAATATCATGAACCCTGGAAAGATGTTGCCCTAAGCGCAATCCGAAAAGTGGGAACCGGTTTTCGGGCGAATTGCGCATTGGAACACGACAGGCTTTAACCAACGAGCCTAAGAAAACGGATTTTTCGGATATCCTACATGGCTGAGATACAGCCCATCGGGGGGGCAGACTGGGCCGCAAGCTGCGCGATCACGGGCCTCAAGCGCGGTTTTGACACGCTCAGGTGGCCACGCGCCTGCGCCTACGCGCTCCAATGTGCCAACGAAACTGCGCACTTGATTGTGAAGGAAAGAGCGCGCGCGAAACTCAAGGCGAAACTCCTGGCCTTCGGGGATTTTGTGGCGGCTAATGGTGATCTGATCCATGGTTTTTACTGGCGATTTCGCCTGACATTGACTGGCGCGAAACGTAGTAAAATCGTGCTTGCCGATGAGGTGACGGGCGGCGTTCTGCATGGCGGTCAGGTCGAGCGCGTGATTGACGCGCCACGCCAGACCCTTGTCGTGGGTCAGGGGAGGGCGGCGCGAAATCAGACGAAACACATAGTGCCGCTCAAGAGCCGAAAACCGCGCGTGAAATTCCTCGGTGACCGGGTGCACTTGCAGCACGGCAATCGGCGCGGGGCGCAGATGATAATTCAGCGCCTCTTGCAGACGAAATCCGTCCCACGCCCTTGTCATCTCGCAATGGGCAACCTGCCCGGTGGCATGAACGCCAGTGTCGGTGCGCCCGGCCGCGAAAATCGTGGGAACGCCCGGGTCAAGAGCGCGCAAGGCCTCCTCCAGTGCTTGCTGAACCGAGGGCGCGTTCTTTTGCCGTTGCCACCCGGCGAATGGCGCTCCGTTATATTCGATTTTCAGGGCATATCTGGGCATAGCCTTCCGATACATGCAGAAATGCGGCTTGCCAATCCCCGGCGTCGTGTGGGTTTTGGCGGCTGACGGGGTTTCTGGCATCAAACCACTATAAAATTGCCGCGATCAGGCCTATGTAAGGGGCTGATCGGGCAGGAAAAGGGCCAGAGTTTTGGGGCTTGGAGATTTTGCAGCGGATATTGCCGAGGGGGCCGTGCGTCGCGTTGAGAACGCGGGAAGTCGCGCGAAATCTGCGCTGTTTGAGCCGGTGATCCGGCTTGGTGTGACCGGATTGTCGCGCTCTGGAAAGACGGTTTTTATCACCTCCTTGGTGGCAAATATGCTTGATCGCGGACGGATGCCGCAGCTGTTGGCTGCCTCAAACGGGGCGATTACCGCGGCGTTTTTGCAGCCCCAACCGGACGATACCATCCCGAGATTTGAGTATGAACGCCACTTGGCGGCACTAAGCGGGCCAGAGCCTCGTTGGCCGCAATCGACCCGCGCGATCAGCCAGTTGCGCCTGTCGATCAGGGTGCAGCCGGTCGGGTTTTTTGGCGGCATGTCAGGGCCTAAAACCGTGCATGTGGACATCGTTGATTATCCCGGCGAGTGGCTGCTGGATCTGCCTCTGATGACGCAGAGCTTCACTGATTGGTCGTGTGAGGCGTTGGCATTGGCGGCGGGGGAGGCGCGTGGCGAAATCTCTAAAAACTGGCACGCTCAATATGCGAAGATCGATCCGGCGGTGGCGTTTGATGAGGCCACGGCGCAAGGGCTTGCAGGGGTGTTTACGGAGTATTTGCACGCGGCGCGCGCGCAGGGATTTTCGGCTTGCGCGCCAGGGCGGTTCTTGTTGCCCGGCGAGTTGGAAGGCTCGCCTGCGTTGACATTCGCACCGATGGAGCGCCCACCCAAAACTCCGCGCAACAGCCTTTGGCGCGAGATGGAGCGGCGGTTCAACGCCTATAAATCGCAGGTGGTAAAGCCGTTTTTCCGCGATCATTTTGCCAAAATTGACCGCCAGATCGTGTTGGTGGATGTGCTGGGGGCAATCAATAGCGGGCCTGCTGCCGTGGACGATTTGCGCGTGGCCATGCGCGATGTGTTGCGCGCTTTTCGGCCGGGTCGAAAGTCGTGGCTGGCGGCGCTGACGGGCAAACGGGTTGACCGGGTTTTGTTCGCCGCGACCAAGGCCGATCATTTGCATCACCGCCAGCACCCGCAACTGACCGCGATCATGGAGGCGTTGTTGCGCGAGGCCAAAACTCGCGCTGATTTTGCCGGAGCGAAGACGGCGGCGATGTCGCTGGCCTCGTTCAGGACCACGGTTGAAGAGACGCTTGACCACAAGGGAAGGCGGCTTGATTGTGTGCGCGGGCGGCTGTTGGAGAGCGGGAAATTTGCGGCATTTTACCCCGGTGCGCTGCCTGATGACCCCGCCGAGTTGCTTGGTCCGGCGCAACAGGGCGCCAAACGCTGGTTGAGTGAGGACTATCAATCCATGCGGTTTGCCCCGGCGCGGATCAGCCTTAAACCCGGAGACGGCCCTCCGCATATCCGGCTCGACCGGGCGGCGGAGTTCTTGTTGGGAGACAGATTGCGATGAGTAGACCAGATGGACCCCTGTTGATCGAGATGGACGAACCGGCGGCGGAAACTCCGGCCAGCGCGCCGACAGTGCCGGATTTGGCGGTGACGTATCCGCAGGGGCAGGCTTTGCAAACGCTGACGGTTTTGGCCGGGCGACGAGGCTCGCGTTTGTGGAGTTGGTTCTGGGCGGCGACTGTCGGAGTGGTCGGTTTGATGATCTCGGTGGCGGCGTGGGATTTTGTCTTTGGGTTGCTCGCGCGTAACGTCTGGCTGGGTCGGGCGGCGCTGATTGGCGTTGGCGTGGTGGTGTTGACGGCGCTCGGTCTCAGTTTGCGCGAGTGGA
>JAADIJ010000175.1 GCA_013151335.1 Alphaproteobacteria bacterium | reverse complement strand
ATAATCCTCGCGCCCACCGGAGATATCGTCGAGCTCCTCCTCAAGGGAGGCGGTGAAGTTATAGCCCACATATTTGCGAAAGTAATTCTCCAGAAATGCAGTAACCAGACGACCTTTATCCTCGGGGATCAGGCGATTTTTCTCTTTTCGCACATATTGGCGATCTTGAATGGTGGTGACGACAGAGGCGTAGGTCGAGGGGCGGCCAATGCCGAGTTCCTCCATCCGCTTAACCAGCGTCGCCTCGGTATAGCGCGGTGGGGGCTGGGTGAAATGCTGTTCGGGCGACACGTTTTGTTGTGCGATCGCCTCACCACTGGCGATCTGCGGCAGGCGTTTGTCGTCATCGCTCGCATGGCTGTCGTCGCGGCCTTCCTCGTAAACTTTCAAGAACCCGTCAAACAGCACCACCTGTCCGGTGGCGCGCAAAATCACGCCGCCATCGCTTGACGAGATATCAACTGCCGTTCGCTCCAAACGCGCGGCCTCCATCTGGCTGGAGATTGTGCGTTTCCAGATCAGATCGTAAAGCTTGCGTTGGTCTGGTTCTAACTTTGCCAACTTTCCTGCGTCGCAGAACATATCAGTCGGGCGGATGCATTCATGGGCTTCCTGGGCGTTTTTCACCTTGTTTTTATAGATGCGCGGCTTGTCTGGTACATAAGCCTCACCGTAGCGCGAGCCAATGGAGTCGCGCGCGGACTGGATCGCTTCGGGGGCCATATCGATGCCGTCGGTCCGCATATAGGTGATGTATCCGGCCTCATAAAGGCGCTGGGCCGTGCTCATGGTTTGGCGCGCGCCAAAGCCGAATTTGCGGCTGGCTTCTTGTTGCAGGGTCGAGGTCATGAACGGGGCGGAGGGGTTTCGGCTGGCGGGTTTTGCCTCAACTTCAACCACTTGCAGGTCGCGCGAGGTGATCGCGGAGGTTGCCAGTTCTGCGGCTGCAGCCGTGGCGATATCGAATTTGTCCAGCTTTTTGCCAGCGAGATTGGTCAGGCGCGCCTCAAATTCCTGACCGCGCGGGGTGGTCAGGATCGCTTTGACGGTCCAGTATTCGCGGGGTTTGAACTCCTCGACCTCCATCTCGCGCTCGACGATCAGGCGCAGGCAGACCGATTGTACGCGCCCTGCCGATTTTGCGCCCGGCAGTTTGCGCCACAAGACCGGCGATAATTTGAACCCGACCAAATAGTCGAGCGCGCGGCGGGCGAGATAGGCGTTGACCAGCTCCATATCCACGTCGCGCGGGTTTTTCATGGCCTCGGTGACCGCGGATTTGGTGATGGCGTTGAACACCACGCGCACGACCGGCGTGTCTTTTTTGATGGCGCGGCGCTTGCGCAAGGTCTCTTCCAGATGCCACGAAATCGCCTCGCCTTCGCGGTCGGGGTCGGTTGCGAGGATCAGCGAGTTGTCGTCTTTCAGCGCGTCAATGATGGCGCGAATGTGTTTTTGCGACTGGCTGGCCACCTCCCATTTCATCTCGAAATCATTGTCGGGATCGACGGAGCCATCCTTGGGCGGCAGGTCGCGAACATGGCCGTATGACGCCAGCACCACATAGTCATCGCCCAAGTATTTGTTGATGGTTTTGGCTTTGGCGGGCGATTCTACGACGACAACGGGCATGGGCTATCCTGTGGTTGAATTGGCTGTGTCTGTGGGCGCGGAACATGTGGCGGTGGGCGGGGTGTTGTCAATGGGGTTGTTTGACAAGTGCCGTTTTGCGGTCATGGCAGCGGCAATAGATCGCCGAATTCACGGAATGAATGCCAGCGCTTGGAAGGTTTGCGCGCTGGTCGGCCCCGCGAGTTACACCACCAAGGTCAGCATGCCGCCTCGCTCGCGGGCGAGTTTTCCGTCCATCTCGAGGGTGAGCAATTGGGTCGAGACGACCTGTGACGGCAAGTTCAGATCGCGGATCAGCTGATCCTCGGCAATGGGCGCTGCCCCCAGATGCGACAGGATGGTCTTTGACAATTCCAACGCTTCGGGGATGGTGGCTTTGGCAGGCTCGACGGCAACGGGGATTTTGCTTGAAATCTCGTCGCGCCGGGCCGCGTTCTGAGGGCCCACAGCCGCGATGACATCTTTGGAGCCGCGGACCAGAACGGCTCCGTCCCGGATCAACATATTGCATCCAGCCGCGCGTGCGTCCAGCGGATGACCCGGCACCGCCATCACCTCGCGGCCCTGATCCAAGGCGTCGCGCGCGGTGATCAGGCTGCCCGATTTGGCGGCACCTTCCACCACCACGACCGCCTGCGCGAGACCCGAGATCAGCCTGTTGCGTCTGGGGAAATGCCGTGCTTGAGGCGAAAGGCCGATCGGTTGCTCGGATATCAACAACCCAAGCTCGGCGATTTCTTCGGCCAGTTTCTGGTTTTGCGGCGATATAATCGACGCCGCCAGCCATAACGGCGATGGTTCCGCTCGCCAAGGCCGCCACATGGGCAGCGGCATCGACGCCACGCGCCAGACCTGATGCAATGGTATAGCCTTGGCGGCCAAGGTCACCGGCGAGCTTCTTGGCCATTCTTGTGCCAAGGCTCGACGCATTACGCGCGCCCACCAGCGCGACGATCTGGGTTTGACCCAGCTCCACACGCCCTTTGGCCCATATAATCGGCGGCGCATCGTCAATTTCGGTCAGGCGGCTTGGATAGGCGTCGTCGTCAAGACATAACAGTCGCGCACCCTGCTTGCGCCCTGCCGCATATTCTTTTTCCGCCTCTGCATAGGGATAGGCGCGGTAGGATTTCATTCCCGAAGCGCTGGCGATTTCGGGTAGGTGGCCGAGCGCCTCGCTCACGTCACCAAACTCGGCGAGCAAGCGGCGAAAGGTTTCCGGCCCAACCCCGCGCGAGCGGATCAGTTGCACCCATTGGATTTGTTTAAGCTCGGTTTTGGGCGAGGTCGAACGCAGGTTCGTCCCGATAGAAGAATCAGTCATCAAGGCTCCGTGGCAGCGGACTTTGCCAGCTTCGCGCCCAGAGGTTAATATCCGATTAATTCTTGTGGCTTATTTGTGACGCCTCTCAGCTACGACGCCGAACCGCCCACTGTCAGCCCGCCGATCAGCACCGTCGGCAGGCCCACGCCGACAGGCACCCATTGACCGGCCTTGCCGCAATTACCCATGCCCGGATCAAGTGCCATGTCGTTGCCAATCGCGTGGATTTGCTTGAGCGCGGTCGCCCCGTCGCCGATCAGGGTCGCGCCCTTGACCGGGGCCACGCGCTTGCCGTTCTTGATCAGATAGGCCTCGGTGCAGGCGAAAACGAACTTGCCGTTGGTGATATCGACCTGCCCGCCACCAAAACCGACCGCGTGAATACCGTCTTTTATGTCGGCCACCAAGGCCTCGGGGTCGTCCTGCCCGCCAAGCATATAGGTGTTGGTCATGCGCGGCATCGGCGCGTGGGCATAGCTTTCGCGCCGCCCGTTTCCGGTTGCTTTGACCCCCATCAGCCGCGCGTTTTGGCGATCCTGCATGAAGCCGACCAGAATACCGTCCTCGATCAGAATATTCTTGCCCGAAGGGGTCCCCTCGTCGTCAAAAGTGATCGAGCCGCGCCGGTCGGGGATGGTGCCATCATCCAGCACCGTCACCCCTTCAGAGGCGACGCGTTGTCCCATAAGCCCCGCAAAAGCCGAGGTTTTCTTGCGGTTAAAATCACCCTCTAACCCGTGACCAATGGCCTCGTGCAGCAATATTCCCGGCCAGCCTGGACCGAGCGCCACGTCCATCGCACCTGCCGGGGCGGGTATGGCCTCAAGGTTCACGAGCGCGATGCGCAGGGCCTCTTTGGCGACTGATTTCCAGCTTTGGGGCGCGATCAGACGGGTGAGATCGCTGCGACCTCCGCCGCCAGCACCGCCGCTTTCGCGCCGTCCGTCCTGCTCGACAATCACCGAGATGTTCAGCCGTGTCATTGGTCGTATATCGGTCAGAATTTGGCCTTCGGGGCGCAGAATGAACACTTCCTGAACCGAGGCGGCGACGGTTGCCGACACCTGCACAACTCGCGCGTCCGAAGCGCGTACGAACGCGTCGATCTCGCGCAGAACCTCGATCTTGACCGAAAACTCGGCGTCCTCCATGGGGTTTATATCGCGATAAAGTCGCCGGTTGGTGGCGACGGGGGGAGGGGCCAGCACCCCACCACCCTCGCCAACTGCCAGCCGAGCGGTCTCGGCCGCGCGTTTGAGGGCAGGTTCGGAAATCTCGGTGGAATGGGCGTAACCGGCGGTCTCGCCTTTGACGGCGCGCAAGCCGAACCCCTCGGAGGCATCATAGCTGGCGGTTTTCAGGCGGCCATCATCAAACACCAGCGCTTCGGCGCGGCGACGCTCTAAAAACAGCTCGCCATCATCGGCTCCGGCCACGGCGGCGCGTAAAATGCCAAGGGCTACGTCGGGGTCTAGATGCGTTTCGAACGGGCGAAACTGGCCCTGAGGGGTGCTCATTTCTCGATAACCTTCCAGTTTGGCAACGTTTCGCATGATTCGCGGCTGAATGCCGCAAACGAGAAACTTGTTCTTCTGTCAATATTATGGTTTCTCAAAGCCAAGAAACAAGGCGGGGATTCTCTTTCTTTCGGATCGGGGCTGTTTTTTGCGCGTTAACAGACGTCGCAAAGTCGCGTATTTTGTAAGATCTAGACGACTAAAGCCAAAAAAGACCGGCAGCCAAGCTGCCCAATAAAACGGGAAGAAAAAGAAATGCGTATCGCAAAGATATTTGCCGCTGCTGTGGCTATTTTGACTAATTTTGGCCTCGCTAGCGTGGTGTGGGCCAGCGACGGTCTTGAAGGCTTGCCAAGGATTGGCAAACCGATTGACGGGGCTATGGGCTTTCAGCCCGGCGCGACCGAGGTTGCCCGCGACGTTCACTGGCTTGACCAGATGATTTTTGTCATCATCGTCGGCATCACGATTTTTGTGACCGCGCTTTTGATCTGGATCATCATCCGCTATCGCAAATCGGTCAATCCGACGCCCTCCACATTCACCCATAACTCTGCGGTCGAGGTGGTCTGGACCATCGTGCCGATCCTGATCCTGATCGTCATCGGCGTGTTCTCGTTGCCGGTTTTGTTCAAGCAGATGGAGATACCCAAGGCAGACATCACCATCAAGGTCACTGGTAACCAGTGGTTCTGGTCTTATGAATATGTCGGCACCGATATCAGTTTTGATGCGTTCATGTTGCAACGTGACGAGCTGAAGGCCAGCGGCTATGCGCCGGACGAGTATCTGCTGGCGGCGGATAACGCGCTGGTGGTGCCGGTCAATAAAAACGTCGTGCTGCAAATTACCGGCGCTGATGTGATCCACTCTTGGGCCATGCCCGCTTTCGGGGTCAAGCTTGACGCGGTTCCCGGACGCACGGCCGAAACATGGTTCAATGTCGATCCCGGCATGGAGGGCATTTACTTTGGTCAATGTTCCGAGCTGTGCGGCAAGGATCACGCCTATATGCCGATCACGGTCAAAGTGGTCTCGCAAGAGGTGTATGACAAATGGCTGATCCGCGCCGAGAAAGAGTTTGCAAGCCTGCCCAAGCCGGTTTTGTCCTCTCCGCTTAGCGTGGCGTCAAACTGATATGATGCGCTCAAGCCAGCAACCCCGTCAGCACCCCCACGCATGAGCATTGGATCGCCCCATGAGTGACGCAAGCCCCCTGATTGATGAGCGAGAGGCCGAGTTTGGCGATTATTTCGCCCTGCTCAAGCCTCGGGTCATGTCGTTGGTGGTGTTCACCGCCGCGGTCGGGCTGTTTGTGGCACCGGTGCCGGTCCATCCGGTTATTGCGTTCGCCTCGATCCTGTTTATCGCCATCGGCGCTGGTGCATCAGGCGCGCTTAACATGTGGTGGGACGCGGATATTGATGCGGTGATGACGCGCACCCAATCGCGGCCGGTGCCGTCGGGGCGGATCACCGGGGCTGCGGCCAAGCAGCTTGGCATCTGGCTGTCGGTGATTGCGGTGGTGATGCTGTGGCTGACGGCGAATGCGCTGGCCGGAGCGTTGCTGGCCTTCACGATTTTCTTTTACGCCGTGGTTTATTCCATGTGGCTGAAGCGCTCGACCCCGCAGAATATCGTCATTGGCGGAGCGGCAGGCGCGTTTCCTCCGATGATTGGCTGGGCGGTGGCTACGGGTAATATCTCGGTCGATAGCGTGCTGATGTTCGGGCTGATTTTCGTTTGGACCCCGCCGCATTTCTGGGCGCTGGCGCTGTTCATGAACGACGACTACACCAAGGCCGGCGTGCCGATGTTGCCGGTAACCCACGGGACCACGGTGACGCGCAAACAGATCATGATTTATGCGCTGCTGCTGGCGCCGGTCGCTCTGGGTATCTCGTTTACCTCTATCGGAGGCCCGGTCTATTTCGCGATTTCGCTGGTGCTGAATGCGGCATTTCTGCGCGGTGCCTGGCACGTGTTGCACCGCTCGGATGCGGCGGCATTTGCGGATAAATTCTCGGTCGAGCGCAAGTTTTTCCGCCTGTCGCTCTACTTTTTGTTCCTGCATTTTGGCGGGCTTTTAATCGAGGCCGCCTTGCGCGCAACCTCTCTGGACATGGCCTCATGGCCACAATGGGTGTAAATATGGCGATCCGTAACGATCACGAACTGCATAAACGTCGTGTAAAAAGCAACCTCTTGCTGGGCTTGGTGCTTGGCGGGTTTGTCACGCTGGTTTTTGCCATCACCATGGTCAAACTAAAAGACGGCCAGCTGATGGAGGCGTTTAACCACACGCTGCGAAATTCACTGCTTGAGAAATCAAAGTGAGGCCCGATTAGAGATTTCACGAGGCCACGGCCCGGTCATCCACGCGAGCGGGCCAAGTTTGCCTTTTCAACATTTTAACAAATCAGCTAGGATAAGCTGAAAACAGGGAAGAACATCAATGGCGCATGTTAAAAGACACGATTATCATATTCTGAACCCCAGTATCTGGCCGTTTTTGGGGGCCTTGGGCGGCTTTATTATGCTTGGTGGCTCTGTGCTTTATTTCCACGATAAGGGGCCTTGGATCGCGCTGATGGGCTTGGCGCTGGTTTTGTATGTCATGTATTCGTGGTGGGCCGAGGTGGTCACTGAGGCGGATGCGGGCGATCACACGCCGGTGGTTATGATCGGTCTGCGCTACGGCATGATCCTGTTTATTATCTCCGAAGTGATGTTCTTTGTGGCGTGGTTCTGGACCTTCTTTAAAAACGCGCTTTACCCTATGACCGAGGGCTATCCTGCCGTCGATGGTGTCTGGCCCCCCGTGGGAATCGAGACGTTTGATCCGTGGCACCTGCCGGTGATCAACACGCTGATCCTGCTCTGTTCGGGCGCTGCCGCCACTTGGGCGCATCACGCGATTGCGCATGAGAACAACCGCAAGGATCTGGTGCGGGGGCTGGTTCTGGCCATTGCGCTTGGCATTATGTTCACTGTGTTTCAGGCGTTTGAATATAGCGAAGCGGCGTTTGGGTTTGCTGGTAATATCTATGGCAGCACCTTCTTCATGGCCACCGGATTTCACGGATTTCACGTGATCATCGGCACGATCTTTTTGAGCGTCTGCCTGATCCGCGCGCTTAACGGCCACTTTACCCCCAAGAATCACTTGGGCTTTGAGGCCGCCGCTTGGTATTGGCATTTCGTTGATGTGGTGTGGTTGTTTTTGTTCGCCGCGATTTACGTTTGGGGCGGCTGAGGTTGCGCTTGCCAAGTGAGGCACATAATGAATGACAAAAGGGGCGCGGAACTGGTCGCGCCCCTTTATTATTAAAGGAATACCCATGCTCAAACGCATGATAGCGCCGGTTCTGTTCGGCCTCATTGGCGCGTCGATCCTTGTCTCTCTGGGACTGTGGCAGTCACAACGGCTGGTGTGGAAACAGGGCATCATTGCCGAGATCAACGCCAAAATCGCCAAAAACCCGGTCGCTTTGCCGCAAAACCCGACCGAGGCCAAAGACGAGTATCTGGCCGTCAAGCTAAACGGCGCCGCGCTGCCCGGTGAAATCCATGTGCTCACCAGCCATCAGATATTCGGCCCCGGCTACCGCCTGATCACCCGTTTTCAAACCGGAGATCGCGTGATCTTGGTGGATCGCGGCTTTGTTCAGCAAAAATCCATCGATTTGGCGCGCCCACAGCTCAAGGGCGAGATTATCGGCAATCTGCTGTGGCCAAACGAGCTTGATCCCACCTTTACCCCCAAACCCGATCTGGCCGCGAATATCTGGTTTGCCCGCGATTTACCGGCGATGGCCAAATTTCTCAAGGCCGAGCCGATTTTGGTGGTGCTGCGCTCAAATCCCGGCGGCGTTGCCAAGGTGCTGCCGTGGCCGGTCACCTCTTCGGGCATTCCCAATAATCACTTAGAGTATGCGGTAACGTGGTTTTTAATGGCGTTGGCATGGTTGGGGATGACAGCCTACTGGGTTTGGCGTATCAGGCGGCAACTGGATTAGATAAAGCGGACAAACCCGATGAAATATATTTCGACCCGAGGGCAGGCTCCTGTCCTTTCTTTTGAGCAGGCGATGCTGACGGGGCTGGCGCGCGATGGCGGCCTTTATGTGCCTGAAAGCTGGCCGACGCTGAGTGCAGACGAGATCGCCGCTTTCGCCGGGCTACCTTACGAGGAGGTGGCGTTCAGGGTGATGAAGCCGTTCATCGGCGATGCTTTTGACGATGACGAGTTTCACGCCATCATCCAGCGCGCCTATCAGGGTTTCAACCACGAGGCCCGCTGTCCGATTGTGCAAATCGGCGAGAATAACTTTCTGCTCGAACTGCATCACGGCCCCACTCTGGCTTTCAAAGACTTGGCCATGCAACTGATCGGCCAGATGTTCGAGGTCGCCCTTAAGCGGCGCGGCGAGCGGGTGACTATTGTTGGCGCGACCAGCGGCGACACTGGCTCTGCGGCGATCGAGGCGTTTCGCGGGCTTGATGCGGTGGATGTGTTTATCCTTTATCCGACGGGGCGTGTTTCCGAGGTGCAGCGCCGCCAGATGACCACCCCGACCGAGGCCAATGTGCATGCGATCTCTGTTGATGGCGATTTTGACGATTGTCAGGCCCGCCTCAAAGACATGTTCAATGATTTTGACTTTCGCGATGGCGTGCGTCTGGCCGGGGTCAACTCGATCAACTGGGCGCGGGTGCTGGCGCAGGTGGTATATTTTTTCACGTCAGCCGTCAGTTTGGGCGCGCCTTACCGCAAGGTCAGCTTCACCGTGCCGACCGGCAATTTCGGCGATATTTTCGCAGGCTATGTGGCGCGACGCATGGGCTTGCCAATCGATCGTTTGATCGTGGCCACCAACCAAAACAACATCCTGCACCGCACGCTGGAAACCGGGGCCTATACCACCAAAGGGGTCACCCCGTCGATCAGTCCGTCGATGGATATCCAGGTCTCCTCCAACTTTGAGCGTGCCTTGTTTGACGTTTACGACCGCGAAGGCGGGGCGGTGGCGCAATTGATGGAGCAACTGGCAAAAACCGGCGCGTTCACCCTCTCGCAAGGAGCGTTGGCACGGTTGCGGCTGGAGTTTGACAGTGCCGATTGCTCGGAGGATGAAACCTCGGTCGCCATTGCCACGGTGCTGAAAATGACCGGACAAGTGATCTGCCCGCACACGGCGGTTGGCGTCAAGGTCGCCGCCGACAAGCGCATGACCGGCACGGTTCCCATGATCACGCTAGCCACCGCCCATGCGGCGAAATTCCCCGATGCGGTCGAGGCCGCTTGCGGGGTCCACCCTAAATTGCCGCCCCATATGGCCGACCTGTTTGAGCGTCCCGAACGCATCACCACAGTCGCCAATGATCTTGAGGCGATCAAGGCGCTGATCAAAAAAGGCATCCGCGAATGAGCGTTGAATTTCACACGCTGTCCAACGGTTTTCGCGTGGTGACAGAGCGCATGGAGGGGCTGAAATCGGCGGCGCTGGGCGTCTGGGTCATGGCCGGTGCGCGCCATGAACGCCAAGAGCAAAACGGCATTGCCCATTTTCTCGAGCATATGGCCTTTAAGGGTACCAAGCGCCGCTCAGCCCTGAAAATCGCCGAAGAGATCGAGGATGTGGGCGGCTATATCAACGCCTATACCAGCCGCGAAATGACCGCCTATCATGTGCGGCTGCTGGAGGATGATGTCCCACTTGGCGTTGATATCATTGCCGATATTGTGCTCAATTCGACCTTTGACCCCAAAGAGATCGAGGTCGAGCGCGGCGTAATCCTGCAAGAAATCGGCCAAAGCAATGACACGCCCGATGATGTGATTTTTGATTGGTTGCAACAGGCCGCTTACCCCGATCAGCCAATGGGGCGCGCCATTCTTGGCCCTGCCGAGCGGGTGCAAAACTTCAAACGTGACGACTTTCGCGACTTTGTTTCCGCCCATTATGGCCCCGAGCAGATGATCCTGTCAGCGGCGGGGGCGATTGACCACGATGCGCTGTTGGCGCAGGCCGAGCGTCTGTTTGGCCATCTGCCGCGCACATCGCCCGCCATGCCGGTCAAAGGCGTTTTTGGCGCGCATGAATACCGGCAAATCAAGGATTTGGAGCAGGCCCATTTCACCCTCGCGCTGGAGGGGCCGGGCTATTGCGACGATGCGATTTATACCGCGCAGATATACTCGATGGCGCTGGGCGGCGGCATGTCTTCGCGCCTGTTTCAGGAAGCGCGCGAAAAGCGGGGGCTGTGTTATTCGATCTATGCCAGCGCGGGGGCGTTTTCCGATACCGGCATGTTAACCATTTATTCAGGCACCAGCGAGCAGGATGTCGCCGGACTGGCGCATCTTTGCATCGACGAGCTGAAGCGCTCTGCTGAGGATATGGCCGAGGTCGAGGTTGCGCGCGCGCGAACGCAGCTCAAGGCCGGGCTGCTGATGGGGCTTGAAAGTCCCGGCTCACGTTGCGAGCGGCTGGCGCGGATGGTGGCGATCTGGAACCGGGTGCCGCCGCTTGATGAAACCGTGACCAAGATCGACGCGGTCACCCTTGGCAAAGTCAGCGATTTTGCCCAAAACCTGTGCGCGAGCGGCATGATGTCGATGGCGCTTTATGGTCCTGTCGACCAGGCCCCGCAATTGGCGGAGCTGACAGAGGCGCTCAAGGCATGATCTTTGGGCGGCGTAAACTGCTGGCGATCGAAACCGATCGTTTGACTTTGCGCCTGCCCAAACCTGCCGATTACGCCCTCTGGAGCGGCCTGCGTTCTGAAAGTGCCGAGCACCTCAAACCGTGGGAGCCGCTTTGGTCGCGCAACCACCTCTCCAAGCGCGCGTTTTCCCAAAGGGTGCGTGCGGCCAGCCTTGCGGCGGCAACCGGCGCGGGCCTGCCGCTGTTTTTGATCCGGCGCGAGGATCAAGAGCTGCTGGGCGCGATCACCCTTGACAACATCCAGCGCGGCCCCTCGCAATGCGGCACCATCGGCTATTGGACCGGGCAGCGATTTGCACGGCGCGGCTATATGCGCGAGGCGGTGACGGGCTTGGTTCACCACGCGTTCACCGAACTTGACCTCAGCCGGATCGAGGCCGGTTGCCTGCCGGAAAATGCGGCTTCGCGCGGGGTGCTGGAGAAATCCGGCTTCAAATATGAAGGGGTGGCGCAGAGCTATTTGCAAATCTCTGGCCGTTGGCGCACCCATGTACTTTACGCCAGCTTGCGCCATGATAGGCGCGGCAAAACCGACGCGGGGAGTGTTGCGCCATGAGCCTCGATCCGCTTGGCGCGACCACTCTTACGACCTTGCAAAACGCGTTGCCAGCCGCATGTTTCAAACCCATCGAGCCGCGCTATTTAGAAGAGCCTCGTGGTTTCTTTCGCGGCGTGGCCGGTGCGGTTCTGGCCCCTGATAACGTGCAGGACGTGGCCAAGATCGTCAAAATCTGCAATCAAAATCGGGTCGGCATCGTGCCATATGGCGGCGGCACCGGGCTGGTTAGCGGGCAGGTGCTGCCAGAGGGTCCGGCCCCTGTGGTTTTATCGCTCGAACGGCTCAATAAAATCCGCGAGGTCGCGTTGGGTGACAACGTGATCGTGGCCGAAGCGGGGGTGATCTTGGCGTCCCTTCAGGCCAAAGCGGCGCAGCATGACCGGCTGTTTCCTCTGTCGCTTGCCAGCGAGGGGAGCTGTCAGATCGGCGGTAATCTGGCGACCAATGCTGGCGGCATCGGCGTGCTGCGCTATGGCAACGCGCGCGATTTATGTCTGGGGCTGGAGGCGGTTTTGCCCGACGGCACCATCTGGCACGGCCTCAAACATCTGCGCAAAGACAACACCGGATACGATCTTAAGAACCTGCTGATCGGCTCGGAGGGCAGCCTTGGCATCATCACGGCGGCGGCGCTAAAGCTGTTTGCGCGCCCGAGAGTTATGGTCTCGACGTTTTTGTGCGTTAAAGACCCGACGGCGGCTTTGCGTCTGCTCGAGATGTTTCAGGCAGAGCTTGGCGGCATGATTTCGGCGTTTGAGCTGATCCACCGGCAGGGCTTGGAGTTTTTGGACGAAAAGCTCCCCGCTATTCGCCAGCCTTTTGCCGCCCCAAGCGAATGGATGGTGCTGGCTGACATCTCTGTCGGCATCTCCGTTGGCATCCCTGTCGGTGGAGGCAATGATCTGACGTCAGGGCTTGAAACGCTGCTGGCGCGCGCGATGGAGCAGGGGCTGGTCAGCGATGCGCTGATCTCGCAAAACGAGGCCCAGCGGCAGGAGTTCTGGACCCTGCGCGAGACCATTCCCGAGGCCAACCGCCTGATCGGCGCGATAAACTCCCATGATATCTCGGTGCCGATCAGCCGTATTCCCGAGCTGATCACCCGTGGCGAGGCGCTGGTTGCAGCTTTTGGCGATCTCCGGATCAACTGTTTTGGCCACCTTGGCGACGGCAATCTTCACTATAATGTCTATCCGCCAAAGGGGCGCAATCGCGATGATTTCAGCCATTTGCGCGCCGGGATCAAGGACGCGATTTACGGTCTGGTGGATCAACTCGGCGGCTCGATTTCGGCGGAGCATGGCATTGGCCGTCTCAAGCTTGAGGATTTGCAAAAATACGGCGATCCAGCCAAGCTTGCGGCGATGCGGGCGATCAAATCAGCGCTTGATCCCAACGGCATCATGAACCCCGGCGCGGTGGTTTGCAGGCCTTGGTAATTCCGATTGCACAAGTGGTCTGCGCGCAATAAGGTTTTGCAAGTTCGGCCTATCCAGACAGGAAATCTCATGCGCACTGGTCTTTATCCCGGCACGTTTGACCCGATAACACTCGGACATATAGACATTATTCGCCGCGCCTGCACGCTGGTTGACCGCTTGGTGATCGGGGTTGCCATTAACCACGATAAAGGTCCGCTGTTTTCGCTGGAAGAGCGGGTGGCGATGATCGAGGCCGAATGTGACGCGGTGCGAAAATCGCTCGATGTGGAGATCGTGGTCCATCCGTTTGAAAACCTGCTCATTCAATGCGCCGAGGATGTTGGTGCCAGCATGATCATTCGCGGCCTGCGCGCGGTTTCTGATTTTGAGTATGAATTTCAAATGGTTGGCATGAACCGCGCCATGAACAATCAGGTCGAGACCGTGTTTTTGATGGCCGATACCAACCATCAGGCCATCGCCTCAAGGCTGGTCAAAGAGATCGCGCGCCTTAACGGCGAGGTCGAGAAATTCGTACCCGAGGCGGTCAAGCTCGCGCTGCTGGAAAAATACCAAACGCGATGATCTGCCCCTTTTACCGCAGATAAACATGCTCTAGGGTCGCGCGAAACGACAACATGAGGAGCCTCAAATGGCCGAGATCAAAGACCCGGAAAACACAATCACAATCGAGCTGTCAGGCGGCGCGGTACATATCGAGCTTTTGCCCGATGTGGCCCCTCAACATTGCGAGCGGATCAAAGAACTGACCCGCAGCGGTGCCTATGACAACGTGGCGTTTCACCGGGTGATTGACGGGTTTATGGCCCAAACTGGCGATGTGAAAAACGGCAATATGGAGCTGGATTTCAACATCCGTGCTGCGGGAACCGGCGGCTCTGATTTGCCGGATGTACCGGCTGAGTTCTCAAAAATTCCGTTTGATCGCGGCATGTTAGGCGCTGCACGCTCGCAAAACCCCAACTCTGCCAACGCGCAGTTTTTCATCATGCTGGCGGATGGGCATTTCCTGAACGGCCAATATACGGTATATGGCCGTGTGATCTCCGGGATGGAGCATGTGGACAACATAACCAAGGGAGAGCCGCCAGTAAGCCCGGATCGGATGATTTCGGTCAAGGTTGCGGCTGATTAAGCATGAAAAAAACCTTCATTCGTTTTATCGCTGTTCTGGTGCTGATTGTGGCCGCTTTCGTCGGCTATAAGTATCTGACGCAGCCGACATTGGAGGCGGTTCCGCCAATTCCGCCAGCCCCCACCGAATCGTCAGCCACCAGTGCGCCTAAAGCGGCCAAGGTGGGCGGCGATAGCGGGGCTGCGGCCTCGAATGCGACCGCGACCGCTGCTAAATCTGGCGATCCGGCGGTTGTGCCAAAGGGCAATATCTTGCGGATCGAGGTTGCAGGCGCAAATAGCGGTGTTATCGAGATCAAACTGCGCCCCGATCTGGCCCCCAATCATGTGGCGCGCATCAAGGCGCTCGCCACAGCCGGAAAATACGACAACGTTATTTTCCATCGGGTGATTGACGGCTTTATGGCCCAAACTGGCGATATTCGCTTTGGGATTAAAGGCGGCAATAATCAGAATGCGGGCATGGGCAGCTCTGATCTTCCCAACCTCAAGGCGGAGTTTTCGCAAGAAAAATTCACCAAAGGCGTGGTCGGAATGGCGCGGGGCTCAAGCCCGGATTCCGCCAATTCGCAGTTCTTCATCATGTTCGCGGACGCGCCGGGGCTGAACGGTCAATACACCATTATCGGCAATGTGATTTCCGGTCAGGACGTGGTTGATGCGATCAAAAAGGGCGACAGCAGCCGCAATGGCTCGGTGGTTGAGCCTGATTATATGAAATCCGTGCGCATCGAATAGGGGCGGTTTTCACGCCTCATTTGGGCTATTTTCCCTGCTAATTCAAACCTTTTGGCGATCAGACTGCGTAAAAGTGGTCTGATCGCGGTTTGCTGTCGCGCTCTCATATCTGCGTGAGGAGGGCTATGCCTGCGACAAAACTGTTGCCAGACTTGTCTTCAGTCCAAACCAAAACGGGAAGAAAACATGAAAAATTACAGGACTCTGGCCCTTGCAGGGGCGATTTTCGCGAGCTTGACGGTGCCGGTTATGGCGCAGGTCGAGGGGTGGCAATATGAGTGGCCCAACACTGATTTTACCAAAACCTCGGTCGATTTCAACTCGATCATGAGCGGTGGCCCTCCCAAGGATGGCATCCCCGCGATTGATGATCCGACCTTCATTTCGGTCGCTGACGAAAACCGTATTGCCGACAACGAGCCGGTGATGACGTTGGAGCTTGAGGGCAAGATCCCGCGCGCCTATCCGATCCGCTATCTGACGTGGCACGAGATCGTTAATGATGTGATTGACGGGCGCAATGTGACGATCACGTTTTGCCCGCTGTGCAATTCGGCGCTGGTGTTTGAAGGTAAGCTTAACGGCAAAATCCTCACCTTCGGGGTCTCGGGCAAACTGCGAAATTCCGACATGATTATGTATGACCGCCAGACCGAAAGCTGGTGGCAGCAGGCAATTGGCGAGGGGATTGTCGGCGATCACACCGGCGATCAACTGACCCAGATCGTTAGCTGGATGGAGAGCTGGGGAGAGTATAAAGCCCGCAATCCCAATGCCTTGGTGATGGATGAGCCTAAAGCCAACCGCCCTTATGGCAGCAATCCTTATGCGGGTTATGACAGCTCGGCGCGCCCGTTTCTTTATAGCGGCGAGCTGCCTCCGTTTGGCATCCCGCCCTTGATGCGGGTGGTCAAAGTTGGCAACAAGGCCTGGCCCATGGACCGACTGCAAAAGGTCGAAGAACTGACCGAAGGCGGGGTGACGATTACGTGGAAATCCGGGCAGGCCTCTGCCCTTGATACGCGCCAAATCTCAAAGGGTAAAAACGTCGGCACGATCCGGGTCAGGGATGCAAACGGCAAAGACCTACCCCATGACGTGATGTTCGCCTTCGCCTTTCAGGCGTTTTATCCCAATGGGGATTGGATGACTGGCAAATAGCTCAGCCAAAAATAGGCCTGGGGACCGTTGGTCGCGGCCCCCGGCACTCATTTGATGCCAAGCAAAGCGTGGCGTTTTTTACCGGCGGACAGCTTGATGGTCGCGCCAAGAGCGTCTGCTGAAATCATAAACCCGCTATCGCTCACGATTTGGTCGTTCATGCGCGCGCCGCCATCGGCAATCAGGCGTTTGGCTTCCTTGCCAGAGGAGGCTAGTCCGGCCTTAACCAGAGCTTGAACAATCGACAGCCCGTCGCCGGAAATATCGCTGGCCGCGAGCCGCGTGGTCGGTAAATCATCGCCCATGCCGCCTTTTTCAAACACCTCGCGTGAGGTGGCCTCGGCAGCTTTGGCCGCATCCGCCCCATGCGCGAGCGCGGTCACCTCATTGGCCAGCCGCACCTTGGCCTCATTAATCTCGGCCCCTTCAAGCGCGCCGAGACGGTCGCATTCCTCAACCGGCAGCTCGGTATAAAGCTTCAAGAACCGGCCAACATCGGCGTCGGTGGTGTTGCGCCAAAACTGCCAAAACTCGTAAGGCGCACACATTTCGGCGTTAAGCCAAACCGCGCCATTGGCGGATTTTCCCATTTTCTTGCCGTCAGAGGTGGTCAGAAGCTGGCTGGTCAGGCCAAAGACCTCGCCGTCCAAAACCCGTCGAGTGAGGTCAATACCGTTAACGATGTTGCCCCATTGGTCAGAGCCTCCCATCTGGAAGCGACAGCCATAGCGCCGGTTAAGCTCCATGAAATCATAGGCTTGCAGGATCATATAGTTAAACTCAAGAAAGCTGAGCGACTGTTCGCGATCAAGCCGGCTTTTAACACTTTCAAAGCTGAGCATCCGGTTGACCGAGAAGTGGCGGCCAATGTCGCGCAGAAACTCCAGGTAAT
>JAADIJ010000150.1 GCA_013151335.1 Alphaproteobacteria bacterium | reverse complement strand
TGAAGCGCTCTTCCCAATCGTCATAGCCATCAACCCCGTTATGGAATTGCCAGAACGGGTTGAACACATACCGGTTTTGCATGAGGTTGCGAATCGGGCCGGAGAACCGCTGCCAAATGGCGTTGTAGATCTGCTGGTCGGCATCAAGCGCCACCAGTTTGGTGAAGAACTCCTCGAACGCGGCGCGCTCGCCTGTGGCAATGCCCTCCAAGGCCTGCTCATCGGCATAGGCCGAATTGAAGGCAATCCATAAAAACAGGAATGTAGCGTCGAAATCGTTACCGGCCTGTTCGGCACGACCGATCCAGCTGATCGAGCGGTGAACGCGCAAACCCATGGTTTCAGGAAAATCCGCACGAAGGGCGCGTTGTTTCTCCTTCAGGGCGGTGTGGGGGATAATTTCAGGCATGGACAATACTCGTGGTTTGAATGGGTTAAGGGAAAATCACGGTAAGGCATCAAAATCGGATCGTCGGTAATCTTCGGTGAGTTGGCGCAACCCTGCCGGTTCCAGAACTTCTACAGCATCTCCCCACTGATAGAGGAACCATGCCATTTCCAGCCAGCCGGCGGCATGGAACCTGACGATCAGACTGCCGTCGACCTGCCACTCGGTTTTCTGGTTCGGGTGGAATTGAAACCCGGCAGCGCGGCCGGCGGCCGGGGGGCTGAATTTCCAGACCACCTCGCCATATTGCGCCGGATCCTGATAGGCCCCGAAGGCTTTTGCGGTGTAGGTGTCGATAGAAAAACCGCTCTCAAAGGCAAAACTTTCGTCTAGGCATTTGGCCGTCTGGATCCGGTCCATGCGGAAGTTCAGCAGTTCTGGCCCGCGCGCAGGCTGCCGCGCCACCAGATAGCTGCGTAGGCCCAGCAGAACCCCGTGCGGCTCTACGATCCGGTTTTGGCTATCCTGCGTCCCATAGGAAATTTCCAGCCGGAACGGTCCGCGCAAGGCTTCGATCACCCCATCCATGACCTCGGGGCGCTGCGCTGCGCGTGGCCCGGGGCGGGCAACATGGCCAAGCGAGGCTAGAACTGCCTCGGCATCCGCTTCGGCCCTGAGCGCGTCACGCGCTGGCAGTAGGGATATCAGCCGGTCACGCACCTCTTCCAGCGCACGGGCGTGGCGTAGGCGGTTGTCGTCATGGGCTGTCTGGGCCGCAATTTCCAACGCCTCGATGGTGGTTTCCTGACGTGGCTCCAGACGTGCAACCGCTGGATCAAGCAACCGCCAGCGCCGCCGCCGATCCGCCCCGTCGGATATTTCCACATTGGCAAATGTTGCTTCCAGCGCGTCGGTCATGCGTTGCGCCGTGCGATGGGAAACGTCGAATTCGGCGCAGATTTCCGCAAGACTGATACCACCGTGGCGCGAGGACGCGATCAGTGCGAGACGAAGCAGATCCTGGGCTTTTGCAAAAGACATTTTCAACCACGACAGGAATTGACACCCTGATATGCTAAGGCTCAGAGTGAAATCTGTCGAGATGGTTCCCTCGATGGTGATTTTTTGAGTGAACTGGAGCATTTATTGCGGGAAGTTGACGGCTATATCCTGTTTTCGGCATCCGACCTTATGAAGTTCATGGGGTGCAAGCATGCGACCGTTCTGGATATGGCGCGGATGCGTGGAGAAGGTCCGAAGCCGCGAGAGGACAGCGAGGATGCGGCGCTGCTGCAAAAACATGGCGATGCCCACGAGGCCGCGCATCTGGACGAGCTCAAAGCGCAGGGGCAGCGGGTTGTTGAAATTGACAGCGGAGACCTTGCGGCCAACGCGGCCGAAACCCGCGAGGTTCTGGCACAGGGGCCGGATGTGGTTTTTCAGGGCGCGTTCCTGTCGGGCAACTGGGGCGGTTGGTCGGATTTTCTGGAACGGGTGGAATGTCCCTCGAAGCTGGGGAATTTCAGCTATGAGGTCACCGATACCAAGCTGAAACGCACCCCGCATCCCAAACATGTGCTGCAACTGGTGCTCTATTCCGACCTGCTGGCGGAAATTCAGGGTATGATGCCGAAATTTGCCCATGTGGAACTGGGCAATGGCGAACGCGCCACATTGCGCCTGAAGGATTATAGCGCCTATGCGCGGGCGGCGCGACAACGGCTCGAGAGCTTTGTGGCCAGGCCGGAGGCAACCCGCCCCGTGCCTTGCGCCGATTGCGGGCTGTGTCGCTGGGCGGAGCATTGCGAGGGCATTTGGGCCAAGGAAGACAGCCTGTTCAACGTGGCAAACATCAGCCGCACGCAGGTGAAAAAGCTGGAAGCAGCAGGCGTGGATACGCTTGAGGCGCTGTCAACGCTGGCCCATCCGGTGCGCGGGCTAAGCGAGCCGACACGCGCACGGCTGGTGACACAGGCGCGCCTGCAACAGGCCCGCAAGTCTGGCAAGCCGGATTTTGAATTGCGCCTGCCAGAGGCTGGTAAGGGATTTGACTTGCTGTCCGAACCGCAGGCGGGTGATCTGTTCTATGACATCGAGGGGGATCCGCATTACGAGGGCGGGCTGGAATATCTGCACGGGGTCTGGGCAAAAGATACCGGGTTTGTGAAATTCTGGGCGCATGATCACGCCGCCGAGAAACAGGCGGTGATTGATCTGTTTGACTTCTTTCGCGCCCGTTTGGAACAATTTCCGCAGGTCCGAATTTATCACTACGCCCCCTATGAAATTACGGCCCTGCGCCGCCTGACTGCCAAATATGGTGTGGGCGAGGCTTTTCTTGATCGTCTGCTGCGCGAACGGCGTTTTGTCGATCTTTTTGCCGTGGTGCGGGGCGGGTTGATCGGCTCGGAGCCGAATTATTCGATCAAATCCATGGAGGCATTTTACGGCCTTGTGCGCGATGGCGAGGTGAAAACTGCCGGTGGCTCGGTCGTGGCCTACGAGAAATGGCTGGAGACCGGCGAGCAGCAAATTCTGGACGAGATCGAGGATTACAACCGCATTGATTGCGTCTCGACCGAGGATCTGCGCGACTGGCTGGTGGGGATCCGTCCTGATGGCCCGTGGCCGGAGATGGGCGAGAATTTCGGTGACAAAGAGGTGGAGGAGGATGCCGAGGCTGATGCCCTACGTGCCATGCTGGCGGCGTCGGATTTGCCCGAAGACCGGCAGGCGATGCTGTTTGATCTGGGGATGTTTCACACCCGCGAAGTGAAACCGGCCTGGTGGGCGATTTTCGAAAGTCTGAGCAAGGATGAAGATGATCTGATCGACGATCTGGACGCGCTTGCGGGATTGAAGGCCACAGGGCCGGCCGTGCCTGTCAAACGCTCGCTCCAGCGCACCTATCGGTTCCCACAACAGGAAACCAAACTGCGGGTGGGGCGCAAGGCCACTATCCCGACACCGGATGGCATGGCCACCATTAACGTCATTGAACTGGACCGCGCCGCGCGCTGTATCACCCTGAAAATTGGCAAGAAAAATGCTGACCTTCTGGCCGACCACCTGACCCTGCATCCGGACAAGCCGATCGCGACAACGGTCATTGCCGATGCGCTGCGCGATGTGATTGCCGACCAATGCGGGACCAGAACCTATCGGGCGCTGGATGACCTTCTGTCGCGCAGGCCCCAGCGGCTGGCGTCTCCTGCGGGTGGTGACATCCTGAACGGTGCGGATTTCGTTGAGGGAACCATCCATGCCGTTTCGCGCATGGACGAAACCGTGCTGCCCATTCAAGGCCCGCCGGGCACCGGCAAAACCTATGTTTCCGCCCGCGCTATCCTGTCGCTGGTGCGCAGCGGGGCGCGGGTCGGCGTGGCCTCCAACAGCCACGAGGCGATCCGCAACGTGCTGATGGGTTGCCTTGCGGCCGTTGAGGACGAGGACCTGCCGATCACGCTGGAAATGGCGCATAAGGTGTCACAAGGAAATGATGGCTACCCCGAGGGGGTCGAGGATATTTCGCGCCCGACCTCAAACGATGATCCGGCGCTGGCAGAGTCCCATGTTGTCGGCGGCACCGCCTTTTTCTTTGCTCGCGAGCAGAATATTCAGGCGTTTGACTGGCTGTTTGTCGATGAGGCGGGGCAAGTTGGTCTGGCGAATATGCTGGCCATGGGGCGCACCGCGCGCAACATCGTTTTGGTCGGCGATCCACAACAATTGCCGCAGGTCATTCAGGGGTCACACCCCCATCCGGCCAACCTGTCTTGCCTTGAATGGGTGCTGGGCGATCATGCCACCATCCCGCCCGAGCGCGGCATCTTTCTGTCTGTCACGCGCCGGATGCATCCGGATGTGTGCGGGTTTATCTCGGATCAGGTCTATGAAGGGCGGCTGGAAAGCCACCCGGATACTGCCCGCCAAGGTGTGACTGGCACATCCTTCCCCAAGGCCGGGGCGTTCTGGGTACCGGTTCCCCACGAAGGCAACGCCCAGACCGCTACCGAGGAAGTGGTAGCGATCGGGGAAGCTATCATCGACCTGCTGCGCGGCACCTGGACCGACAAGGATGGTACCACGCGTCCCGTGCGCACGTCGGATATCATTGTCGTCGCCCCCTATAACGCGCAGGTCAACGCCTTGTCCGAGGTTTTGCCCATCGGCATCCGTGTCGGCACAGTGGACAAGTTCCAAGGGCAGGAAGCGCCGATTTGCCTTGTCTCCATGACTGCATCTTCTGCTGAGGAAACCGCACGCGGCATGGAGTTCCTGTTCTCGCTCAACCGGATCAATGTGGCAGTATCACGGGCAAAAGGGCTGGCGCTCGCCTTTGGTGCGCCGCGCTTGCGTGAGGCGAAATGCAACACGGCGGAACAGATGAAACTGGTGAATACGCTCTGTGCGTTGTCGGAACTAAAGGGAGTGAATTAACATATGGTCTAGCTGCAAAACTGTTAGGAGAAACGGGATACCTTCGAAAATACTGAATAATGTCAAAAACCGAGTTCTAAATTGCTCTATCTTCAATACGGCAAATTATATGTGCAGAAAAAAGCCGAGTGTTGCGCTGATTAATTGTAACAGCACAGTATACTATACTCTATTTAGGTATTGAACAGACAATGAATGAACAAGAAACTACGCCAAAAGATCCACAAGTCCTCCTCAGAGGAAAAGATTTCCTTGTAAATCGTGCACAGAAATCGCTGAATGCTCCTCCGTTTCTTGCGCTTGCGTTGGAACTAGATCATCTGGCAGGCACGCAAAGTGCGATCCAGGCCTTGGTTCGTATCGGCTATTCACCTCAAAAATTACTTAGGAAATTTCCCAATGTGACGGCATGGGCAATCTGCGCCACTTTGTTGGCTGATTACGGTAAAGGGACACAAGAAGTATGGCCGCTTATCGGCAGATTGTTTGGCAAAAACCCCAGTTTATCTGAGCGGACTGAAATCGTAAATTCATTCAAATCGGTCTGCCGGAAAATTGGGCTGGTAACTGATGGCTTCGATCGCAACGTTGACGTTTTTCTCATTCATGTTGGGGTCGCACGCGGCCAGTTGGGACACGTAGCCAAAGCATTTTTGCAGCAAGAGGCTGCAAATGGGCTGCCCTCATCGGATGATGTTGTACAACTGAACCGCTGGGAAGACGACGCCGTTTTGACGTTTTTACCAATTGGCGTACATGTTCCCGAGCGCCCTATCCTTCACGACGAAACTGCCTGGATGGCGGCGCTATTCCTACAATGGCGCGCCAATCCAGAAAGTTTGAGGCAGCAGAGCACATTTGCTAAGGCGTTCGCGGATACTCTTGATCAGGTCGAAAAGGATGTTGGAAAGTCCGGCTTGCTTGCGTCGCAACCGTCACCGCGTTTGATTTGGCTGGATGGTCGACCTCAGTTGCAGATTCCTTCAGGTGCTGGGCGGTTGATGGTAAGCATCGGGGAGCAGACACTTAGGCTGCGACGTGGACAGACCTGGCCTCTCCCACAGCCATTACCTTCCGAATTGACTTGGGTTGTCGATGGGGAAAGCCGCGATCTGCCTCTCTACAATTCTTCGTTTGTTATTTTTGAACCTGAAGATGGGCGACAATTAGTGCCTCGCAAAAGTGCTCATGAATGGCTTGTTCAGACAAGTGTTGCCACCGTGACATCCTCAGATCCGTTTTCCGTCGAAGGCGTTCAGGCAGAGCTTTTTGGCCCTAACCTCTATGCAGCACAGGTAAATTTACGACAAAAACCGCTCGAGATTTCATCTGAATCTCAAAAGGTGAAACTGCGTGGCTCAAAGCGGACGAGAATTAACATTGAGGGCATTTCGATTGCCAAGCAATCAGGTAGGGGAGGAAGCCTTTGGTCGAGTGAAGCTCATATTGTCGTAGAAGCTGCGCTCTATTCCGATCGGAACGTCACAATCAAAGCTGAGTGTGATGGCACATCAGGATTCGTGCACTGCGAGCTTGATGACGATGATGTTGGTTGTTTGCCTATCAAGAAAATTCTTTCATGTCTGAAAATAGATACAAACAACCCCGCACGACTGTTGCTGACCATGATGCGGAGTGCTGAGGGCCAACCTATAGAAACGCGTATCAAACGAGAGATTTTTGTTTGGTCATCTTATGTTGGTTTGGATGGGGTCAGTCTCACATGCAACGCCCCCCCAACAAACTTTGTTTCCGAAGCGTCCAAACATATTTTGTGGGATGATTCCGGCAACCTATGTTTGGATCGTGGAGGTGGGTTTGATAAAGCCCTCATCGCGTTCGAAATTGATGCCGAGACGCGCCAGTTTTTGATAGATTGGCCCGAGACGTCGATAGTATTGGAGAGAACAAACGGTACGAGAGAAATGCTGGCGTTAGGAAGCGCCATAATCCTGGGCCTTGATGACTGGAACGGTTCTCTCGTTGTGCGATTGCCAGACCGCCGAGCGGCTCTGAGGATCGCTGGACATCATTTGGAACGACCTTTTGCCAACACCGGAAGTTGGGCCATTCCGCTCCGCCAGCTTTATAAGAAGCACGATAATCACATTTTTTTGCTCAACGGAGCATCCCGCACCTTGTTAGCACGCATCGAGACCGTCGCCGCGCCACGCGAATTGGTTGCAAACCACCGTGCCGATGGCGTCACCGCACGTATCTCTGTTCCCTTCCCCATTGGTGGGGCGCTGATATCCGTGGAAGACGAATGCGGCGAAGTTGTTGTAAGTGAGTTTACTTACGATCATTTCCAGACAGACGTCCGTGCTGACAATAAAATTGGCGCTAAGAAGTCGGACGATGACGCCATTACGATTATTCTCAGCAACAGTCGAACCTCCGAGATGCTTAGGCTATGTGACATCAGCTTGCGCGAAATTGGCAACCGAAATTGGATTCGTCTCTCGACACACCGAGGAGATCGTATCGCACTCGCTATCCCGGCGTCTGAGCTGCCGAGTGCAAACGTTGACAGGATGACGCGTATTGATCGCTGGGTTAGCCAATGTTTCGCGGCTGAATGTTGGGATGGCGGTTTGGGTAAAATTTTAATCAGTCGCTGGACCGATATCGTGCGCACTCTTGACAGCCGACCCGGTGGGCGGGCCGCAATTCTGCGGCTTGCTCACTCCGATGAAGACGACCCGAACTGGCTGCCCATGAAGCATGTGCTCGAGATCATCCCCGACCTTCATTCGACTGACGCAATAAACTTTGTCGCGCTTGGGACCGTGGATACGCAGGCGGGCAAGGCATTGTCCCTTTTGGGATTTCTTACCCAAGGACAACTTAGAGATAACCCTAAGATCGATCCTCGTGCATTTGCTGGGTTTCAAAATTTTCATGCGGCAAATACTACTGGCGAAGAGTTAACTGGTTTTTCGACAATTCGACTCATAACGGTTCTACAAATGCTTGGGACTCCTCGTGCCTTCTGGGATGGTAAACCCGTGCTGGGCCCCGAACATCGGCATGCAGCTATGACAGACTTGATTGAGCGCTGTGAAGACTATCGGTTGTTTTCAGAAGATGTAGCTGAAGGCCCAATGAGTCTTCGTAGCGCCCGCCTCAATCAACTCATGCATGCTGTAATCAAATCTGGCCCAAATATTCCTAAAGGGGCTGAACACAATAACCAAGCCTATTTGCTGTGGATTGACCAGACTTTAATGGCCTATGCCACGGCCGCGCGTCGCAATAAAATGGCTGAGTTTTTCAACTCAGTTACCCTGAAATCTGGGTTTACACTCGAAGAAACCAAAAGGGTATTCGGTGAGCTCCTTCGGTTGGGGCCTGAATTGCTTTCTTTTCACCTGTTATGCCAAGAACTTGAAAGGCTACGTCCATGAAAGGCCTTATTAAAGACGAGGATGATCTTGACCCAGTTGCTTTCAAGCGAATACTGGCAGCTCGGTTGCGTGACTTCACATTGTCTGCCGCTTCTATTTCTCCGGTACATGCGCCTCGCCTTTCGTCTGCTGTTGAAAAGCTCATTTCGAGCCATCCCTTTGTAAAGGGGCCTTTCGTCGAAAGCCTTCCAGATTTTGAGAAAGGAGAGTCAATCGCTGAACTCGTTGCATCCGGCAGCCTCTGTGACGCGTGGGCACCGGTGGGAGAGAATGCACCCAAACTTTTTTTGCGTAAACTTCACCTACATCAAAGGGCAGCCATTGGGCGGAATGAAAATTACCTCGTGGCGACAGGTACAGGCTCGGGTAAAACAGAAGCCTTCCTTTTTCCGCTTATTGACGCGCTCTTGCGCGCAGGTAAGGGAAATCCAGGCGTCAAAGCGATCCTTGTCTATCCTTTGAACGCACTGGCAACAGATCAAATGCACCGTATTTCAAAGCTGTTGTTCAAAGAACTTGGCGATCCAGGCCTTACCCTCGGCCGTTTTACAGGCCAAACAAGCGCGCGAGCAGGCAGGGCGGAGATCGAACGGGAAATTGTTGAGGCACCGAGTTTTCAATCGGCTTTCGGTTATGATACAAAAGCACCTCAGAACTGGCTGTTGTCTCGCAAGGAGATGCTCGAAAATCCGCCAGACATCTTAATCACGAACTACGCAATGCTGGAGCATATTCTCCTGTTGCCCAAAAACAGGGCACTCCTGCGGAATGCAGATCTTCAATGGATAGTTCTTGATGAATTACACACGTACACCGGCGCACAAGCCATTGAAGTCGCTTTCCTCTTGCGAAAGTTGAAAGCGACGCTCGGTGTGAAGACAAATACGCTGCGTTGCGTGGGAACCTCAGCGAGCCTTAACCCGTCTCGCAAGGATGAACTTGCCCGGTTCGCCGAAGACTTGTTTGGAGAGCCATTTGGCGGGGGTAGCCAAGCTATCATAACTTCGAAACGAGAGCTTCATCCCAGTCTAGCCGAAGGACAGGCGTCAAGGTCTTTGTCTGCGGAGCAGTGGATAAATTTGGGTGAAGGGTTGTCCGAGCTAAAGAGAGAAGGTGTCCTTCATACTGACGACGCGAAAGAACATGTCGAATACTGGAATGACATGTCTGGCGGAATATTGGATCTTCGGGATGGCCCGCACCTTGGCAGCCGACTATCTGAAGCCTTGTCGTCTTTGAGAGAAATTAGGTTAGCCGCAAAAATTTTATTACCTGCCGAAAATGCAGGAGCCAAGATTTTGCCGTTGGAGGCTTTAGCCAAACAGGTTTTTCCCGATGTGCCATTGGAAATATCCATTAAAGCCATGACGGCGCTTATATCCGTTGCTGTCCTTGCTGTCCCTTCCGGGGTTGATGGATATCCGCTGTTACCAGCTAGATATCACATTTCAGCAAGTGCAATCGAGGGTATTCTTGTTGGGTTGGATTCAAGCAATAAAGAGAGTTGGGCAACCCCTGAAATTGGTCGAAATGGTCGTGATGCTACAACCAAGACGCCTGCACTCTGGCCTTTGCTTGTCTGCCGCAGTTGTGGACAGCCATATATCGAGGGTTTCGATGACGGGTCAAGGATTGCGCCGACCCCAGTGCGAAATGGACCACCACATCGTATTGTCTTGCGTCTTGGTTTAAGTGGACCTGCTGCAACCGACGACGTAACTGATGATATTGAGGACGATGACCTGGAATATTTGAACCCAGTTGACGGCCAAATTATGGATGGTCCTGATGATGGTGTGATGGCGCTTCAACGTGCAAGCACAGAGGAGGACGACCGAGATCGCAAGACTTATGTAAAGAAATGTTTGGCCTGCGGTGCAGGGGCTGGCAATTACGCCGAGCCGATTACGCCAATTCACCCAGGGGATGAAGCGGTGTCTGCCATGGCAGCGCAAGCATTGCTTGAAGCGCTGTCCCCTCGTGAGTATTCAGACGGACCAATGGGGGGGCGAGCTCTGCTTGCGTTTTCGGACAATCGGCAAGATGCCGCATTCTTTGCACCATTTTTTGAGCGAACTTCTCGCCTCGAAGCACTGCGTGGTGCAATCTTGGATTCCATAAGAAACGAAGACGAGCCAATAAGTATCCGTGATTTGGCGGATTCAGTGGCCCGCCGTTTGCGAAAATCCAAATTTGCACTTTATGACCGCCGAGAGTTGGAACGGCCGATGAAGGGTGAGCAGTTTAAAGACCGCCTGTTAGCGCTTGTTACAGCTGAATTGACGCTTGCAGCAACGGGGCGGATTTCGCCAGAGGCATTCGGGTTGTGGCGGGTTAGTCACGCAAAACTGGATCAAGTTATAAAAAAAGCGCAAGGCAACCTGTCGTCGGTGGCCTTGACTGAATTGGTTCCAGGCGCGCTCCGACTTATTCTTTTGATGATGAGGCAGAACAGAGCCATTAGCGACTTTGATGGCATGATTGATTTGTCTGATGAAGCAATTTGGGGTAAGGGTCGAGGCTCTGTCGAAACCTCATATGATTTGGACCGCACATCAGAAGGTAAGCGCCTCAGAACAATTCTGCCCTCTAAACTGAAGACGCCGACACGTTTTACTTGGGTTCTTTCTAATCGTCTTGGGCTCAGTTTTGACGAGACGGCCACATTAGCAAGGGTATGTTGGGACGCACTTTCATCGCGGCGGATGGGCATTTTGCAGAGCCATAAGGCTGGGTTGGTTATCAACTTGGACAGCCTCCAAATCGACAAGGGTCGAAAACGGTACCAATGCAAGAAATGTGGTCGAGTTGCCGCATTTGATATGGCAGGGGTTTGTCTTGCATTCCGATGTGATGGAGAAACGACAGCCGTTAAAAACAATGGTGAAGAGAGTGAAAACTACTATGTTAAGCGATATCGCGCGTTTCCGAGTGCGGCGATTGCGCGGGAGCATACCGCTGCAATTGGCCCCAGCTTGCGCAATGTGATTGAAGGAGGATTTCGGGAGGGTAAATTCAACCTATTAAGCTGCACAACGACCATGGAAATGGGGGTAGACCTTGGTGACCTTGAGGCCGTAATCTGCCGGAACGTCCCACCTGGAATATCAAACTATCAACAACGTGCCGGCCGTGCAGGGAGACGTGCGCAAGCTGCTCCAATTGCCCTGACAATTGCAAGGGGTAGCAGATACGATCAGGCAACCTTCAACGCATTCCCCGAATACTTGGCTAGCTTGCCGACTATGCCATATATTTCTCTGGATAATGCCCGTTTTTTACGCAGGCATCAGGTGTCGTGTGTCCTTGCTGGTTGGCTCGACACTCGGCTTGAGGCCAGTGAAAGGAAAGGAGCGCCACGCTTGCGTGACGTATTGTCTGATCGACTTGACGCGGAAGAGACACGCACAATTTTACATGATTTGGATATATGGTTGGCCAGCGAAATGGGTAAAGTGGCGATTGAACGCGCAACGGAAATGTCACGTGCCCTCCCGGCAGGAACAGCATTGCGCGGAAACGAATTGGTTGCACATGTGAGGCGCGAAATTGGTGGTTGGGTTGAGCAAGTCGCAGGACGTTGGGCCAGTATTCAGCACCGCTACGAACTCGCCGAGAAAGACATGGTGGATGCAGAAACAGAGGATTTGAAATCCCGCGCCTTGGGGCGTATGAAACGGGCCGACGGCGAGAAAAAACGCTATCTTTACCGCCTCCTCGTCGACAGTTTATCACGTACAGCTGTCATACCTACTTATAGTTTTCCAGTGCATTCCCTGAGCCTTGAGATTGTGCAAAACAGAGACAATCAGGGAGCAAATGAAAGCGATATCGAGCTGAGTAGAGATGCGACACTGGCCATCTCGGAATATGCGCCGGGTGCCGAAACAGTGGCCGCTGGCCGCATTTGGAAAAGTGCCGGTATTGCACGGCGTCATTCAAGAGTATCGGGTGATGCTTGGCTTGAGGAGGGCTTCATACGGATTTGTGATGTATGCCAGCATGTCGAACGTGTGGATGAATGGGATCATCTTTCGGAGCAGTGTTTCGGCTGCGGGACAACTAAACTGCCTTTAGCGCGCAAATATCTTGAACCAATTGGATTCCTGACGTCCTACAAAGACAGGGCCGGAGGTGAACCCGGGGTTAGTAGACTTCGGACGCGTGCTGTTGATGAAGCTCGGCTATTGACCCGCGCCCCTCGTGACAAGATGAGCAAGACTGATCTTATGCAGGTTACAACCTTTTTAGCCCCGTCACACGGTAGCGTGGAGGGTGAAGAAGGCCGCATGGTTGTTGTAAACCGTGGACCTCATGGTAGTGGGTATTTTCGTTGTCCCCGCTGTGAACATGCTGAAGCAGCTCCAAAAGGAAGCAATTTCTCGAAAATGGAGATTCCAAGCAAACACTATGACCCACGTTCAGGTGATCCATGCCCGGTAGAATCTCTCAAATACCCAACTGATTTGGCACATATCTTCACCACAGATGTGCGTATATTGCGGTTTTCAGAGGCAATAGCCGTTCCCGCGGATGTTAAAGACCGCACAGCGTATATTAATGATACATTGCGCGGTGCTGCTGAAGCTATCCGGCTTGCTGCGGCGGATTTACTGGGGACAGACCCTCGTGATTTGCGGGCAACATTTGAAAGCGGAACCGATGACTATCTGATTATTCTGGCAGATTCTACACCTGGAGGGGCTGGATATGCGCGTCGCTTGATTGATGAGCCACGCTACTCGGCCCGACGTTTACTGTCCAAGGCCGCGGAGATTCTTGACTGTGAAAGGGGAGAAAAGTGTCAAACGAGCTGTGTGAGATGCCTAAATGACTATTCGAACCAAGCTTATTGGGATCGTTTCAACCGTCATTTTTCCCTCAAGTGGCTTTTGGAAATATTGGCGCGTAGTACGGCAAGGCCAGATCATGTCCCGGCGCACGCAATTCCGACCGACGCACCCACAGGTGCTGCTCTAAGCCGATACCTCCGAAACCGAGATCAAGTTGTTGCGGTTGCAAACACTCTTTGGGGAGCAGAGCACGAAGAAGATGCCGTCAGGAGCGCCCAAAATCTACGCGACTGGCTGGAGGCAGAACCACACCGTAAAGTCACTGTGTTTTGTGCCGTTCCGGATGAGGGGCAGGCAAACTGGTTGGACCGACAGGTTGCTACGATCTTAAGACCATTGGAAGACACGGGTAGACTGGTATTTCCCACTCTGCCAGAAGCCACCTACAAAGAAGCACCACGCCTTACATTTCTTGGAAATGGTGATATTGAAGAGCTTTTCGACAATGATAGCCATGCTGCTGGTTTGTCTGGGCTCGGAGAATCTGTCATTTTTAGGTATACGCGGCCTATGGCAGAATCTTGGGTCGGTCGCCATGCAGCCGAAATCATTGAGGCTTCCAAAGCCAAAACGGTGTATTTGTCTTCGCTGCTTGATCGCCTCTCCACACACAGGTTCAGGCCTGGGGATATTCGAAATCTCGCTCCAATATTTTCCCCACTATCCGGCCTCTCTGTTCGCATGACCATCGAAGATCCATGGTGCGGAGCTCGACAGCACGGAAGGGAGAGCCTCTCGAAATTCATAGAGCAACTACAGAGGTTGGACATCAGTATTAGCGAGCTGACTATTATCTGGAAATCAGACAACTCGGATGACTCAGAGGCATTCCAAGTTAGTTCGCTGCGTAACGAAATTGGACGGCATCATTCTGGGGAGTTAGACTTGGTCCCCAAGCGTCGACATGATGTACGTCATTTCCACGATAGGGTAGTTTATTTCGACATCTATGAAACGGGTGAAAAGTGGCGGATAGATGTTAGTTCTGGAATCGACAATCTCATGTCGCGGACCAAGGAATGTAATCTTTTTATCGAGAAAAGCTAAAACTGACTGAGGTATAAGGGAGGTGATATCCGGTTAGCGCAGAGCGGTTTTTACGAGGCTGCGTGGAATTCCGTGTTGCGTGATTATTAAGTCATTTTCCAGAGAACGTTCGCCCCCAGACCCGCTCCCTCCGCCATTTTTCTTGGGTCTATTCCGGTTACATGGGCAACAGTTTTGCGCCGAACGGGTTTTCGCTCGCAGCCATTTTGGGCTAACGCCGGCGGGCTGTTTTTGCCTCGCGCCGGCGGGCTGGCCGCATCCCTCAAAACATGACACGGTTTAACCGAAACAAACGGATTTGTTACCCTCAAACGGGTCAAAGATTACTTGCTTTGGTATAAAACCCTCAAATAACTGCGAAAATTCTTTCATACTGGCTCTACCGTAATTCAACAGATGGCGCATTGTGAGCCAGATCAAGGAAAACTTTTTTTCAAAAGCAATTCCCCTGCCAGTTTATCTCAATTCAGTTGTATGCATTCAATAATCGTTGTAGAAAATCCAAATTTGAATATGAGAAAATAACCAAATGCCAAACCTAGTTATTGTGGTTGACCTTGATGGAACACTCATCAGCACAGATACTTTGTATGAACAAATTGCGCGGTTGCTTTTCCAG
>JAADIJ010000059.1 GCA_013151335.1 Alphaproteobacteria bacterium | reverse complement strand
ATCATATCATTTGATGGAACCGCCAACCACGATGCCGAACTGGATCGCGCGGCCTTGTCAAAACCCGTGCAGTATCAGGCCGTTCGTACCGGGCGAGACGACGTGGCATTGCTGGGCTTTACGTCGGGAACCACGGGCAAACCCAAGGCCACGATGCATTTTCACCGCGACCTTTTAATCATCGCAGACGGTTATGCACGCGAGGTTCTGGCCGTCACACCAGACGATGTTTTCGTCGGCTCGCCCCCCTTGGCGTTTACCTTTGGCCTCGGTGGCTTGGCGATTTTTCCGCTGCGGTTTGGGGCCACAGCGACGCTACTTGAGACCGCCAGCCCGCCCAATATGATCGAGATTATCGAGACCTATAAGGCGACGATTTGCTTCACCGCGCCGACCGCTTATCGCGCCATGATGCGGGCGATGGACGAGGGGGCCGACCTGTCAACGCTGCGCTGCGCGGTCTCGGCAGGCGAGACCCTGCCCGCGCCAGTTTACGACGAATGGCTGGTAAAAACCGGCAAACCGATACTCGATGGCATTGGCGCGACCGAGATGTTGCATATTTTTGTCACCAATCGGTTTGAGGATGCAAAAGCGGCCTCAACCGGGCGACCTGTCACCGGATATGAGGCCAAAATCGTTGACGAAAACATGCGGGAATTACCCGATGCCACGCCCGGTCGTCTTGCCGTGCGCGGTCCCACTGGCTGTCGCTATCTCAATGACAAACGGCAGGCTGATTACGTGCGGGACGGCTGGAATATCACCGGCGACACCTTTATGCGCGACGCCGAGGGATATTTTCATTTTGCCGCGCGCAATGACGACATGATCATCTCCTCTGGCTATAATATCGCCGGGCCCGAGGTCGAGGCTGCATTATTGGCGCATCCATATGTGGTGGAATGCGGCGTAGTTGGCACACCAGACGAGGCGCGCGGCGCGATCGTTCAGGCCCATGTGGTGCTCGAGGCCGAAATTACGCCCGACGCGGCCACCACCAAGATATTGCAAGACCACGTAAAATCGGTGATTGCACCCTACAAATACCCGCGCTCGATCATCTATATCAACGCCCTGCCCAAGACCCAAACCGGCAAAGTACAGCGATTTCGCCTAAAAGAAAGCTCATAATCCAGTGACAGATTTTGCCCGCACCAAATCCATGTTTCACCTGCCAGCGGGGGTGATCTATCTTGACGGCAACTCGCTTGGTCCGCTGCCAAAGGCCGTTTGTGATCACGTTTCGAAAATGATGCGAGATGAATGGGGAGAACAACTCATTCTCGGCTGGAATTCTTGCGGTTGGATGTCGCTTGCGACCAAGTTGGGTGACCGGATTGGCCGCCTAATCGGGGCCGAACCGGGGCATGTCGTATTGGGGGACACTTTGTCGATCAAAGTCTATCAGGCGCTGGCGGCGGGGCTGGACATCAACCGTGATCGCAAGGTTGTCCTGTCAGATACCGGAAACTTCCCGACCGACCTATACATGGCGCAAGGTCTGATCAAGACTTTGGGAAAACAACATGAGCTTCGATGTGTAAGCCCTGAAGAAATATGGGATAATATAGATGAGACTGTTGCAGTTTTGATGCTGACGGAGGTTGATTATAAGACCGGACGCCTCCATGACATGAAATCTCTGACCAAAAAGGCCCATGATTGCGGTGTGATCACAATCTGGGATCTGGCCCATAGCGCGGGGGCGATTCCCGTTGATCTTGTCGCCGCAGAGGCCGATTTTGCGGTTGGCTGCACGTATAAGTATCTCAATGGAGGACCGGGAGCGCCTGCATTTATCTATGTCGCGCCCAAACATGCTGACCTCGTGCAACCGGCCCTGTCGGGGTGGCTTGGGCATGACGCGCCGTTTGCATTTGAGCGCGATTATCGCCCCGGTTCGGGTGTCGAGCGGATGCGGGTTGGTACACCTCCGGTCATTGCGTTGAAATCGCTGGAGGCGGCGCTTGATATCTGGGATTTGGCCGATATGGCCGATATTCGGGCCAAATCTATCGAGCTTTGCGATCTGTTTTTAACCGAGGTTGAGGCGCGCTGCCCCGAGTTGACCTTGGCCAGCCCACGCGACTGGAAAAAACGCGGCTCGCAAGTTTCTTTCAGGTTTTCCGAGGCTTTTGCAGTCAAACAGGCGTTGATCGCACATGGGGTGATCGGCGATTTCCGCGCGCCTGACACCATCCGGTTCGGTTTTACGCCGCTCTACCTTGACGAATCGGGCGTATTGGCGGCCGTGGAGGTTTTGGAAAATGTGATCACAAATAGGATTTGGGATCAGTCAAAGTATAAATTGAGAGAGAAAGTTACATGAAGAAAGCCTTCGATCCCTCTGAAGATGGGGCAGAAATGTCGTTTGATGGACGCATGTCTTACGGCGACTATCTGCACCTTAGCGAAATCCTCAGCGCGCAAGAACCGCGCACCAGCGCCCATGACGAGATGCTGTTTATCATCCAGCATCAGACCTCGGAACTATGGCTAAAACTCGCGCTCCATGAGATCGGAGCCGCGCGCGAAGCTATCCGCCAAGACAAGCTTCAACCAGCGTTCAAAATGCTCAGTCGGGTTGCACGGATTTTCGAACAACTCAACAACGCTTGGGATGTTTTGCGCACCATGACGCCCAGCGAATATACCCAGTTTCGCGATGATCTCGGGCAATCTTCGGGCTTTCAGTCCCATCAATATCGGCTGGTTGAATATGCGGTTGGCAATCGGAACGCGGCGATGCTGCGTCCTCATTCCCACCGCCCTGAAATCCTTGCACTGCTGCGGGCAGAGCTGGCCCGTCCCAGCCTTTATGACGAAGCTCTGCGCCTACTTGATCGACGAGGAATTGCCATTCCTACCTCTGTTCTTGAGCGCGATATTAGCGAAACACACACCGTCAATGACGGTGTGATGGCGGCGTGGAAGCAGGTTTATCAAGCCCCCCAAGACCATTGGGAGCTTTATGAGCTTGCCGAGAAACTCGTTGATTTTGAAGACTATTTTCGCCGTTGGCGCTTTAATCATGTGACCACGGTCGAGCGCATCATCGGTCTGAAACGCGGCACTGGTGGCACCAGCGGGGTTGCCTATTTGCGCAAAATGATCGAGGTCGAACTGTTCGCGGAACTCTGGCAAGTCAGGACCGAATTATGAGCTGGCAGACCCAGATCGATGTAGAGTTTCAGCACTGTGACCCCGCAGGAATCGTGTTTTATCCGCGCTATTTTGAGATGATAAACTCGGTGATCGAGCGTTATTTTCACGACCATCTCAGCTATGATTTCGCGACCATGCATTTCGTCGACAAAAATGGCGTTCCGACCGTCAAGATCGATGCGGAATTTCGCGCGCCAAGCCGCCTTGGGGATCGCTTGACCTTCGATCTTGCGGTCGAGCGCGTCGGTAATAGCAGCCTTGAGTTATTGATCCGTGCCAGTTGCGACGCGCAACCAAGGATGACCGTGCGCTCCACCCTTGTCAGGATCGATCTCGGGTCTGGCAACTCGGCCCCTTGGCCCAAACCGCTGGCCGACAAACTGCGCCAAACATGAAGGAATCCTCGATGGCCGCACCTTACGCCCATGAGTTATTGCATCCCAAAAACTGGAAGCCGGCGATTGGCTATGCCAACGGCGTCGCGGCCAGAGGGCGCTTGATTTTTCTGGGGGGTCATATCGGCTGGAACGCGCAGCAGGTGTTTGAGACCGATGACTTTGTGGCCCAGGTGGATCAATGCCTGCAAAACATCTGCGCCGTGCTGGCCGAGGCGAATGCTGGGCCAGAGCATCTGGTGCGCCTGACCTGGTACATCACCGACAAGCAACTTTATCTCGACAATTTGAAACAAATTGGCGCGATTTATCGCAAACGGTTTGGGCGCAATTATCCCGCCATGGCCATGCTCGTGGTCGCAGCCCTGATCGAAGACGCGGCACTGGTCGAAATCGAGGCAACGGCGGTGGGTCCAGACCTTAAGGCGTAAGCCCCAAACTTACTCGGCAGCCGCATCCGCGACCTGCTCGGCAAGCCCTTCGGCCCGATCAGCGATTTTGGCAAATTCGGCCACGATATCGTCGGGAATAGTCGGCACCTCGACACGTATCTCCACCTCTTTTGGCGCGGCAATAGCTGGCGCACGCGCAGTGGCCATTTGCGATAACTCAAGCTGTGCTGCGCGCAACTGCTCCTCCAGCCCGGCGGTTTTGTCGGCAAGCATCAATCCCGCCATCAACAGCATTCTAGTTTCGGGCACACGGCCCAACGCCTCGGCCAAGGATTGCGCCTCAGTGTCGAGCAGGCCAGCGGCGGATTGCAAGAAATGTTCCTCGCCTTCCTGACAAGCGACCTGAAAAACCCGGCCACCAATATGGATATCTACTTCAGGCATTGATCTGGCCCTCCACCAACGGTTTCAGTTCTTCAAGGATCGTGTCCATTTCGGCCACATCTGCCGCGCGGCTGGATTTCAGCGCCTCAAGCTCGGCCAACATCGCCTGATCGATCACCGCCGGATCAGCCAGCATATCGGCATTGCGGGTGCGCAAAATGCCGATTGATTCGCGGAGCTGCGCCGTCGCGCTTTTTAGTCGCCGAAACTGGACGTCCTGATTTTCGATCCGCGCGTTCAGACGGGTAATCGTCGCTTCAAGCGCGGCGGGCAGAGCCGAATCAGGCGCAGGAGCGGCTTGTTGAGCCGCCTTCTCCAACGCCGCGCGGGCCTCGTTGGCCGCATCCCGGGCAATCTCGGCTTGTTTTAACGCGGCCTCCAGCCGGTTTTGCAAATCGATCACCGCACCACGTTCGCCGGTAAGGTCAGCGCGCTCTTCGGCAAGTGCCGCCTCCAACTCCTCGATCACGTCCGCGTCTCGCTGGCGAACCCGCTCCTCATCCTGATCTCGATGTTCAGACACCGTTATGATCTTGGAGACCTGGTCTAACGCCGCGTAGATCCGCGCTTTATGCTGTTCTATTTCGTCCATGCTTTTGTCGTCCATCGCCGTCAATGTCACTTCGCCTTATTGCTCTTGTCAGGCATTTTACCCATTCGTCTGCGAAAATGCCTCCTCAACGCCGGGCAGATTTGGCGCAAACTTTGCGATCAAATCAACCCGTCGCCTTAAGGTTTAACCCGCTTTTGCGCAGTTGAAAATAGCCTTCACACCGGCATAGGGTGGCAAAAGGCAATTGTTTGCCGGTCGCGAGGGATAAATGGACAACAAAACGGCGCTGGCGCTCGCGATCATCATCATGGCCGCACTGGTCGGCGATCAAGTATTCCTTGGTGGCGAAATGCGCCTGCAAGTGGCAGAAAAATTCGTCCAATTGATAGAGTGGGTGGCTTTCTGGCGCTAAACTGCGGCCTCAAAACTCGCGTCAAAGCTGGCACCGATATCGGCGAAATCTCGCTCAATTTCAAAATATTAGCGTATTTTGTATATAGGGGATTCACAGACGGCAATAATTGTGTAAGTTTCTTGAACAGGTCGCCGAATAAAGAGCGCCCGCATATAATCGAGAGCAGAACATGCCGCAAAAACGAAAAAAACTACCCATCAGCGGGGTTGCTATTTTTGCGGTGACCCTGTCGCTCGCCGGATATTTCGCCTTCGCTGCGGTTCAGGGCGAGTTTGGTCTGTTTCGCCGGGTACAAGTCAACGCTCAAGAACAAGACCTGACCCGTCAACTGACGCGGTTCACCGCCCAAGTCGCTGTAATGCAGAACAAAACTCGGCGCTTGTCGGACAATTACCTTGATCTCGACCTGCTGGACGAGCAGGCAAGAAAAGTTCTTGGTCTCATTCGAGCCGACGAGATCGTAATTCGCTGATCCGGCAAACACCCAGCTTCTCACCCCTCATCTTGACGATGAAGATCGATAATCGCCCGAGACTGGATTTTTTTTTGCATTTCCCGCGCAGATGATATATGAGATGGTTTAGCATTAAACCATCTCTCCAACAGGCGGGAATATCCACGCTATGGCTGCACCTAAATCCAAGAAAAAACCCTCAAAAGCCCCTTCCAATACCTCAAAAGACGAACTTTTGCATTTCTACCGCGAAATGCTGCAAATCCGGCGATTCGAGGAAAAGGCCGGGCAACTTTACGGCATGGGATTGATCGGCGGTTTCTGCCATCTCTACATCGGCCAAGAAGCGGTCGTTGTTGGGCTTGAAGCCACCGCCAAAGAAGGCGACCAGCGCGTCACCTCTTATCGCGACCACGGCCATATGCTGGCTTGCGGCATGGACCCAAAAGGCGTGATGGCCGAGCTGACCGGCCGCATCGACGGCTATTCCAAGGGCAAAGGCGGCAGCATGCACATGTTCTCCGCCGAGAAAAAATTCTACGGCGGTCACGGCATCGTCGGAGCACAGGTTCCCATCGGCACCGGCCTCGCATTCGCCAACTGGTATCGCGGAAATGACAGCGTAAGTTTCGCCTATTTCGGCGATGGCTCTGCCAATCAAGGGCAGGTTTACGAGACCTTCAACATGGCCAGCCTGTGGGGCTTGCCAGTGGTTTTTGTCATTGAAAACAACCAGTACGCCATGGGAACGGCGATGAAACGCTCGACCTCCACCCCCGACATTTACCACCGCGGCCACGCGTTCGGCATCCCCGGCGAGGCCGTGGACGGCATGGATGTTCTCGCCGTCAAAGAGGCCGGTCAAAAAGCCGTCGCCCACTGCCGCGCGGGCAAAGGCCCCTATATTTTAGAGATGAAAACCTATCGCTACCGCGGCCATTCCATGTCGGACCCCGCCAAATACCGCACCCGCGAAGAGGTGCAAAAAGTACGCGAGGAAAAGGACCCGATCGACCATGTTCGCGACCTGCTGGTGCAAGGCAAACACGCGACCGAAGACGACCTCAAGGCGATAGACAAAGAGATCAAGTCAATCGTTAACGACGCGGCGAAATTCGCCCAAGAAAGCCCTGAGCCGGATGCCTCCGAGCTTTGGACCGACATCTACGCTTAAGGGAAAACGACCATGGCGATCAACATACTCATGCCCGCACTTTCCCCGACGATGGAGGAAGGCACGCTGGCAAAATGGCTGGTGAAAGAGGGCGACACCGTCACATCTGGCGATATTTTGGCCGAGATTGAAACCGACAAGGCAACGATGGAATTCGAGGCCGTCGATGAAGGGGTGATCGGTAAAATCCTGATCGCCGAGGGCAGCGAAGGCGTGCCGGTCAACACACCAATTGCCCTGCTGCTTGAGGATGGAGAGGATGCAAACGCCGAGGCACCGGCTCCGACCGAGACCCCGATTCCGGTTGAAGCGTCTGCGACTCCGACCAAAACCGCCCCGGCCACCAGCCTGCCACCGGCCACCGCTCCCCAAATGGAAGAAATCCCCGACGGCACAACCTTCAAATCCCAAACCGTTCGCGAAGCCCTGCGCGAGGCCATGTCCGAAGAAATGCGCACCACTCCCGAGGTTTATCTGATGGGTGAAGAAGTCGCCGAATATCAGGGCGCTTACAAAATTTCGCAAGGAATGCTCGACGAGTTTGGCCCCAAACGGGTGATCGACACGCCGATTACCGAGCATGGTTTCACCGGCATCGCCGTTGGTTCCGCCTTCGCGGGCCTCAAACCAATCGTCGAGTTTATGACCTTCAATTTCGCCATGCAGGCGATTGACCACATCATCAACTCGGCCTCCAAAACTCTCTATATGTCCGGCGGACAGATGGGCTGCTCGATAGTATTTCGCGGCGCAAACGGCGCAGCGGCTCGGGTCGGAGCCCAACATTCCCAAGATTACGCCGCATGGTACGCCCAAATTCCCGGCCTGAAAGTCGTGCAACCCTACAGCGCCGCCGACGCCAAAGGCTTGCTCAAATCCGCCATTCGCGACCCCAACCCAGTGCTGGTTCTGGAGAACGAGATCCTCTATGGCCGCTCGTTCGACGTGCCAGAAATCGAGGATTTCACCGTCCCGATCGGCCGCGCCCGCATCTGGCGCACCGGCACCGACGTCACCATCGTCAGTTTTGGCATCGGCATGCAATATGCACTTGAGGCCGCAGACGAGTTAGCCAAAGAAGGCATCAGCGCTGAGGTCATCGACCTTCGCTCCATCCGCCCGATTGACTATGAAACCGTGCTGGCAAGCGTGCGAAAAACCAACCGCTGCGTGACCGTCGAAGAAGGCTTTCCCGTCTGCTCCATCGGCAACCATATTAGCGCCAAAATCATGACCGAAGCGTTTGATTATCTTGACGCGCCGGTGATCAATTGCGCCGGAAAAGACACGCCAATGCCCTATGCCGCCAATCTCGAAAAGCTGGCGCTCGTGACCACAAAAGAGGTCATTGACGCCGTAAAATCAGTTACTTACCGCTAAGGAGACGCATGATGCCGATTGAAATTCTCATGCCCGCGCTTTCACCCACAATGGAAGAAGGCACGCTCACGAAATGGTTGGTAAAAGAGGGCGACGAAGTCAGCTCAGGCGACCTTCTCGCAGAGATCGAAACCGACAAGGCGACAATGGAATTTGAGGCCGTCGATGAAGGCATCATCGGCAAAATTCTCGTCTCCGAAGGGCAGGAAAACGTGCCTGTAAATACCGCTATCGCCATTTTGCTCGAAGACGGCGAAACCGCCGCCGATATCACCGCAGCACAGCCCGCCGCAACGCCAACCACCTCGACTCCAGAGGCCGAACCCGCGCCAAAACCAACCACCACCACAGCGCCAGTTGCACCATCAAGCGCAAAAGGATCGCGCCTATTCGCAACCCCGCTCGCACGTCGCATCGCCACCGATAAGGGCCTCGATCTGGCCAATATCACCGGTTCCGGCCCCAAAGGCCGCATCGTCAAAGCCGATGTAGAAAACGCCTCCGCCCCGGCCAAAACCGTCGCAGCACAGCCAGCTCCCGCGCAAGCGGCCAAGCCATCGCCCGATGCCGACGCGATCAAGGCAATGTTTGCCGACCGCGAATTTGAAGAGGTCAAGCTCGACGGCATGCGCAAAATCATCGCCGCCCGCCTGACCGAGGCCAAATCAACCATCCCGCATTTCTACCTGCGCCGCGACATCCATCTTGACGCGCTGCTAAAACTGCGCGGCCAGATGAACAACGGGCTGGAAAACCGCGGTATCAAACTCAGCGTTAACGACTATATCATCAAAGCCTGCGCCATGGCCCTGCAAGACGTGCCCGACTGCAACGCCGTCTGGGCCGGAGACCGCATCCTACGCCTAAAACCCTCCGACGTCGCCGTCGCCGTCGCCATCGAAGGCGGCCTGTTCACCCCGGTTTTACGCGACAGCGACACCAAAACCCTGTCAACACTTTCGGCTGAAATGAAAGACCTCGCCGCCCGTGCCCGCACACGAAAACTCGCCCCCCACGAATATCAAGGCGGCAGTTTTGCCATCTCAAATCTCGGCATGATGGGCATTCAGAACTTCGACGCGGTAATTAACCCGCCTCACGGCTCGATCCTAGCCATCGGCGCTGGCGAAAAGCGGCCCGTGGTCAACGCCGAGGGCGAGCTTGCAATTGCAACCGTCATGTCGGTCACGCTTTCGGTCGATCATCGGGTAATTGATGGCGCACTCGGTGCCCAATTTCTGACCGCCGTCAAAGCCTATCTCGAAGATCCGATTTCTATGCTTGCCTGACCCGCGCGCAACATCCGGCGTCGCCGTTCAATCGGCGTCGCCAATCAACTGGTTCATCATAACAGACGGCTGCGCACACCCCGCCTCGCCGACGATCTTGGCCGGAACACCCGCGACCGTTTTGCAGGGCGGAACCGTTTCCAACACCACCGAGCCTGCGGCAATCCGCGTGCAATACCCCACCGTAATATTGCCCAAAACCTTGGCCCCGGCCCCGATTAACACCCCGTTTTCAATCTTGGGATGCCGGTCCCCATCCGCTTTACCCGTACCGCCAAGCGTAACCGAATGCAGCATCGAAACGTTATCCCCGACGACCGCCGTCTCGCCAATCACGATCGAGTGGGCGTGGTCAATCATGATCCCTTGCCCAATCTGCGCGTTGGGATGAATGTCAATGCCGAACGCCTCAGACACCCGCATCTGCAAAAAATACGCCAGCTCCTTACGACCGTTCAACCACAACCAATGCGCCACACGATAAGCCTGAACTCCTTGAAACCCCTTGAAAAATAGCAGCGGCTGGATAAATCTATGACAGGCCGGATCGCGTTCAAACACCGCAACAATATCCGCCCGCGCCGATTGCCCTAAAGACGGGTCCGCTTGATAAGCCTCATCAACAATTTCACGCAAAATCTGATCGGTCATTTCGCCAGACGCCAGTTTCAGCGACATACGATAAGACAACGAGCGTTCAAGATTGTTGTGATGCAAAATGCCAGAATGTACCAAGCCACCCAAAATTGGCTCTCGATCAACGATCTCACGTGCCTCGTCGCGAATTCTGCTCCAAACCGGGTCAAACCCTGCAACTTTTACCTGCTTTTCGGCCATGCTGCTTCCTCGCGTCTCAATATTTGACACCATTACATAGCCAAGAAACCGCGCCAGTAAAGGCCTCAGAGCAAGAAATTACCCACGCATATAGTTAGAAATCCATCACATATCTTAAACGGTGCGCGGATATTCAAGCTCGACACTGTGGATCGCCAAACGTACCGTTCCACCAGCAAAATTACCCCCAAGCGCCGTCAAAACCAGCGGCGTGTCCGCCCAGTAGGTCACCGGTGTCCCGCTCAACCCTCGCAGCCACGAGTTTTTGCCGATGCCCAACCCGCTACCATAACGGTTGGTCGAGGCCGCAACCCCCAGTTCCCAACCCGTCACGCCAGTTCCGGTAATCGCATCAATAACCCGCCCAGTCACGCCGATTACCTGCTGCCCATTTTTGATCAAAACACTGGTAGAGATATTAGTGCCAGCCGAAATAATTTGATCAAATTCTGTAACCCGATGAAACGTACCCGCCCCGCCAGTTGCGAGCGCACTCGCCTCTGGCCGCCATTTGGCCCCATCAAAAATCGCCTCTTTGGCAATATCCACCACATAGGCGTGCCAGCCGATTGCTGGGGGCACAAACACCCACCCACCATTGGCATAGATCGCAATCTGTCCGACCTGCCCGCCCCAGTCATTGACCGCGCCAACTGGCACAAAATAGGCCTCCCCGTCGCCAACCAAAACCGGAGGCGTGACCAGCGAGATCGAGCCAAGTCGCACCTGCGCCAGCGCATCCAGTCGCGCCAGCGCCTCGTTCACCGTCACATGTTTTTGCGCTTGCGCCGCTTGCACCAGCGGCAATTTAAACTGTGTAGTATCAGCCATTTAAATCAATCCTTACAAATAGTCCTGCGCCGAAACGCTGTGAAATCTGGGCCACTTCAACCCGGTAAGGCCCGCCCAATCCATCGGCTGTCTGCTCGACCGCCGTGTAGGTCCACATGGGCGCGTTCAGGTTCACCTCACGACGCAATACTGCCCCCTGAAACACCCGCAAAACATAGGCCTCAAACGCCTCACCAAGCGGCACATCAACCGAGGCCCAACTGTCACCGTCAATCCGAGTGCGACGAACCCAGCTAAAGCTGCGATCACCACCTGCGCCCTTGTCTGAGCACAGATGACACGGCGCATAGGGGCGCAACCCAATCCCGGAAAACGCCCTGATTTCATGGAGATACGAGACGTCTGTCAAAGCTCTCTGCGCCGGTCCAACCCGATAATGCCGCGCCAAATCACGCGCCGACAGCGCCAGATCAATCTGCGCCGGCACACCATCCATCACGACCACATAACTGCCAATAGGCCAGAAATTCGGGACGATGCCCTCAGTCCCTGCCTGCCCCCGCAGCAAGGTTTTAAGCGTAAAACTCCCATCCACCTGAAGCACCGCATCACTAAACTGAAACACCTCCCAAACATCATCAACGCCATTGCCAATCGCCACCACATTGGCCCCGTTAAGCACCGCCTCTCGCGTCGCCGACGCCACCGAACCACCGAACATTTTCACATTAACGCCAGCCCCCATATCCCAACGACCGCCCTCAGCCCGCGACAATGCCGACTGGGTAATCCCGATCACAGACGAGCGCTCGATCAGCCGATTAAGTGTATATCCTGCATCGCTAGACGACGAATAAAGCGCAACCGAGCCAGGCCAGGGCGTCGCCGTGACTGCAATATGCGGCACATACGGCAGCTCTTTTCCGGTCAGTAACGGCAGATCAAGAAATACCGGAAATACCGGAACCGGAGCCACAAAATCACTCACCACCCCACCAGTTTCAACCTTGTTGACCGGCGCATATACCGACGGCTCAACCCGTACTGCCTCCAGCCGTCGCGCCCCTGTATCCTCCACACGATCAATGCGATAAAGCCCACCGCCAAGCGATTTTGGCGCCGTCACCACATCCCCCGCCCCAAGCGCCATCTGCGATGGAGGTAGCGAGAACCCAAGAGTTTCGCGAGCCACCCGCGCCTCCGCCAACCAACGTTCCGCCGTGGCTCCGGCCTCGCCCGCCGACATTACCACCGGCAGCTCGCTCTGGCTGACACCTTGCGCTCGTTCATCGGCAAAAATCGCGTTCGCCGCCCCGGCCTCATACCCGCCATCGGCGCGAATATAGCCGATTCTCACCTGCCCCGCCGTCTCCGCCTCAGGCAAGCGCAACGCCTCAACCGAGCCCGTATCCTGCCCGGTCCAAACCACCTGATCGACCGATATTTCCGCAACCGCTTTTGCGTCACGACTGCGAAACCGCAACACGCCGTCCTGCTCAATCGCATCCAGCCCAAACGCCATCATCAAAGGCTGCAACGCCGCCCGCGCCGAGGTGGTATCGCTAACGACATAGCCTCTGACACCGCCATAAAGCTGGCTCGTATCCAGATCGAAAACCCCCGCCTTCTCGCAAGTCTCAGCAACGATATCCGCCAGCGATTGCGCCCCGAGCCGACCATTGAGCCAGTGTCCGCGCGCATAATTCACCCCATCCGACCACAGCGCCAAATTAGCCGGAAACGCAGGCCAAGGTCGCGCGTCCCAAGCCCAGACATGGGCGTGCTGCATGTCGATCATGCTCGCACCAAACACGTTTGAGACCGGATTATTGACCGGATCAACCCAGTAATCATGGGTCACCCGCAAATATTGTGACTGAATCAAATCATCCCTTAACGCATTGGAAAAATAGGGCTTTTGCGACTCCGACGATTTCGCATCCAAAAACGCATTGGGCTGGTTGGTCCCCTTGTCAATCGCCGCGCAGCCATATTCTGTAAACCAGATCGGCTTACTTTCGGGCAGCCAAGCCGCCGGATTTGCCTGTCGTATGCCCCCCACTCGATCATGATGCTCAGCCGACCACCAACCGCGAATATCCTTGAAACGATAGACCCAGTCTTCGCCAAATTCAGCGTCAACAATCGGGCTACGCTTTTGAAACTTGCGCGCGGTGTCATTGGCATAATACCAGTCAAACCCCTCGCCTCCAGCCACATTTCCCTTCAGGTAATCAGGCGCATAGATCGACCCAAACGGGGCATCAAGATGCGCATCCCCATCGCGCCAATCTGACAGCGGCATGTAATTATCAATTCCAATGAAGTCGATATCCGCACTCGCCCAAAGAGGATCAAGATGGAACAAAACATCGCCCGAGCCATCCTCAGGGTGATAGCCAAAATACTCCGACCAGTCGGCCGCATAGCCGATCTTTGTGGTCGCTCCCAATATAGAGCGCACATCCGCTGCCAAGGCCATAAGCGCCTGAACTACCACAAAACTGCCGCCCGCTCCGCGAATTTGCGTCAATCCGCGCAGCTCCGAGCCAATGCAAAACGACTGAACCCCACCCGCAAGCTTACACAGATGCGCATAATGCAAAATAAACCGGCGATAAGACCACTCTGGCGGCCCGTTATAGGCCACGCTCCCCGTGCCGACCACGAAATCTGTGACCGCCGCCGCGCCAAAAAACGCCGCAACCTCGCCATCCGCCGCCGCAGTTTGGTCACTCGACCCCGCCTGTCCCGGAGCCGCCGCCAACGTGATTCGCCCCCGCCACGGCATCACTGGCTGATCGCCAGCGCCCGACCACGGATCAGCCAGACCGTTCGCTGCCTGAATATCCATCAAAATAAACGGATAAAACATCACCTCTTGCCCGCCAGCACGAATTTCCGTAATCGCCTCGATCACCGATGCATCCGCTTGCGTACCGCCAAAAATTGGCCGCTTATCAACCTGACTGACCGTCAACGCTCCCGCACGCGCAAGACCTGAAACCTGCCAAGGCATCCCCACGCCGTCAAAAGCCACCTGCTCGACTTTCGGCGTCAACTGACAGCGATCCGCGCGCAAATCGTCACCAAACCACGACACCACCATTGAAATTGACTTGCAATTGGTTAACTCACCGCGCAACTCCTCAATTGAGGTCGCAAAGTCGGTTTTACCACTGGCCGAGTTCACATTGGCCGATTTATTAACCCCCGGACCATACTGAAAATGCACCGGCGTCGTCGCCAACGTGTACTCGCCCGTTCCCGGAATAAGCGCGACCCCACTGATCGTCGCCCCCGGATCAGAGCTGCCACCAGCAGGTTGCGCCCGACGGAAAACCTCAAAACTAAACTGCGGCACCCGGTTGCCAAACCTCCCTAAATCGAGATCCTCAAACACCACATAAGCCGTGCCACGAAACGCCGGAGCCATACCAACCCCCTGTACCGCCTCAATCTTTGGGTCCGGCAATTGCGCCTCATCGCCGACGTAAAGTCGCCAGTTGAAATCATCCTTGGCCACCTCGATCCCGTCGGCCCAAACCCGACCGATTTGCGTCACCACCCCTTCGCCGAGCGCCAGCGCCAAGCTCACCGAATAAGCATATACTACGCGCCGCCCGCGCGCCCGTCCCCTTACCGCCCCCGCCAGTGGTGACGACACTCTCCAAAAACCGCGAGGCCCAGATCACCTGAGCGCCCAATCGCACCCGACCAAACGAGCGCGCAATCGCCTCACCCTCGCTCGCGCCCGACAAATGAAACCGATCGATTTGCCCGCTGGGCACCACGTCCGAGCCTTGCCCCAACACACGCTGGTCGATCATCCGCCCAAAAGTGGCCCCGACCGCGCGCCCGATCACCGCCGAACTCATCCCCAAAACCGAGCCGCCAACAGCGCTCCCAAGCGAGGCCCCGACCGCAGATAAAACTAATGTGGCCATCAGACCCTCCGTTGTGGAAATTCAAATCTCGCAACCACGCGGCGCGCCCAAGGGGCCGAAAGCGGGCTCTCAACCACGCCCGAGTGGGCATATGCGTGAATAAAACTGGCGTTTCCGCCGATACGTCCGGCAATCCCCAGATGCTTTGCAACCGCGCGCGGATGCATCCGAAACAGTAAAATATCGCCCCGCGCAGCCGCCCCCAGAGGTTTTGCCACTAGATGGCGCATCGCCCCCTGCCACAATTCCTCAACCCCCGCAGGCTCGGACCAATCGGGCGTATAGGCGGGCAGCGCTTCCGGTTCGGCGCCCAAAATTTCGCGCCAAACCCCGCGCAAAAGCCCCAAACAATCCGCCCCCGCCCCCTTGGCTGAGGCCTGATGCAGATAAGGCGTGCCAATCCATTCCCGCGCCACCGCAAGAGCCTCTTCACCGCTCACAGCAGCTTCCCACCATTATTCACCCCAGATTTCGTTGGATAAGACATCGCCCAATCCGCACCGGGGATCTGCGGAAAACCTCTATAATTCCGAAAGTTATGAAATTTCAGTCGACAGGTCTCAACACGCTTGTCGCACCCCGCCTCCAGCCGAACCATATCGCCAACCGCCAGATCGACCGGCAATTCCTGCCACAGATCGACCAGCCGCTCCCCGCCCAAAAACCGATCCGCCTGAATGACAGAGCTCAGCCCCGCACCGACACCGCCCAAGACCCGCACCAGCCCTTTTTCAAACCACCCCTCGGCAAAATCAACCAGCCCGGCGAAAACCAACTTCCCCCGCCCAGCCACCTGCAACACCGCAGCATCGGTAAAATAGCCGGGCTGCAACACGTCAAACTTGCACGCGCTATCCCCCAAAACCGCACTGCAATTTTTGTGATAAGCCCGCCCCTCGGGCTGATTAAGCGCCTCGCTCAACCCGCGCAACTCCGCCTCAAAAACCCCGCCATTGCGGCGAATTTCACCAATGCTGCCACGAAACTGCAACAGGCGCTGGCTCACATCTCGCCAGTTCACCAGCCACGCCAACACCTCGGCCCTATCATAGCGACCAGCACGAATATCGACGTCATCAAGACCAAAATCACTGAGCGCGCCAACCGCCTGACTGTTATCCACACTCAGACCGGTGGTTTGATAAATCGCCGCCGCATCCAGGCCAGTGCCGGCGCGAAAACTCACCCCGTCAAAGTTAATATCACGGTCATGATCGGTAAACCCCATCACCACCCCGTCACGCCGCGACAGACGCCAACAACGGCAAAGACTGGTCGCGCCACCAGCCAGATGAGCGGCCAGCTTCTCTGGAATAACCCGCATCAGACCCGCACCTCAACCACCGGCACATTAGGGATCTCACCAGCAGAAAAGCTCGCCAACGACATCTCGATCCGCTCCGCATCAAACCGGACCGGCACGTCAAACTCAAACCCTGCACTCACCAAAACCCCGTCAGCAGGCGCGTCCACAAACGAGATCAACCCCGTCGTTTCATCAAGCGTGAAATGCACAGTTTCAACCTGCGCATCCCCCGCAACCGCCGCCAAAATCGTGCCAGAAATAGGTTTTGTGACCCGCCGCTCATATTGATGCGGCCCCGACAGATAGGTTTTTGCCAGCTGAAAAACTTTGTTGACCCCGTCACCTACCCCAATCGCCTGATCACCCATCGCCACATCAGACGAGGGCGCGCAAGATTTAAAGTCAGTCCAATCTTTCCAGCGAAACCCATAAAGTTGCCCCTGACGCGCCTCAAAAAAGCCGATCAAAGTCTCGATATCGTCCAAGCTGCGCATACCAACACCGGCATCATAGCGCCTGCGACTGTCGGCCCAAGGACTATTGCGCTCCTCAAATCCGTTCGCCAGCGTAACGATCTCAGTACGCCGCTCAGGGCCACCAACAGAGCCAAAACTAAACCACTACCGACTGGCGTCGGTAGGATTTTGGATGTGCTTTTCCAAGTACTGAAGTACAATGTCCTCTGTGATGGCTCCGTTGGT